>NZ_CP124620.1:2252727-2574545 GCF_030128875.1 Stenotrophomonas sp. BIO128-Bstrain | reverse complement strand
ACTTCAAGGAGGTCCCATGTCTTACAACGCTCACCACACCCCCGGCGGTCACATGCAGTGGGGCTTGCTGGCACCGGCCACCGTCATCCTCGGTGGTGCAGGCCTGCTGTTTCTTGCCGGGGCCCAAGAGATCGGCCAGAACGTGGGCTACGGCTGGCAGGCCGGCCTGGCAGTCGCTGGTGGGACAGCCATGCTGCTCTTGCTGCTCCTGCTCTACGTGTTGAACTGGCGCGCGGCCCGCGTGCGCGCGGCAAGGGCCAGCGGGCTCCCGGTTTCGCCGGGTAAAGGTGGCTTTGGAAAGGGAGCCCTGGTGGGCTTGCTCTTCGTCGTTGCCCTGCAGCTGGCCAGCGTTGCCGTGGGCCTGCTCTACCCGGGGTTGGAGGAGGGTGAGCGAAACTTCTTCACCTCTGTGCCCCCGATGGTTCTGACGGCGCTTATGCCCGTGGCGCTGATCGTGGGTGGCATCGCAGGCAAGCTCTGGCGCTCCACCAGCCTGTAAGATCAATCCATGTTCTTTGGGGTCCCCGCGAGGGGGCCTTTTTTTTGTGCCAGGAAAAGCTCAGTGCCATCGCCGGTCGCTTCGCGCCGGCTTCTGTAAAAGCGGCGATGGGAAAAGAGCAGATGACGCCTTCGGCGCGAGAAGTGATGTTAGGAATAACTGCGGCCTTAGCTCCGCAGTTTTTGCTTTTAGTCAAGATTTTGTCCGCTACAGTCGTGGACAAAACTCCAGGGCGATCTACCTTGAATTCGTGGATGGGCAATTGCGCCTTCCGAAAACCATCAAGGAAATCGACATGAAAATTCATCACCTCGTCAGCGACGGAAACCAAGCGGTCGCCATCACGCAATCGGCATCGAGTGGTGGTGGTTACGCGCACCCGGTGAAGCTCTCCGCCATTCGCTTCAACGTGCAAGACGCTGAAGCGGCGCTTGGCGAGCTCAACAGGTCTGGCCACCGTCATGAGAAGGCGTTCGAAGTGATCGAGCGTTGGGACGTCGATGCTCGCAACCAGGGGCCAAAGTCCAAGTTCGGTCGAACCCTTGCCGCCCTTGTGGACGAAGCGCAGGGTCACTTGAAGGGGCCGGTGATCTACGAAGCCAAAAGCATGGAGGAGGGCACCGCGCGTGCGCTCAACGCCGCAGCGAAGCAAGCCAGGCTTTCGCAGGTCCTTCCTGCTGCAGGTGCTCCGAGCATGATCATCGGTGGGCAGGTGTGGAACCCACGCCGGGAGTCGCAGAGCGAAGCTCCGGCGGCTGTTCTCGAAGCTCCCCGTCAGCGCGTGCGCCTGTAACCGCCGATCACCCACCAGCAAAAATCAGGAGATTCGACATGAACGTTCAAATTGCGGAAGCCATGAACAAAGCCAAAGACGACGCGGACCGCTACGGAATCCTTGCAGGGTTCGCCTCCTGCAACCGGGCCCTGCTTGAGAAGGGGGCCGCGCAAGAACTGGTGGACGCCTTGTATTTCGCCGGCGCTGCGATCAACCGTTGGCGTGCCATCGCGGTGGTCCGAGAGGCGGCTGCCAAGCCGTTGGACGCGGCGTCCTAAGTCGGAGCGCGCTGTGCTTCAACCTGTCCCTTCCCCAAAACTTGTCACCCTTCCGTCCTCCCGGGGCTACTCCCGTGATCTGGAGCGCTTGCAGGCGGCCGCCGCGCGCGTGCAGGTCACGCGAAACGAAGCCGTGCGCCAAGTGCTCGCCATGTATGCCGCCAAACCTTACCCACTGAGCATGCGTCGGCTGGGTGGGGAACGGGACGTGCGGCTGGCCTACCTTCCGCTGCAGCGCAGCGTCTTGGAGGCGGTGGAGCAGGGCGCGGTGAACGCGGGGATTTCCACCGCAGAAGCGGTGCGCCAGATCATCCGAGACTACGTCCAAGGACATCTCATTCGGAACCAGGTTCGGGGCAGCCGCCATGGCTGACCGCCGCCCACCACCGCCAGGAAGTCCGAGCGCTGAACTGATTCACGCGTGCGTCGAGGGAAGCCTTTTCGGCGCTCTACAGGCCCTGCGGCAGGGCGCCAACCCCAACGCGTGGCGCCTCAACGAAGGCCCAGCGCTTCATGCCGCACTTGCCTGGCCCCGCATCGTCGAAGCCCTCCTGCAAGCCGGGGCGCACCCTCAAGAAAGGAACCACTGGTGCGAGCGCCCGCTGGAAAAGCTGGCGGCGGACTACCAGCTGAGCGACGACCCCGACGAGCGCAGCGGACTTGAACAGACGGCGTTGGTGCTGTTGCGGTTGGGGGGCAACCCTCACCGGGGAAGCCCGTTCTGGAACACGCCATCGCTGAAGGCGGCGATGCCGCACGTGGTGGCCACGGTGGAAGCCGAACAACGCGCGGTCCACCTGGAGCAGGCATGGGCTGCCCGGGAAAGTGTCAGTGCAAAGCGGGCAAGGCTGTAGAGCCAAGGGCCCAACGCCGCCACCGGTCGCTGCGCGCCGGTTTCTGTAAAAGCAGGGGCGGAAAAGAGCAGGTGACGCCTTCGGCGCGAGAAGCGATGTTAGGAACAACTGCGGCCTTAGCTCCGCAGTTTTTGCTTTTAGTCAAGATTTTGTCCACTACACCCGTGGACAAATTTCCAGGGCGATCTACCTTGGGGTCAGGAAGAGCGCAACGCTTTTCCCACCGACTGGAACCGCCGACATGACCCTTTCTCTTCTCGCCATCGCTGCCCCCATCGCCCTTCCTTTCAGCCTTTGGTTGGCCCAGCGCCTTGAACGCTGCATCGATCGTGCCCTTTGGGCGCACTGAGGGAAACGCCATGACCACGCGTGCCGCCCGCCACCGCTATTACGCATACGAGCGCCGCGATGGCTCTGTGTGTTACCTGCCAAAGCTGTTACACGAGGGGATTCAGCGTTACCCACGAACGATTGCGCACTACCACCTGGTGCAGTGGCTGGGAGTGTCCAAGTTGCTCAGCAAAGACGAATACAAGCAAATGGCGTGGCTGGGTTCACAGCGGGGCACGCTCCGAAACACCCATGATTCAACGCAGGCTCGTCTCACCGGCTGACATTCTGGTAGGGAAAAATGGATTCATGACCCACGCTGCTGCTCCATCCACCGTTCAAGCCCCGGCCTACGGCCTGCTGCTCGGCCACACCGAGTGCCATTTCTGCCACGCGCCGACGCCCACCGCCGCGATCTGGGTGCCCTCGTTCGAGGAGCACGACGACGAGGACCTGGTGGATCAGGGGGAGGGTGCCGTGTTGCGCTACATCGAGCGTTTGGACGAGAACACTGCCGCTTTCGTGGCGGGCCACGCGCCTTGGCTTCGCTTCGATACGCCCCGGACGTCAGGGCAAACCTACTTGGCCCACCATTGCACCACCTGCGGGGCCCTGCAGGGCGATCACTTCGTGTTCTCGCCGGATGGCCCGTATTGGCCCCAAGACGACGTCCAACTTGCGTCTCTTCGCTTCATCCGAGGTTGGGGCCCGCTCACCGCTCAAGCCTCCGCGGGGCAGAGTGCCTGGATGGACCGGGTGGCTCTGATCTGCACCCAGGGCTGACGGCATCTCCAGTTCCGACCGTGTGTCGGTGTGCCGAACGCGGCACGCTCTCAAAGCTTTGTGCGCTGCGCGCGGCCCCATCGCCCAGCTTCTCCGGTCAAGGGACATTCCAGGGCCCGTGTCCTCGCTTCGCTGCGGGCCGCGCCAGCCCTTCCATTTCCTCCCCTGACCGCGCCGAGCGGTGGGGCGGTGGGTTTTCCATTCCAGGACATCCGGACCGGATGCCCTGGACCGGGCCATTACTCACCAGCGAGGTGCCTCCATGTTTGACGAATTCGACCTTATCCATTCCTACACCCGCGCCCAGGCGATCGAGGACGGCGTCCTGGTGGACGTGTCCGACGTGGCCAAAGAAGCCGTTTTCAAGTTGCCCGTGGCCATCACCCACGCTGCGTGGGCACGCTACGTCGAAGTGCCCAGAGGGTTGGAACTGCGCGGCCAGTCGGTGGACGGCCGGCTCTGGGATGTGCTTTTCATGCTCCACGTGGCCATCAAGCGGCAACAGGGCGAGGGTTCGGAGATCCACTATCAGCTCCACGTGGCTCTGCCCGATGCCGGCGACTGGTTGTCGAACGAAGCCCACCCGGAGGCCGGGTCTGGCCTGACGCGGTCGACCCATCGCCTTGTCACCTTGAAAGCACTGTGTGGGCCCGGGGACGCCCTGGAGCCGGTGGTCACCATCATGCTGCCCGACGAGGATTGAGAAAGGGGGGCCGGGAAACCGGCCCTCATCGTTTTCCCGTGCTGGTCCCGCCGCTACCATGGCGGGACGACAAGGGAGGGGTAGGGATGGAAAAGTTCGATTGGTCGAAGGTGGAGTTTGCACGCACACCCTGGCGCAGCCGGGTTATCCCTGACGCGCTGCCCATCCTCATCCGGTGGGCGCAGGAGGGCGAAGCTCATTCCTACAGCGACCTGGCCCAAGAGCTGCACGACACCTTCGGGCACGAGATCAAACCCCGCAAAGACCTCTACGGCACCGTCGCCGGGGGAGTGGCCCAGGCCCTGCAGTGGCTCAGCGAGCAGTGGAAGGAGCCCATCCCACCCCTCCATGCAATCGTCGTCAACAAGAACACGAAACACCCTGGCGAGGGTGCCATAACGATTTCGCCGGCCTACTTCGCGGGCAAGAAGTTGGACACCGAGGAAGAGCGCCGCGCGCACTTGCGAGAGGCGATGGAAGACGTTTTCACCTATCCCAATTGGGACCGGGTCGCCCGCGCTCTGGGAGCCACCATGCTGACCCCGTCCGCCGGGGCGGTTGAAGAGGTGGCAGCGGATGCGCCTCTTCCCCTTCCTAAAGTCCAGGAGGGTGGCAGGCCAGAAAGCGATGAGCACAAAGCGTTGAAGGCGTGGGTGGCCAGCCATCCCGAAGAGTTCGTGGACTTTGGGAGCTTCCCCACGGGGAGCAACGAGAAGTTGTTGAGCTCGGGTGACCGACTGGACGCGCATTTCGATAACGGAAGACATCGCCTGGCGGTGGAAGTTAAAACCAGCAAGTGCTCGGAGGACGAGCTCCAGCGCGGCGTCTACCAAGCGGTGAAATACCGCGCCGTTCTCCGGGCCGAGCAGAAGGCGATCCGCCACGTGCCCAACGGGGAGGCGGTGCTGGTGTGCACGCGCGCTCCGAACGCGGAAACCCGTGCGCTCATCAAGCGGCTGCAGGTGCGGTTCCAGCAGGTGCCGCTGGAGGCGGAGCAAGAATGAAGCCTGAGGAACTGGAACAACGTATTCGCCAAATCGATGGATTCGTTCGGGTGCTCACGCAGGAGTGCCACATCCTCGACGAGCGCCGGCACATTTTGTCCCCACTCATTCAAGACCCCGCGATCCAGGCAGGGCTCAAAGCCAAGCTGGACAAGACGCCGGGTGCCAATGCTTGGAACCACCTGGCGCCGCTTCTTGGACAAGACCTGGTGCGCGATCAGTCACGGCTTTTTCTGGATAACGATTCGCGGTCCGGTAGCCTGACCAACCTCTGGCGAAAGCTTCAAGCAGATCCCGCGATCAAGGAGCACTACCGGGAGCGCTACGGTCGCATCTTCGATCACTTCCACGACGAACCGATCAGTGACCTGCCGCCCGAAAGCTCGGCTGTTTTCCAGGAGAAGTTCAGACAGAGCGATCGGGACGAGAACTACTCGCGCTTCGATAGTGGCTGGGAAAAGGTCTCCGCTGCTATGGCGCTCTTGATGGCCGACCCAGTGGCTGAGAAGATCAAAACGCTCCGGGACAAGCACCACGCCCACCTGGAAATGCGCAAGCTGGACGAGGAGCCTGGCGCGTTTGACATCAACACGCTTGGGTTGACCTTCAATGAGGTCTTGGCTTTTGGCGATCGCTGTCAGGCCATCGTGGCAGAGCTGGGGCTGCTGCTGACCGGGACCAGCTGGGATCCACAGCAATACGCATCGGTTCACGAAGCCCAGGGCAAGGCGATGTGGAAAACCTTGGCTGGGGTTTGACTTCGAGGCACAACAGCGAAGAGCCCAGAAGCCGCCGCAGGTGGCCAAGCCACCTGCCTTCTGAAAAGCACGCTTGGTGCGAGGGCATTGCCTCCGGTCGGTTTTGGAAATCCGAAGCTTTGCCACTTCGAACGTGAGGGATGCCCTCCGCCTTCTTTGCCGTCAGGGGCACTTGAATTCAAAGCCCACCCAGTCGCTCGCTCCCAGGTCTTGCCAGTAGAACCGCGCGCCTGGACCCACGACGCTGCACGAGCAAGCCGCAGGCCAAACCGCGGTGCCAGGGTGGTTGACGAAGCCGTAACCTGGCATCGGAGTTAAGTTGGCGCGCAGCGCGTAGACACAGGCTTCCAAAGCCGGTGTTGGGCGGGTCACGCCAGGTGGCTCTGGCGTAAACGTGGGGGTGTCGTTCGTTTCGTATTGCCAAGTGCATGCCAACGAGGTGGCTTGAAGCTCGGCCAGGGTCCGGGGAGCGTTGCAGAAGATCGCCCAGCCGTAGTGCCCTCCGTCTCCCCACGAATGCCAAGATCGCCCGGTGTATTCGGGAAACGTCGGAGGTGGTGCGTTGGGGGTGCATGTATTGGCCTCGTTGCGACGAACCCCAGTCTCCGCCCAATTTGTCCAAGTGGTGAACGTCGGGCTGGGCAGCGACCACGTGGTGGCTGGGCAGCTGTATGTCCCAGTCCTCGTCCGCCGCTGCTCGGCCTGCCACGTGTGCGATCCATTTTGGCCCGCCGGGCAAGCGGCCGCCGTGGTGACCCACTGGGTTTCGGCTTGTGGGAAAGGCGCTGGGCACGCCGCGCAGGTGGTGTTGGCCTGCGTCCAGGCGTCCCACGAACCGGTGCCCGTGCATGAGAAGGTCCGCCGCTGGCCGATCGAGCCAAACTGACCTGCAGGGCATCCCACGTTGCGGGTCTCGGGAGCAGGGCACGGCGTGCAGGTGCTGTTGGTCGTGGTCCAACTGCCGGCCGTCGTGGAGCCAGCCCACGCCTCGTAAACGCTCGGATCGGTTCCGCAGTGGTGACGGCGGTTCTGGAACACCTGGCCCACTTGGCCCAATGGGCAGTTGATGGTTCGGTTCTCGCTCCACTCCTGACACGGCGGCACCGTGCTTGTCGGCGGCGGCGTGACCGGCGGTGACGTGGGCGGGGCCGGAGGCGTCACGCTCACCGGAGGAGCGGGCGGAGTGACTGGTGGGGGCGTCATGGGAGGAACGCTTGGTGGCGGGGCGGTTGGGGGCGACACCGGCGGGGAAGGCGCGACCGGTCCCACGGGTCCTACGGGGCTTCCCACGGGTGGAGAAACGGGAGGCGTGACCGAGGGGGTGACGGGGGGCAACACCAGCGGCGATCCGGTCCACTCGCCTCCCAACAATCCGCTGTGGTAAACGAACACGACGCGTGATTTGTCCGCACACGTGCTACCCAGCAACCCCACGTCGAGCTGGCCGCCGGTGTTTCGAATCACCGACACGTCCGACACCTGCGCGTCCCACACCCCGCCCGCGTTGGCCGCGACCAGGTCCACGCACGCTTGGCGAGGAAGGCCGGCGTAGCTGACGGAGAACGAATCCCCGAAGCGTTCGACGGTGTAGGACTGGACGTTCACTGCGCCGCCCCACGCGTTGGTCAAGACGCTTTCCCCGACGCCGAGTTGGGATTCGGGGGCCAGGCCATCGACCACCACGGCGGTGGTGCTCACCCCGCGGAACGTTCCCACCACCCCAAAGCTGCTCTCGATACGACGGGACAGCTCGCGCAGGTTGCGCGTCTCGCTGGCCACCTTGGCCTTTGCATCGACCTGGCCAAAGAACAGGAACATCGCGCCCGTGGCGGCGGTCACGGTCCCTAGTGCAAGCAAGGCCTCGGTGAGGGTGAAGCCCAGCGCGCAGCGCACGCCTTTGGAAAGGCGGGTGAGGGTGGGCGAACAGCGGGGGCGGGTCGTGTGCGTCATGCATTCAGCATGCGATGCACCTTGGATTCCGCAAGCCCCTGTTTTTAGTCAAAAAAAGTTGGATTTTTCATCTTGACATTGCGTGGTGGTCTGGTTGCATGGGGTTAAGGGAGTGGGGCGACCTACTCACGAAGACCGCTTTAAATAACCCAAGAGACCGTCGCCATGATTGAAAGCCCCACCCGCTCGGCCCGCCCCATCGCTGGCCTTCCTTTCGCGCACATCCCTCCCACGGTTCCCGCGTTCCTGCCCGAAGGCAAGCTTCGCCGGCAAGCCCGCCTGGCGCGCGAGCAACGCCACTTCGAGCGCCAGCTGCGCAAGGAGCTGAAATGGAAATGACCACCGACCGGCGTGCTCAGCGGCTTCTGGATGCCATCGAGCACCGCAACACACAGGCTTTGAAGAGAACCATTGCGGCCATCCGCGAGGCACGTCTGAAGGCGTGGAGGGGCCTGACGGCTTTCCCGTCCTTGGACCACCCGGTGGGGCCCAACGGAATCACCGCTTTCCACGTCGCTTGCATGGCGTGGCACGTGAACCAGGATGACCCGGCCAAGCGGCAGTGCTACGACAAGATGGCCGGATTGCTGGCCGAAGCAGGGGCGGACGTGTTCGCGGAGTTCGGTCCGGCAAAACAACGCTGGACGATCATCGAAGCACTGCATGGCGCTGCGCCACCGTCTGTCAAAGCATGGATGGCCTCTCAGCCGTTCGATCTGCATTGCTCGGCGTCAAACACCGCCCACACGCTGCGGTGGGACTGCCGTCGTCCAGCCGCCTTGTCGGAAGGATAGAAAAGAATCCAAGGGCTGAACGGCCCGAAAGGGTTGCAAAAACATACACTTGCGCAATGGCAGCGTCGGGTTAGATTCGATAGGAACCCCTATCTACTCACGAAAGGATGTCCTATGCGACTGTGCAACTTCTCACTCAAGGGTGGCGTCGGCCGCACGACGCTGGCCCTGAATCTAGCCGGGTGCTATGCCCGTGACCCCAGCCTGCGTGTGTTGGTCAACGACCGGGACCCCCAAGGCGGAGCCTGTGCGTTTGCCTCACTGTCGGACGAAACACCGTTCAGTGTCGGGCGCTCGCGCTCCCCTGGCTTCGACGTGGAGATCACCGACACTCCACCACGCCTGCCGGACAACGAAGTGATCCCCGAGGCTGATCTCTACCTGGTGCCCACGTTGCTCGATGGGGCCAGCTTTCTCATCTTCCTGCGAACCGTGGATGTTCTTGAAAAGAAGGGAAAGCGTTACCTGCCCATCGCCAACCGGGCCAACGAGAAGCGGGCAGCCCATCGCCGCCGCCTGGAGCACCCCAAGATGTCGGGCGCCGTCCTGGTGCGGGACCGAGCGTTGTTTGCGGACTGCTACGAGGAGGGAAAGACCGTGTTCGACGCCAACGGCCGCTGGGCCCGGGTGGCCCAGGAGGAGATTCACGCCCTGGCTGTCCGGGTGCGCGATACCTTGGCCGCTGGTGCAGGCCGGAGGGCTGCGGCATGATGGAGCTTCCCTTGGTTTCCCTCCCAGACCTACCCATGGCCACTCGCAAAGCTCCTGCCAAGAAGGCTGCCACGAAGAAGGCCGTCAAGCGCACCTTGGATGACGTCAAAGACGTGACCCATGCCAAGCCCCGCAGGGCCAGCAAAGCGGCAAGCCTTCCGATCGCCCGCATCCCCGAGCACCTGTTGCTGGGGCCGGGCGACTACCCGGAGCGCAAGTCCTATTTTGACTACGACGACAGCCAGAAGGCGGGAAGCGTGGGAGGCAAGCGGGTTCACATGGTCATGCCCCGATCGGTCACCCTGCACGACTACCGCCGTAGGGAGGACGGGCTGCGCCACCACCGGGCCATGGTGACGATCCCGCCAAAGCTCCGCGAGAACATCGCCAAGCTGTTCGGCTTTGACGATTCGGAGGACGCCGGCAGCGAAGTCGCGTTGACCACCGCGATGGTGGCGCTGGCAGACTACGCGGCGGCCTCGCTCATTAAGGACAAGACGCTGTTGATCGTGAGCTCGCCCGAGGACGAACACGCGGAGGACCGCAAGGCCGCCAGGGTGGCGGTGCGGAATCTGGGGATGAGCAAGAACGGAAAGATCTACTGACCCTCACAAACAGGGGAACGAAGAAAGCGGCCATAGCCGCTTTCTTGTAGCTGTGGATCATCCCGTGGGTAGAGCAAAAGCAGCTAAAAAAGCGTCCCCTGGCGGGAGCAGGCATACGCCTACGGCGCGAAGAACCGTTGATTGAACTTCCGGATCCACGCGGAGGGCGTTTCTATCATGAGCAATGGTTCGATTTGTCCGATCAGCCGGAGTTTTGGGTCGGCTCATTGGGGAAGGCTGGCAACCTCCAGTTCGGACGATTCATTGCCCGCCAGTCGCCGCCGCAGGGCCTCTTTGGACATCTTGGGCGGAGCGTCCAGCGAGAGCTCCTTTCCGTCCAGCGAACGGTAGAACGGATCGTCCACCCCCGCGCTGACGTAAACGACCAGGTCCGGCCCGATGGTTAACAGGCCTGCATCGAACAACGCGTGGATGTCCTTCCGTAGCAGTAAGCCATTGCTCAAAGCATTGGTGGCTGCCCCGTTGTAGGGGACGATGTGAGCGGCGTCGATGACGCTTGCCAAGGCGGTCCCGGTGACCATGCACACGGCTCCGTAGTGAGCGACTAGGCGTTTACGAAACTCGGCTTGGCCCTCTCGGATCACCCGAAGGACTTGTTCCACCCGCTTGCCCTCGGCCACGACGGCTTCCGCCGCCGGGGGCAGTGCCTGTTCCACTGCCAACCGCCCGCTCTCTTCCAGCACTCCCAGGAGTGCTTGGATGGCGTCGTATCCAAGCAGCTCTGCCGCCGGGCGCAGCTGTGGGTCAATGCCGGATCGGTGTCGGATGTGGGTCAACAGGAGGGCGGCGTCTTCGAGGTAAGTGAGCTTCTCTCGGCGCATGCTCCAAAGCTGGTTCAGTTCGTCCAAGCCCCAGGTGTTCAGCGCCAACTGGACCTCACCGCTGCTCATCCGGCGGGCGAGGTTGCCCTTGGCTAGGTTCTGCCGGACCAAGTATTCCTTAAGCTCGGGCGGATCGGTCAGCTCATCGTCATCGATGGCAAACAGGCTTCTGTAGGTCCGCGTGGCGGCTTGGCTCTTCTCTTCGTGGCGTCGTCGTTGTTTCTCCGCCCGCCACTTGGCGATGCGTTCCTTTTCGCTTTCCATGCCGGATGGTGTTCGAAGTTGGGTGCGAAGCTAATGGTAGTGGATCACGGCCGCTGAGAGCGGCCTTGCACTTTCCGCTGGCGGGCCTCCAACCACGACGACGCTAGATCGTCCACATCGGCCTGCATGGCTGCCCGCTCCCCGGGCAACCATGCCCTCAGCGTCCCACTTGCCACGCCCGCGTCTCGCTTCGCCAAACGCCGCCTTGCTTCCAACCACTGGGCCTTCGTTTCCCCCTCACGTGTGGCTTGACGCTGGGTCCGCATGCGAACCGCGTTGGGCCTGTCGCTGTAAGCCGGGATGTGGTCTTTGGCCTGGCTAGGCCACGGTGCTTCGTGCGTGCCCTGTCGCCGCAGTCGGATCTGGCGCAGGCTTGGATACCGGGCCATCCACCGGTTCTCAAAGGAGCGGTCGGGAGGGAGAGCAGTCCCCAAAGGCAGGGGAATGACCAACGCGTGGAGGGCGATCAGCTGCCACACCGCCGCTTGAAAAACATCCTCGGTTAACCGGAAGGCCACCACGTCGGGGTGTTCCAGCCATTGGCCTTGGTGCATATTGCGCAAGAGCGCGGCCAAGTCGTTTCGCGTCAGATGGGCACGGTGGGCCAGTGGCCACCCCACTATCCAGCCGTCCGAATGCCTCTGGGCGTGAACGACGAACCGGGGGTGTATCCAGCGCTCTTGGAGCTGGGCAAGGACGGTGGCTGGCTTGGCAAAGCGCCCCACCTCGACCAGGTGGTTGTCGGAGCGCTGGAGGACAAACAGCCGGTCGGCCAGCAGGGCGTCCAAGGGTTCTGGTGGCAGCCGCTGGCTCAACTCGGGCCAGGCCAACAGGTCACGGGTGCCCCGCTCGGTGATGCAGCGCTTGCAAGCCATGCGCAGGTTCTCGGTGTCCCTTGGGCCGGCTAGGCTCAACGGAACGAGGGGTGAGAGCCCCCACGAATGGCTACGGTCCAAGTCCAAGGGGGCGGTGCAGAAAGCGCACACAGGGCTTTCGGAACGGCGGGCCACGTCCAGCGCCCAGCGTGGGGTGGCAGGCGCACGGACGGCATGGAAGGCCAGCACGCGACGGGCAAACGCGTCCAGGTCAGCGGTGTTCATGAGAGCACTCCTGAAACGACAGCAGGTGGATCATTCATGGGCCAATGGCGGTGAATGGAGGCCATGGCGCGCACCCTCGTTTGACTAAAACGAATTGGTGCGAGGGATTTGCGGGTTCCTTCCAGTGGTTCTTTGGCTGCCCACGGAAGATTCGGAAAGCACGGTGTCGGTGCATCCAATGGCACTGCACACGTTTGACTAAAACCAACGTGGCTTGGGTGTCGTGGGGCGGTGCA
This sequence comes from Stenotrophomonas sp. BIO128-Bstrain, assembly GCF_030128875.1. Classification (NCBI taxonomy): domain Bacteria; kingdom Pseudomonadati; phylum Pseudomonadota; class Gammaproteobacteria; order Lysobacterales; family Lysobacteraceae; genus Stenotrophomonas; species Stenotrophomonas sp. BIO128-Bstrain. The sequence continues at coordinate 2,562,059 of NZ_CP124620.1, read as the reverse complement.
GCGGGTGGGCGAGGGCAACCTGTCCTGGGGATCCGGGGCAATGCGAAACGGTGGGCTGAAAAACTTTGCACGGATTCCCGGGGTGGGGCATCGGTGGGCGTGAGGGGTGGAAGAGCGGGAGCGTTGCGTGGGCATGGCGTGGGCGGCGGTCCTGTGGGGCGAGGGGCGTAGACCACCAATAGCGCACCTGGGGCAACACGCAAGGGGCCGCCGAAAAGCAACTGCAAGAGCTCAGCGTGGGTGGAAGCAGTGTCGGCAGTGGCAGAGAAGCAGGAGCCCGGACGGTTCCCTAGAGTCGTCATACACATGACGCACTGAAGTGGGAGTGCGTTTTTCGCCCAAGAATCGCTGTAACGCCAGCCGAAACCTCAATGCAATCAAGGCCTGACCATGTCACCACCGAATGGAGACAGTGTCAGTGCTTGTTAGCTCGTTTGGCCCATGTTTTTCAGGCTCCTGACGTGGGGCCTTGCCAACTCCGAGATTCGCGGTATCGGTGGAGTAATCCCGAAACGGAGTTACTCGACCGATGGCGTTCGTTCGTCAAAACGTAAACCTCGACCCTCGGCAACTGAAACTTGCTCAGCGGCTCGCCCGTGAATCGGGCAGCGCGTTCAGCGCCTACGTGCGAGAGGCGCTGGAGCGACACAACACCGCCACGTCAGTGGTGAGCGTGTTGGAGAACGCCAACGCTCAGCTGGAGCGCCTCATCGACGATCTGCGGGAAGAGAACGCGCTGTTCCGGAGTGCGCTCCAAGAAGACCTGCGGCGGTTGCGAGACGAAACGAAGGCGGAGCAGGACAGCGCCATTCAGCGCTACGAAGAAGCGCTTCGCAAGGTCGTGACGGCGGCCCTCTCGCAACCCTCTCCAAAAGGTCCTGGTGCGGCCAAGGTGCCCGCAACCGGACCCATGACTGCTCCACGCACCTAACTTTCCCCCACAGCAGGAGATCCATCCCATGAAACGTTTTTCCCTTCCTCTCACTCTCTGCCTGGCGGCGTTCATGCCGCTTCAGGTTTCCGCCCAGGCCGCCCCTGATGCGGTCCATGCCGCGGAGGACGATGGCAAGCCCAAGGCCGACAAGAAGCGTCTGTTCAAAGCCGGTGGCATCGGTTGCGTGGCCGGCGGAGCCATCGCCTTGCTCACGGGCAAGAAAGACAAGGCCTTGGGCGCTTGCGCCGCCGGTGCTGCCGTGGGTGCTTCGGCGTCTTACGTGACGCAGCAGCGGGAGCACGCCGAGCAGGCCGCCGACGCCGCCCGTGCGGCTGGCATGAAGGCCGAAGTGGTCACCAAGACCGAAACCGTGGAAGGCAAGCAGGAAGCCGTCCTAGATTCGTTGCGTTTGAACTACAACCCCGCCGACATGAAGCGGTTGGACAGCGACACCCGGGCCTTCCTCGACAAGTTCGCGGGTCTGTTGAACAAGTCCAGCAACGGGTTGACGGTGGTGTTCCAAGGCGCCGACAAGGCCGCCTGCCAGGTGCCCATCGTTGAGCTGGCCAAGCGTGGCGCGCTGTCCAAGGTCACGGTGGACGACCGCTGCGGCAGCGGTGAGCCCGTGATCGTCGTTACCCCGGTGCCTGACGTCCGGTGATCTCAGTGCCCGGGTGTCGATCGATGCTCGGGCTTCCTTCCCCCTTCCGAGGAGCCCACATGACCCCAGAAGAAAAGAACCAAAGAATCCTTCAGCGCAAGCGCAAGGAACTGCTTGAGCGTGCCAAGGCAACCCCAACCGCTTCGCCCACGCAGGAAGAGCGGCTGGTTTCCGATGGCGTGAAAGAAAACCTGAAAGCTGCCGGTCACTGGGCCGGGGTGATCAGCAAGCGCACTGCCGAGTTGACCCAGAAGGGCGTTGTTGCCGCTGCAGAGAAGGCGAAGCAAGCCAAGGCGCAACTGGACGCAAAGCGCACCCGAGAAGCCCAGGAACATAGTGCTGTCGAAGAGAAGCCTCAAGACGCTCCGCTCACCGTGGAGCAGGAAATGTTGGTCAGGCAACTGACGTCCGATGCAGCTGCACCGGTTCTCGTAGGAGCGGGTGATAAGGGAATGTGCACCGTTTGGGAACTGGTTGATGAATTTGGAGAGCCTGGCGCACAGGTTGCAGATGGACTGGGCGGTGCGAACAATCTCGTGCCAGACCCTGGAGCTGTTACCTCGTTAACGAAATTAGAGCTCGGCAGTGAGCAGTTTCTGTTTGGTGAGACAGGGGCTGGCATGACCAGCAACGACCTGCTCGCTTCTGGCGGGGTCGTATCCGATGGAATGGATGGACTTCGTGGGGCTGCGAAAGAAGCGCTGGATGCGAATTCGACCATTCATGTGCCAGCGGCACTTGCTGGTGAAGGTGCGGCACCCTTGGCCGACCTGTCTCAGCAGGACGTGGTGGATACCCTGTCCGTTTCTGCGGTGCCTGAAGGGTCCAGCCAGCCGCCACATGCCGCGTCAGTAGAGCAGCCGGTAACTCCAATCCAACCCAGCCCCCGCTCTCGTTTGCCTTGGGTCTTGGCCGGTGTGGTGGCGGTAGCATTGGTCGCGGGGGCGATCTACTTCTTGCTTGGGAAGAACAACCAGGTGCCTCCAAGCACACCCGCTCCCGCGTCGCCGGTGGCCACTCCAGCCGCTCCCGAGCAGTTGCCGGAGGTGGTGGAAGTCCCCGTGGTCGCGCCCGCTCCAGCAGTGCTTTCAGAACAGGCCAAGCCAGAAGCCACGATCGAGAGACCCGCACCTGTCGCCGCTCCCCCGGTAACGACGACAGCGCCGATTGCGTCCCAGCCAATGCCTTCGCCGAAACGTGCGACCGCCCCGTTGCCGAAGAAGGCCCCCGCACCAGCCGCCGAGCCGAGGCACGACTGGCAGCAAGAAGCCAACGCAGACCTGGACGCCTGGGCGAAGAAGTCGGGGATCGATTGATCCCCCTTGCGCATCTGCGGATTCGATCTAGAAAGAAGTGACCTACTCATGAATAAGGGGGAGACATGTTTAAGTGGTTTTTCACGCAATATCGGGAACCCGGAAAACTTCACTTCGGCTCAAAGTGGCTGAACCTGCACGGGCGCTTGTTCCTCGGCAGCCCTGAATCGTTTGGCATGGGCCACCTGAGCGAAGGCGTCCGCCGCACCTTCTACTACTTGCGCGCCGATCGCAGGCCTCCGGTCAGAGACGACGCCGCGTATGACGCATGGACCAAGGATCGGCTCTACGCGAGCAAGGTTGAGCAGGTCGCAGAGCGCTGGGTGGCCAAAGCGGGCTTTCTGGCGTGCGCGCCGCTTTGCTTGGTGCTTGCCGTCTTGGCGCATTGGCTTCGTTGATCTGACAGGGGAGGGAGACAGAGATGGCAGCAATCAGTTTGTTCAACGTGCTTGACTGGACGAGCGGCCTGGGGCGCAAGTTCCGCCGGAAGAGCGGCGAGCCTTCGAACGTGAAGGAAGAAATCATCGTCAAATCCGCCGAGGAGTATGAAAACCTGGTGGGGCGCTTTGACGTGACTGATCGCGTCCGTAGTCGAGAGCTCGATGTGCCAGAGGCTGACCGGGATTTCGCGCTGGAGTGCGGCGCCGTCTGGGACGAGAAAGCCCAGGTGTTCAAGGTGCCCGACGGACGCAGCGAGGACGAATTCCAGGAGTGGTGGCCCAAGGTTCCGGAAGATTTGCGGGACACCCAATCGCGGATCATCACGACGAAGCTTGGACGGCGTGCCGAGGGCTTCCTGCAGGGCAACGACATGGGGCAGGGCGGCGACAGCCTGGCCACTCCCTTGATGTATCTCGCCTTCCCCGTGATCGGCGTTCTGGCAACCTTCCTGGTGAGCCTCATCGGCTGGGCAGGCTGGGCCGCTCTACTGCTGACCATTCCATACTTCATCGCCCTCAAGCAAGGCGAGGGCATGAAGGAGGCCCTGAAAGCCCTGGTGCTGCTGCAATGGGTTCCGATGGCGCTTCAGTTCGTGGTCGGCGACAGCGATGGCAGCACCGAGGTGGCAATGCAAGCCGGCGGCATGGCTGTGTATGCCCAGATGGCTAAGACCTACCTGTGGTGGGCCTTTGGCTTGGTGGGCATCCTGTTTGTGGTTTGCTTTGTGTCGGCGGCCTCGCACCCGCACCGGGGCGTCATTGGCGGGACAGCCGCGCGCTTCATTCAAGCGATGAAGTGGGTGGGGCTCATCTTTGCCACACTGGTGGTCGCCAAGGTCCTGCCATTTGGCTTGGGCGAGGCGGCGCCTTACGTGCTGGCATGCATGTATGCGATGCAATACGCCGAAGGCAACTTTGTCCAAAACGCCGCCCGGCTTTACCTGCAGAACAACGACAACAACCTGGCCACCCAGGGGGCGCTGATCAACGCGCACGTCAAGGCGCGTGAACAGCAAGCTGAGGCGGCACTGCGGGACAAGACCCCGCTGATCACCATTGGGCGCGCCACGGGACACCTTTCCGACAAGGGCTATGGCTACTCGCCCGACCTGGGCACCGTGATGATGTTCTCGTGGAGGGATTGTCAGCAGGGCCTGCTCGTATTTGGAGCCATTGGATCTGGCAAATCCTTCGCTGCGCTGAGACCCATCGCTCGTCGGTTCCGTAGAGCCGCGTTGGCGATGGCATGTGTGGCGCCAGGCCACGCAGATGCAAGGGATCGCTTGAAGCAGCAGAAGCTTGCCGGCGGTGGCGCGCTCATCGCCGACGGCAAAGACGGGGCGATCATCTCGGACTTGGAAGGATTGTTCGATATCGTCGTCAAACCCGGCATGCGGGTGGCGCCATACGAAGGGTTGGCGCCGGATCAGATCGTGCGGGCATTGCGCGGTGCAGCCGGTGGGCGAGTGGACGAGAAATCCAAGCTTTGGACGGACGGCGGTGACGCGTTTCTCTACCACACCGGCATCATCCTTCGTGCGCTCGTGGATCACGAGATGGCTTACAGGTCTTGGTGCTCGGCCAAGCTGGAAGGGCTGGAGCGTGCACAGTTGGATGCGGAGCTTGAGCTGGTCAAACAGCGCAAGCTGGGCGAGGACGTGGCCGAGACTGAGGCGTTGATCGAGCGGATCGCCGAGCAGATCGCCATCCATCGAATCCCGGTGAGCGATGACAGGCAATGGCATTACACGCCATTCCACCACATCAAGTTGTTGTCCATTGTGGAACACGTGATTCCCGCCAGCCCAGCGCCTCGTGCCAATCCGAGGCTGATGGAGGTGGTGAAATATTTGGGCCTGGAAGAGGCGGACACGAGCCATGACGAAGAGGGGCGGCTGGCCTATGCGGCTTACCTGCAGCAGCACCGCCTTCGTCAGGACAACGCTCCCGAAACCATCCACCCAGACCTCTTCCGTCCCATGTCTCAGCTGCAGAGCTCGCTGAACTGGGCGCTGAAGGAGGTTCCCGATATGCATCCGGAACAGAGGCAGTCGTTCACGCTCAACTCACGAGGGCTGCTGGAGAAGCTCTTGCGAGGCGAAAAGCTGCGTGACAGCAAAACGGACATGCCTTGGCATTCGATCGAGAAGGGCGAGGTGGACGTGTCCGATGCGCTCTATGGAGCCATGGTAGGCCTCTTCTTGCCGCCGACGCAGTTCGGTGAGGCAGGTGAAATGATGATGCGCCTGCTCAAGCAGCGGGTCATGAACGGAATCAAGGCGCGTGGTGCATTCGGCGACAAGTGGCGCGAAGCGTTGCCTGGGCAAACTGAAGTGATGTTGATGATGGACGAGGCCCACCTGCTGTTGACGGCCGATGACATCAACCTGTTCTCCGTTTCGCGCTCGCTGGGGTTGATGCCCGTGCTTGCAACGCAAGGGTTTGAAAGCTTGGTCAACGCCTTTGGTTCGGTCAACGAGGCGGATCTCATGGCCAATACGATGCAGTCGGTGATCGCGCTGAAGTGCTCGCACAACACCCACGAATACCTGGAAAAGCGGTTCGGACAGGCAACGTTGACCACGTTCAAACAGCGCACCCGGGGCATCGACTACCAAGGCGGCATGAACAATTGGCGCCACTCCGTGCTCAACGACCCGGACCATGCCTACGCGTCCGCCTACGACAAGATGCGCATGGAAGGGGCCGGGCGGTTGACGGCCTCGCGCATCGACGCCGTGACGGGCCGCCGCTGGCGGATTGGATCGGAGGACACGCTGGGCCAAGACGAGATCGCGCGCGACATTGACATGCCCACCGGGGGCAAGCGCGAGGTGCAGCCGCTCTTCCTGCAGGAAGAATACTCCGCCCTTCTTGAGCCCCGTGGTCACGCCATCGTGGCGCTGAACCGTGCCGGCATCAAGCGAATCGACTTGGCGGAGCTGCTGCCCGATGCGGATTGATGCGGATAGGCAAGGGGGCTCGCCCCCCCTTGCCAAACCCACGGATTGATCAACGATGAACCCATTCACCCCAGCGGAGGAAACAAACATGAGCGACACCCTTTCCCAACCCATCGAAGAAATGACCGAGCTGCGAGCACTCCAGGCGCAGCGCAACGAGCGGCTTCTGGGCGATCGCCCACCGCCCCAGAAGGACAGCGCGGCACGGGCGGACTTCGAGCAGAACGTGGTCCAAGACCAAGACGCCATCGAGCAACGCCGACAGCGCGTTCTGGAGTGGGCAGAGAAGGCCTCGCCCGATCAGATCGCCGCGCTCCAGGCAAAGATCCAGGAGGCCGACAAAGCCGTTCGTGATGCAAAGCCGGACGACAAGCACGAGCAGGTGGTTCATGCGACCGTTGCGCAGTGGCGGCAGCAACGCGGGGCCCAGCGGGAGGAGACCCCTCCCATGTTGACCCGTGAGCAGCGGATGGAGAACGGACCTGGGCGCCTGGGATACGCCGATTACGCCCGCAGTTCGTTGAAGGAGGCGGCTTTCATGAAGGACTACGCTGCCAATTACGATTGGGAGAAGCACCAGAAGCAGGCCCAACCGAACGTCTTCCGACAGTAATTTTTCACCGATGTTCAAATCTGCCCGGTTCTTCGCAGAATCGGGCATTTTTGCGTCTTGACGTCCAGTTTGATGGTGCTTTACTGGTTTTGTAAAGAGTAGGTAGACCTACTCATAAAACCAAAAGGAAAGCCACCATGTCCACGTTGTTCAATGCCCTCAAAGACTTCGCTTTCGAAAACGCGGTTCCACTGCTGACCAGCTTGTTCCTGCTGACCGCGGCCTTCGCAGCGGCTGTTCTCGTCTACCCCCCGGCCGTTCCGGTTCTGCTCAAAGTGGTGGCCATGGCGGTGGCGGGCTTTGTGACCATCGGGGTGGTGGTCCAGAGTTCCTTCCGGTGAGCAGCCGGCGCTGGCTCAAGCTGCGTGCAAGGTGCAGGAAGCGTTGGCGCCGGTTTGACTGGGATGGGTTTGATTTCTGGTTCTACCCCGCGCTGATTTTCTACATGTTGGGTTGGATCGTCTTTGGCCCACCCGACAGCGTTTAGCGTTCGGGTCAGTAGTCCGGTAACGAAGCCGGGGCAGTCTGTAAAACTGCTGGTTCACTCCCCTGCAGGTTCAAGTCCTTCCTGACCCACCATTTCTGCGTGTTGGCTTGACGGCCAGCGATTCAACGCTACAACCATGGAGATGGACACTCAAGAATCCCTGTTGCGCCTTTTGCGTCCCCTGGACCTCCAACGAGCGGAGGCCTTGGCGGCCGCGCTCGCTCGCGAAGCCGGCGCATCCAAAGGCCTTCACGATTCGCAAGTGTTGGCGCGCGCCCACGCCCTGAGCGTTGCCCCTGTTGAGGGTCGGTTGGGCGGTCTGGTTTGGCAGGTGCGCCAGCGGGAGCACGATGATGTGCCCCAAGTGGACCTGCGCTGGGGCTTGCATCGCCTGGGGTTCGACGCGCCCACGCGGGCCTCCACCCGGGACCTGGTGCGTGCTTACGGGAGGCGCTTGGCAGACCGTGACGAGCCGATGGTATACAGCACCTTGGCAGAGAGGGTGGCTGGGTTGTCCATGGCAGAGCACGTCTCGCTCTTCCAAGGCATGGCGATGGCGGTGGAGGAAGCGCGGGCACGGAAGTCCGATGCAAACCGGTTGCGGGAGAACGCACCGTGGCAGGGCTGGCTCGTGGGGGCGTCCCGGGCGGGCCACGAAGCAGCACTGCTGGCCTGCATCGGCATGGGCGCGGACGCCCGGTTGCCCGATGTGAGCGGCAACACGCCCCTGCACCACGCGGCCCGGTTTGGTCACGCCTCGCTGGTCACGCCTCTGGTTGAAGCGGGCTCCGACGTGGCGGCCCTCAACGCCCACGGGTGGGCACCGCTCCACCTTGCCGCCCTTCACAAGCACGCCCGGGCCTGCCTCCACCTGATGGCCCACGGCGCCAATCCAGAGCAGCCAGGGTGGCGAGGGCGGACCCCGACGCGCATGCACCGACATGAGCAAACCCAAGCCCTTTGATGCCCTGGGCGACGTGCCCGGCAGCGTTGCGCCTTCCCAGCCGGTCCGATACTGGCACCGCGCCGTTCTTGCCTGTGCATTCGTCTTTGGCTTGGTCTACGTGGGGAGCATGGGCGTTGCCTGGCTCATCCCGAATCCCGATGGCTCGCTCATCCGTTTCGCCGATGCCGTGAAAGGCGGTCTGGTCACCGCCTATCACTTCCTGACCGTCGGCATCTCGGCTCGCGCTCCGGCACGGGAGTTCATCGAACTGGTGGCCTATCACCACCCAGTGGCGACGTGGACCCGCATCGGGGCGTCGCTTCTGCTGGCGGCGGGCCTTGGCCTTCGCATGTTCCTCAAGGCAGCTGAGCCAGTGAGCAACACCTGGCACCTGGCCGGACCGCGGCTATTGGAAGGAAAGGAGGCCGTGGACGAAGCCCGGCGCCGCTCGGTAACTCCTAAAGACGCCGAGGCGGATCCCTTCGCCCTGTCCCTCCATCCGGATCTGTTGTTGCCAAAAAAGCATTGGGCGCGCCATGTCCTGATCACCGGCTCGGTGGGTTCGGGCAAGAGCGTCATCCTCAAGCACATCCTGGAACAACTGACGCGAAAGAGGGACGCAAAGCTGTTCCTTTACGACATCAAGGGTGATTTCACGTCGATTTTCAAAAGGCCCATCATCGTGTCGCCCTTCGATGCGCGCTCCCACGTGTGGGACGTCGCCGCCGACGTGCGGACCCCGACCCAGGCGGCGGCGTTCGCCGCCTCTCTCATCCCAGAGGGCGACGGGAACGCCAAATTTTGGAGCATGGCCGCCCAGGACCTGTTGATCGGGTGCGTGCGCGAACTCCAGAACACCCGGCCTGGCCAGTGGGGGTGGCCCGATCTGGCGGCCTTGGTGCGCCGCCCGGCTGCAGAGATGGCCGCAGGCATGCGCCCGCATTACCCCCGCGGCGCCGCACTGGTGCGTGATCCGGAGAGCCAAACCACGTCCAGCGTGCTGTCTTCCCTCGGGGGCTTCACCCGCCTCATCGACGACCTGGCCACCGCATGGCCCAAGGTTGGCAAGCGCCGTTTCTCGATGACCGAGTGGATACGGGACGACTACACCGGGCGCAAGCAGGTCATCGTTCAATCCGGACCCGACCCAACCCTGACGAAGGCCTACATCGCCGCCATGATCAACGTGGCCGTGCCAGATCTCATTGGGCCAGGTTTGCCGGACAACGAGGGCGGGCGTGGGCTCTACTTCGTGTTCGACGAGCTGACCAGCGCCGGGCGCTTGAACATCGATCCCTTGTTGGCGTTGGGACGCAGCAAAGGCGTGGTGGCCATCATGGCGGTCCAGGATCACTCCCAGATTGAGTTGGTTTATGGGGACAAGACCGCCCAGGCCTTCTCATCGCTGGTGGGCACCCACGTGGTGTGCCAAGTGCAGATGGGGGCGACCCGGGACAAGCTGGCCAGCCAGCTCGGCAAGCGGAGAATCGCCTGGCGTGGGCACGAAGACAAGGCCCAGATTCACGAAGAGAGCCGCGCGTTGGTTTCCAGCGGTGAGCTCACCGACCGGTTGGGTTTCCGCAAAGGCAATCGCTACGGTTCCGAGAAGTGGGGCATCGAGGCGATCGTCCAAATGGGCGGGGACGTGCTGTTGCTGACGTGGCCCGGCAGGAGCCATCCAACGGTTCGCGAAGGGCAGGTGGCCGCCGCGTGGACCACCAAGCCGGCCGGTGTGGTGGGAGAAGCTGAATTGCCCCCTTTGACCGGTGACGCGTTGGCCTTCCCAACCACCGCAGAAGGCATCGACACGGTCCAGCGGGTGCTGACCATGACACCCGAGGAAATCGACGCGCTTTTCAAGCGGTGATCGGCCTTGCCAACTCTCCGTTTTCTGGGACCTTGGATCCATCAACGTTCCAGGAGGTCCCCGTGATCAATTGCACCCGCATCGATGCCCGCGGCCACAACAAGCGCAACGGCAACATGTTCGACTACATGCTGGCCACCGAGCGCCTGTCCATCGATAGCGCCGTGGCTTACTACGCCGGCAGCGGTCCTGATCCGCGGCAGACGCTCAATTGGGGCGGCAAGCTCGCCGCCGAACTCGACCTGGAAGATCAACCGGTCACCCGAAGGGTGATGGAGTTGCTGGGCAAGGGCTTTTCACCCACCGGAAGGCCGTTGTGCAAAAACGCGGGAGAGGAGCCCCAATTGGTCATCAAGACGGATCGCATGGGCAACGTGCGACTGGACGACGATGGCAAGCCAATGGAGAAGTGGGAGGGCGGCCATCGGGTCGGGTTTGATCTGACCATCTCCGCCCCGGGGGACGTGAGCGTGGCGTTTGCGCTGGCGGATGATCGCGAGAAGCTGGCCATCCTGGAGGCCCACCGCCAGGCCTGCTCCGTGGCCATGCGCTACATCGAAAGCAAAGTGGAGACCCGGCGCGGACAAGGAGGCGTAGACGTTATAGGCACGGCGGGATTGGTATGGACAGCCGCCGATCATGTCAGCAACCGGAACGTGGAACCCGACCTGCACACCCATCACCTGGTCTACGGGATCTCGATGGGCGAGGACGGTCAGTGGGGCACGTTCGATGCCATCGAGATCTACCGCCACCGTCACGCCGCGGATCACCTTTACAAAGTGGAGCTCTACGCCGCGATGAAAGCGCTGGGCTATGGGATTCAGCGGGAGCGCGAGGTGGACGTGATGGGGCGCGAGACCGGCCAGATTCTCACGACGATTGCCGGCATCGACCGGGAGCTGGTGCTTCAGACGAAGACCCGCCGCCAAGAAATCCTGGACTACGTCAAGGAACACCCCAACGCCAGCCACGACGAGGCCTGCAAGGCCACCCGCAAAAAAAAGGAAGAACCGCCCTTCGAGCAGGTGGTCAAGGACTGGCAGCAAACCTTCGCCAACATCGCTAAAGAGCACCCGGAGCTGGTTCCCACCACCCAGTCGCTCAAGCAGACGAAAGGCCAACACCTGGACCCGCATACGTTTGACGAGGTTTTGCAGCGCATGCACGAAAACGAGGCGATGTTCTGCGAGCATGACCTGGTCCGGGAGTTGGGGATGGAGTTCGCAGGACAAAAAAATTCAGAAGAAATCCTCAGGATGGTGAATGAGTTCACCGAGCAGGACGATCTGGTGCGCGTGAAAGCCGAATACCTCCACGAAGACGACCGGGGCGTTCGGTTGGCGCGCAAGCACCGGGAGGATCGCTTCTGCGCCACCTGGATGGTCGAATGGGAGGCCGAGATCATCCGCCGCTCGAAGGAGCGGGAGAACGAGACGGATCTCAAGCTGTTCCGCTCCACAGTAGACCGGGTGATCGCCGCGTATGAGAAGCGAAAGGGGTTCACCCTCACAGAGGAGCAGAACGCCGCCATCGGTCACCTCACCCACGGCACGGCCGGCGTGGGGGTCATGTCGGGGTTGGCCGGCACCGGCAAGACCACCGTGGCCGAGGTTTACAAGCAGTGCTTCGAAGCCGAAGGAAAGCAGTTGATGGGCTTGGCCGTGTCGGGTAAAGCCGCGGCCAAGCTGGAAGAAGAGTCCGGCATGCCCTGCATGTCGGTTGCAAAGTTCTTTTCCCAGCTCCGGCAGGGCAAGGCTGCACTGACGAAGAACGTTGTGGTGGTGCTCGATGAAGCCGGGATGATTGCCACCGGCGATACCTTGAAGTTGATGACCTACTGCCAAGGGGTGGGCGCCAAGCTGATCTTGCAAGGGGACAGTGACCAGCTTCAGCCCATCGCCGCGGGCAACGGCTTTGAACTGGCGAAGATGGCCCTAGGCGACACGAAGCTGACCGAGATCCGCCGGCAGAAGAACGCCGGTGACCTGATCACTGCCAACAGCTTCTACGAGCGGGACCAGTAGGGGAAGGTCAAGGACATGCGCCGCGGGCACCGCAGCCGCCGAGGCACCTTTGATATGGGCACAGAAATCCTGAACAACCTCAAGCAGCGCAACTGCATCGACGACTTCGGAACGGAAAGACAGGCCATCAAGGCGCTGGTGGACGATTACCTGAAAGACGAAACGCCGATGGACGAGAAGCTGGTCTTGGCCCACACGCGCTCTGAAGTCAAAGCCCTCACCACGGGCATCCGAAAGGGGCTCCAGGAGCAAGGCGTGCTGGACAGAGAGGAATTCACCTTCCGCTCGATCGTGAAAGGGCAGTGGGAGGATCTGACGCTCTCACGCCGCGACCGTGTGATGTTCACGGCGACCAACAACGACTTGGGTGTCATCAACGGCACCGAGGGCACGGTGGAGAGCATTCGAAAGGACAAGTCCGGCGGCTACGACGTGGTGGTGCGCATCCAGGGCTCGAATCCGAAGGAGAATGGGCGCATCGTGCAATTCAACACGAGCGAGCACAACGCCTTGGCCCACCGGTATGCCATGACCGTCCACAAGGCGCAAGGACAAGGGAAATCCGAGGTTTACCACTTGGCCACGAACATGGGCATGCTCGACCAGCAGTCGGCCTTGGTGGCGTTCACCCGCCTCACCAAGGGCAGCTACCGCATGTATACGACGGACGACGTGATGGAGCGCATGGCCGAACGCTTGGGCACCGAGCGACACAAAGAAATGGCGCTGAGCGTCGGCTTGTCCGAGACCCAGGCTGCTCCGGTGCGCAACCTGGTCCAGGACGTGGAAGAGCTGCTGGCAGGATTGAAACCGCAACCCCGGGTGCCAATCACAAACGCGGAGTTGCGCGAGATGAGGCTTACCCGGTGACGCATCGGGCCAGCGCCAACACGCTGATCACCACCGCTGCCCATGGCCACCACCCCACGCGTTCGGAGGGGGCTTTCACCGGTGTTCCCAGCTGCCACCGCCGTTGGTGGGCCAACCCGCGCACGTGGGCCGTGGCCCGCCGGTGGGGGTTGACCACGATCCCCGGTGGCTTGGCGTAGATGCGCCACCCCTCCCGGGAGGCCCTCACCCGCCACGCCTGCTCATACACTTCGGCTTCCGCCCTGGTGGCGGTCACCACTTCCAGCGCATGGAACCGGAAGGGACGGTGCCAGCCGCCTTTGGGGGAGCGGTGCTGCTTCTCCCGCTGCTGCGGGTTCGAGCTTTGGCCAACGTAGCATCCCCCGTCGTCGAACAACAGGGCGTAAAGGGTGCGGGGCAGGGCGTGATACTTCTCGCTGCGTCCCAGGTTGTGGTGCTGGGTCATGGTCTCTCCGTGAGTAAGACGACCCACTCACGAATAGATCAGAATTTGAAGTTGGCAAGCCTGCTGCGAAGGACGTGAGAGGCCACACGTCGCTTGCGTGTAATCTCTTCGCAGTTCATGGCGAGCATGGGGCGGGCGAGTGACCTTTAAGTTCCCGGTTGGACCTTCCAAGGGACGTTGCAACATATGCGGGCAGGAAACCGACCTGACCGAAAACCACGTGCCGCCCAAGGCGTGGGCTCAAGGCATCGCTCTGAGGGTGTCCAGCGTCGCCGATGCAATCAGTGGAGAGAAGAAGCCGCGGTCGCACAAGATGCCCAATGGTGTTTGCTTCAGGAGTATCTGCAGGACCTGCAACGGCTCGGTGCTTTCTCGATACGACAAGGCGCTTGTATCGATGAGTCGACAGGTGACGGAGATCTTGCGTGATCGAAGCAAGGTCACCTACTACCAGAGCATCCGCATCCAGCCGCAGCTTGTGGCAAGGGGAGTTCTGGGCCACATGTCATCGGTGGGCTTGAATCGCTACGACGAACGCCACAGCCAGCATCTGTTCGATGACCGGTCAGATCTTCTACGCCAGGTTCGGCTTCACTACTGGGTGTATCCCTACAGCGGTCGAACGGTTCTTCGCGACTTCGGGCTGGGCATCTTGGGCGGGAAAGGCAGTTCGGCGATCTATGTCCTGAAGGCCTATCCGCTGGCCTTTGCAATGGTCTGGAACAGGGACTTTCAGTTCGAGGACTGGCAGCCGCAGAGCTTTGACCCGTTCGCTGGGTTCGAACCAGACCAAGAGGCCAACCTTCCGCTGGAGTTCGTGGGCCTGCCAGGACAGGTTTGGCCAGAGCACGTCCAGGGGAATACGTTCGCGGTCCTTCATTCCGATGGCGCGTTTGTGGCAACGGAGAAAGGACGGGGCTAGGTTTGGGCGGTTTCGGCTCTTCCGGAGCGGAGGCGCTGCGGATAGCAGCAGCGTTCCAAAGAAAAAGCCCGGGCTGGGCCCGGGCTTTTCATATCGGTCAACGGGGAGCGTGGCTCAACGCGCGTTCACCGGGTGTGCGGTGGGCAGCTGGCTAGCCGCTACCGCAATGGTCGTCTGATACACCACTTCGTGTGCCACGCCGATAGCGACACCAAGCGGATGCTTCTTCAAGCGATAAATCGTGCTCTTAAAGCGTTCAATTGTCTTTCTTACAACATTCTTCTTTTTCATTTTTGGTTCCTTGTAATTGTTTTTATCAACACATTTGACTTCTTCCTTTGCCTTTAGGTTAACCACCCATCGTCTGAGGGCTTTCAGAGCGATGGCAAACGACGTTACGACCATTGCGACAACCCAGGACTCGCACCCGGAACTGTCCACAAATTCGGATGAGGCGATTATACGGCGAAAGAGGAAGCTTTTCAACGAAAACAATTGTATTTGAATTGTTTTTGTGCTTGGAGTTCGCGAACAAGGGCCCCGAAGGGCTAGCTGCCCTCGTTGGATGCTCACCGGGGCCGTCCTGGATGCCCAATCTAAAGGGCTGGATTGGGATAGCATTCCAACGTTTGTTAACTTTTACCTAGATCCGCGCTACGTTCTGGGATCATGAGAAGCCCACGACCCTGCTGCCCAAATGCCGAGTGCGCCTACCACCAGGTGCCGCCGGCGGGGTTTTACCGGAAGCGTGGTTACTACAGGCCGCGGCACAACCGCCAACCCGTGCCTCGTTACGAGTGCCGAGGATGTGGGGCGTGGTTTTCTTCTTCGCAGGCCAAGCCCACGCGGGGCCAGCACCGGCCGGAGTTGAATCGAAAGGTCCTGGAGCTGGCCGTGTCAGGCGTAACCATGCGTCGGATGGCTGAGGTGCTGGGGTGCAGCCAAAGCACGGTGGAACGCAAGGTGGCCCATTTGGCCGCCCAGGCCAAAGCCCATCACACAAAGCACCTGACCACTCTAAGCACTCGTTACGCCATGTTCGATGAGCTGGAGACCTTCATTCATGCCCGCTGGAAGCAGGTTTCCGTGTCGGTGGTGGTTCGCGTCAAGACGGGAGAGGTGCTGGCGTTCGGGGTGGCTCGTAAGCCTTCCAGCATGCGGCAAGGCATTGAAGGCAATCGCTGGGTCATCAATGACCGCCCCCAGGTGATTCCCCGAGTGCTCTCCGAAGCGGCCATTGGAATGAAGGCTGGCGCGACGCTGGCCAGCGATGGGGATGCCAATTATGGAAAGTGGGTAGCGCAAACGCTGCCAGGGATCACCCACGCCAAGCTCCGGTCTCCGACCGTGCCCGAATACGACCCCTTGTTCGCCATCAACTTGGCGTTCGCGAAAATGCGCAATGACCTGGCCCGATTGGGGCGGAAGACCTGGACGACCACCAAGACCCTTAAGGGGCTGGAGAATCACTTGTGGTTGTGGGTGGCTTGGACGAATGATTATCAACTTCGCTGATAAGGGCAACTCTTTCTACCCATCGCCCAAACTTCGTGTCTTTGTTTGCCTTCCACATAATTGCGCAAAAAAATATGAGAACAAATCCAAGGCATGCGATTAAGAAAGAGCTCAAAGCCTGCCCCCAGAAGGCCCCACGAAAAGAGAGCCTTTTTCGCAATGCGGAGAAGTGACCATTGTTCTCATCCTGCGCCTCAGCGATCACCTCCCTAACTGCGCTCGCAAAATCCTTAATACACAGGTCTTCGATTCGCGTTTCGATATGTTTTTCGATTCTTTTGTCAATCGAAAGGTCGGCAGCAATTTTGAGTGCGTCATCCGCAGTGTATCCGGCATCAAGCAAATCAGACATCAGCTTATCAGCATACTGTTCTTTAATTGCCCAGCGCAGAAGATCCTCTGTTTCAGAGGAAAGCTTTGTCCTTCGTCCCTGCTTGATACGACCCATCCATCAGTCCCCGTGATGGATGGGCCCGTTCTGGTCAATTTTGGGCTTGATGCCCAGCCTCTTGGCAGACTTCAAAGCCGCATCCAGCAACTCATCAACCACCGACTTTTCAGTCATGTCTGGAACGTCTTGCTTCCACATCTTCAAAGAAAAATCTTGGCAAATGTCTCGATGGATACGCTCATTCGCGTTAGCAGTGGCAAAATTTTTCATTTCAGTTCCCCTGATATGCCAGCTGTCGGTCTGGCTTCTGTGTGGGGTCCACGATTTCAGGTTGCCTGCGTGGTCAGTCGAGTCAAGTGGGGAAATCGCGCGCAATTCAGGATCTGAGGCCGTGAGGCCACAGTTTCGGCATTTGCTTGTTAGGCAATGCCAGATCTTTCGAAACATTTGGGGCATCGTTTGTCTCCGGGTTGGGTAGCTGTGTGCGCACTAAACAAGGGCAGCTAGCCCGAAGGGCCCTTGCCGAGACACGATCACCTCCTTTTCGCTGCTGACATTCGTTACCAACCGATGGCCCAGGCTGCGCCCACGGCCGTGTCCTGTCCGCTGCGGGAAACCCCGATCGAGAAAGCCGATGGGGATCCGCGTGGGGTGGTCACGTCCCGGGTGTAGCCAATGGAAATGGCGGCTTGGCCGCTGCAGCCACCGACACCTACGGCCAAGCGGTTGCGGTTCTCACCGTGGATCGCCGACGTTGAGGTGGCCATTTGGGCGTTTGCTTGGGCCATGGCGCACACACCGCTCACCCGTTTGTCGAGCTGGCGGAAACGGCGGTCCGTCAGGTTCCAGCGGTCGTCTTGCTGCCGCTGGTAGTCCCACAATTGGCCACCGTTGATCGCGTCCGTGGACCCAGGAGCGATCGCCCCTGCAGCCACCCCAGTTACCCGCTGGTTGCCGGCGTTGATCCCGGATCGGGTGACCGATGGGCCGCCTTGGACAGTGAAGCCGTCGCTGTTGTGGATGGCCTTGGCCACTTGGACCGAGCCCTGCTCGGAAAGCTCAATGGTGTCTTTCAAGGCAACGGTTTGGGTGCCGTCCCCGTTGTCCGTGACCTCGATGTTGGCCCCGGCCACCGCAGAGCTGCCACCGCCATCCTTGCCGTCCTCTCCATCTTGTCCAGCCGGACCTTGGGGGCCTGCTGGCCCTGGTGTTCCGCTTTGTCCGTCCGATCCTGCCGGGCCTGGCTCGCCTTTATCTCCCTTCAGCGACGCCAACCATTCGCGCTCATTGCCCTGGTAGCCATTGTTCACGGCCACTTGGTAGGCACTGGCACCATCGGAGCCTGCTGGACCTTGGCCGCCGCCGGGGTTGTTCTCAATGGTGTGAAGTCGTCCGTCGATGTCGTAGAGCGCGTCAGCAACCGTGTGGTAAGTGTTGCCGCTCTGCATAACATACGTCGGAGCGATGAATTGTCCATTGACGTAACGTGCACCGGCCCCCAGTGCACCAGCCATAGGATTTAATTGCCCGACTGTCGCAGCGTCTGTGTCGTAGAGGCCGTCGGCCACGTTGGACACACGGCGCTTAAGCGTAGCGTTACCCACGGAGACGGTGTTGGCTTCGCGGCCGCAGTCGCTGGTAGCGCCGAGGGCTACGCAGCCATCAGCGTCGGCGTTGGTGAAGGCTCCCAGCGCGGTTGTCGCGGTCTTGGCCCCCAAATGATTGGAATTGAGAGCTCGGCCGCCATCGCCCACTACCACAGTGCCTGCGCCAGTAGCTCGAATGTTCTTGCCCACGCCAACCCCTCCTTCATTGCTATTGGAGGGGTTGCCGTTGACTTGGCTGTTGCTGCCAATGATGGTTGCGTTGTCTCCGTTGCTGTTGTGGCCAACGACGACCGTGCCGCTCACCGCGCCAGCAGGCGCGAACGCGTCGTTTCCAATAACAATGACGCCGCCGGCGAGGGCTCGAACCCGAGTTCCGAAGCCAATCGAACCAGTTCCAACGACACTGTCCGCTCCCACTGCGATGCAGTCGCCGAATGCTGCATTGGGACTTCCAGCGAGGGAGCCCTTTCCCACTGCGACGCAATTGTTGTAGGCGGTCGAGTCGTCACCGACGGAGGTGCCTTCAGAGTCTGTGGCAGTGGCGTTGTTGCCAACTTGGGTTTGAGCATTTGCTAGACCCGCTACAAGGACTGCCAACCAAGCGCAGTGGATGAGGGAGCGTTTCATGGGGTGGCCTCCTGGGTCTGAAATGAGTGAGCGTGTGCACTCACGAATAGATCAGATCCTGGAATGCGCAAGCCCCCCCAACGAAACTTCCCGGCGCAACGGCAGGAGGGGCCGTTGCGCCAGGAAGCGGTGGGGCCGACTTTTCCCCACCCCTGTTCTTCTACGACAGGGAAAAAATTCCGCAAGCCCCCTTGCGCGTTTTCGATTCTCCGCTTGCATGGGTGTATCGCTCATGTGAGTAAGGAGGCCTACTCATGTTTCAACGCTTGTTGCTCGCGCTCGCATTGGCCAGCGCCCCCATCTTGGTCCACGCTCACGCGCCAGCCGCAGATTCCGCCGAGGTCCACGGGAAGAAGCCAGGGTTTTTCAAACGCCTGTTCCACCGTCACAAAGACGCCCCGCAGTGGGACGGTGTCCAGCCCGAGCTTCGCTCAACACTGGAACGGATCGCTTTGCAAATGAAGGGCGAGGGCTACGACCTGCGCCTGATGGAGGGCTACCGCTCTGAACAGCGCCAGGCCGCGTTGCTCGCCAGCCAGAAGGGCGTGACCCAGGTGGGGCCAGGCAGCAGCTGCCACAACCACGGCTGGGCGGCGGATATGGTCATCTACAAGCGTGGGCGCCCTTCTTGGGACCTGAGGGACGAGCAGGTGCGGCAGGGCTACCAACGCTTCGGTGAACTGGCCCAGCAGGCGGGATTGAGGTGGGGTGGGGCTTGGAAGAGCTTCCAGGACATGCCCCACGTCGAGATGCGCAGCGAGTGCCTGGTGGCGATCCGGTCCTACCGCGCCGGCCAGCCCATGTTGGTGGCCGAGGTGGTGCCCGAACCGGTGGTCCCCTTGGCGCCGATGTGGCCCGGGCTGATGCCGCTGGCGATCACGCCGGCCACGCCCTGCGAAGGCTGGATGTGCGCCCGGCGGTGGGACTGGAACCTGTCCGTGGCGAGCGCTCCGATGGGGGGATTGGTGGGCGTGCAAAGCACGCGGTCGGAAGCGTCGTTTCAGTGCCCGGCAAGCGACATTTTTTTGGGCCGTCATAGCGCATGAGTGGCTTCCTCCGCTCATGGCTCCGAGGCTGCCGCAGTCGGCGTTAGGGGCTGCGCAAAAAGTCCTTCAATAGGGGGTTGAGCAGGTCGCCAAGGGGTAGCCAAATCCGCGAACGATCCGATGAGGCTCTGGCAATCTGTTGTAAATCAATAAATTGATTCTGCCAATGAGTCGCACGCCGCTACTGCTTCATGAGCGGGGTGTGCTCTGGCGCGCTTCCGGATTTCTGCTGCTTCTCGATTTTTGACATATCAATCAATGCTTTAAGTAATCTGTGTGGCGACGACTGTGGACGAGTAGGGACATCTATTCCCGTCTTTGGACAGTCACCTTTAGCGCCAAAGTAGCGCCCTAGGATAACGTCCAGCGAAACAGGGTCCACCCGGAGCTACACGATGGAAAACAAGGCCTCTCGACGTCTGGCGCTTACGGCGACCATGGTCAAAGAGCAGCTGTCCTTCACGCGCGTGCCGGAGGTCAACGCCGAGGGCAAGATCGTCAAGTTTGCCCCGAATACGGATCAGAAGCGCTATGTGGTGTTCGATAGCCACCGAGACGCGCCGGTTGGCTTTGGGGTGGCGGTGAACAAAACCGGGATGAGCTACATCTTGCAGCGCCGCATTGGTGCCCGTGTGCTCAAAGCGACACTGGGGAATTGCCGGGACATCACCCTTGCCAAGGCCCGTGAAGACGCCAAGGTTGCTCTGGCTTCCATGCAAGCCAGTGGGAAGACGCCCGCCCAGGCCAGGCAAATCGACAAGGACGAGATCCGGGTAAGCCTGATGACGGTTGAGGCGTGCTTTGCGCTCTATCGCCGTCATTTGATTGAGCGTGCAAGGCCTGCCAAGGACAGCAGCCTCGGGGGCTGGAATACGCCGAGAAGCGGCTTGGCCGGGCTGAGGTGGATCTATTGGGTCTGCCTATCGGTGACTTGGTCAACGAACAGCGGATCCTGGATGCGTTTGACGAAATCGCCAAGGGCAAGCGCCATCTGGCCGAGGGGACCAAGCGGGCGAATGCCACAACCACGGCGTTTGATAAGCCAACCGTCACCACCGCAGAACTGACTTTCCGTTGGGCCAGTCGCGCGGTGGGCTACTGCATGGATCGGGAAAAGCGCATTGCCGCCAACGCGGGCCGGTCGCCTTCGTTGCAGATCAATCCGTTTACGGTGCTTCACCAAGAAGGCCGCTACCGAACGCGCGAGCAGTTGGAGGCGGACTATGAAGCAAGCCAAGCCCGTAACCCGATGCAGCTTCGCGACGGTTCACTGGGTCGCTTCTTGGCGGCGCTTTGGGAGCGGCGAAAGGTTGATAACTACCGCACGGCGTGTGACTACCTGCTTTTGACGCTCCTCTGGGGAACCAGGCGGGGTGAGGCAGCCCCGTTGAAATGGCGCCTGAATCGCCCAGGGTTTTCTAGACAGTCGTCAGCCGTTTAGTGCGTACTGCTTCTCGAACTCTACCGGGGACAGCCCGTCGTTGGAACTGTGCCGCCGTTTTGGGTTGTAGAACATCTCGATGTACTGGAAGACGTCGGCCCGTGCCTCGTCGTGATTGCTGTAGATCCTCCGCTTAATACGCTCCCGCTTCAGTAGCTGGAAGAAGCTCTCCATCGCTGCGTTGTCATGGCAGTTTCCTCGTCGACTCATGCTGCACACGATGTCGTGCTCGCGCAGGAAGCTCTGCCAGTCTTCGCTGGTGAACTGGGTTCCCTGGTCGGAGTGAAGCAGAAGCCCGGGGCTTGGCTTGCGCCGCCACACTGCAGCCAATAGCGCCTGCAAAACCAGGTCCGTATGTTGAGTTGGTCGGGTTGCCCATCCAACGACCTGACGCGAAAACAGATCAAGCACTACCGCCAAGTACAGGAAGCCGTCGTACGTGCGGATGTAGGTGATGTCCGTGACCCACGCGCGATTTGGCTCACTGACTTTGAAGCCGCGAGCCAGAACGTTCTTGGCGACTGATCCAACAGGGCCGCTCAATGGGCGTGGTCGCCGACCGTAGCCGACCATTGCCCGCAGCCCCTCGCTCTTCATCAAGCGTGCCACGCGATGACGACTACACGTCTCGCCAAGCTCGCGCAGATCTGTGGTCACTTTGCGGTGGCCATACACAGAGCCGCTTTCCAGCCAGCTGTGCTTGATTAGGCCGAGCAACCGCTGATCGTCCTTGTCGCGAGCGCTTGCCGGCTCTTTTAGCCAGGCGTAGTAGCCACTGCGATGGACGCCAAGCATCCGACACATCGCCGCGAGGCCGAACTCATCTGCGTGTTGCTTCATGAAGGCGTACTTTGCTCTTACCCCTTTGCAAAGTACGCGGCGGCTTTTTTTAGGATGTCTCGCTCTTCAGTGACCCTGCGTAGCTCAGCCTTGAGGCGGCGCACTTCCGCGTTCTGGTCCTGCTCGACACGCCGGCCAACATCGCCTTTGCCTTGTTGCCGCTTCCAGCCGTAAAGACTATGGATCGACACGCCCAGTCGCTCGGCAACCTCCGCTACCGGACGGCCGTACTCAACGATCTGTCGGACCGCCTCGATCTTGAACTCATCGGTGTACCGCTTCGTGCTCATAACCACCTCCGCCTAAGCCATAGTTTATGGCTGCGAGGTGTCTACGGAACCCTGGGCGATTCACCATCGGATCGATAAGCGAGATCTTTCGATTAGCTCTTGGGTGGATTTGGAGGCCGGGTGGGTGTCTTTTGCCAATACGAAAAACGGCTCTACCCATACGCTCCCGCTTGCGCCGGGCGCTAAGCGGATTTTGACCCTGCGCGAGGAGGCGTCTCGGAAGAGCCAGTCTCCTTGGGTTTTTCCGGCTCGGAGCAGCAGGGCGGTGCAAGGCCACTATTTGGACAGTAAGGCAATCTTGCAGGGCTTGAAGAAAGCTGGCGAGATCGAGGCGCTTAGGACCCACGACCTGCGTCGGACCTTTGCTACAGTGGCCGAGGAAGTGGCTTCGTATGCGGTCGTGAAACGGCTTCTCAATCACCGCAACAGCCGAGACGTTACCGGCCGCTACACTAAAGTGGACGATGCGCGGCTGCTGGAAGAGATGACGCGAATTGAGCGAGTTATGCTCGCCTCGGATCCGCTGCTGTTGACCGTTCTGACCTAAGTCGTTTGGCTGCCAATAACAAGGAGGATTACATGGGCATCAAGTATGTGCTCGCGAAGCTGGAAGATGTCACCAGCATCTCGGAAGGTCCAGCCGAGCAGAAGGGAGATGAGGAATTTGCCGAACTCCAAGTGACATGGGATTACGGCACCGAGCAGGGCGACGACTGTAGCTTTGAATTCGTCGAAGCAAGGAGAGGGGAGCTTGTCTGGCTGACGTCTGCTCAGGTCAAAGAATCAAAGAGGCTTGATCCATTTGATGCTGTGACGAAAAAGGCCTGGGATACCCTGTCGCGGAAATACGAAAAAGAAGCTGAGGTAACGACCTATCACTCTAGCTCGAGCGATGGGAGCTTCGTCGTTAGGCGTGTCAGCTTCTTCCTTAACGGGAAATGGATTGAACCCAAGACTCACTTTGTCGTGATGCCTCGTCAAGGAGGCCGGATCTTTGGCGTTTATGGTAGTGCAACGAAAGCACTGGGCGTGGCTCAGGTCAGGATGAGGGCTAACGCAGAGTTTGAGGCAGCCAACAAAGATAGAGCCAACGACATTAAGCCGGGTAGTCCTTAAAGGTTGTCAGGCAGCGTTTGGCCGGGTGGCTGGCTGGGTAAAGCCGAGGTGACATCTTGATCTTTCCACATCGTTGAATAGCCCGGTTCCCAATGGCGCCGATGTGAGCGCCAGTGCTCAATGCACAGTTCAGTGGCAAGGTCTGCCTCGCGGCGGGCGTCTCTTGCTGGCAAGCGAGTGAGTGCGGCAATGTATGCACTGTTCCAAAATTCTTCGATATTCATAGGTAGTTGGGAAATTGAAGTCTTCCTTGTCTAAGGCAAAGCGCGCACCTGTCAAGTGTGAATGCTTGGCAGGAGTAGAGGCCCCGATGAATGACAGCAGTGACATCCCATTCCGATTGACCCAAGTTGCGCAAAAGCGCCTGACCGCTGATCAGCTCGCGGAAGTGCGCCGCCGTTTGGAAGAGCGCCCCGAAGACGCCGACTTCAATGCTGTAGAAGCGGCGATCTATGTGGGCAGAAGCACCAAGACCTTGAAGCGCGCGATCGATGCAGGTGTGGGACCGGCCCGGGCGAAGAACCCTGATGTCAGCGGTCTCTACGCCACTAATCGCCATACGCGCTACCGCAAGGGCGACCTCGATGCGTGGCGGTCGAGCCTGATTGGCTTTGCGGTCGAGTTCAAGCGATTCGACGACCTGACCTTTGACGCGCCTTGGATCGTCACAAGCGCGGGAAAGATCTGGGGACACATCTTGGATGCCGAGAGCATTGATGCCGTCTTGCGTGCGCTGAGCGACGACGAGGTTGTCTTCGCCACTCTCAATGAGGCGCTGAGAGAGGCGTGGTCGGACATGTCTGCGCGTCGGGCCTACGAGGCGGTCTTTGATGACCTTGTGGGGCATGAACGTGCTGCCATTAAAGCGGCAGGTGAGCGTGACGCCCTTCATTCGGAGTTTGGCATGTAACCGAAAATTAGCCAGGGACAGTGATTGTGCCTGGCTTCAATCGCGGGTGACTGCTTATGCCCGCACCGCAGTAAATGGAACTTACAGGGGGTTGTGGTGACGATTTTGAACGAGATCTTTGAATGGTCTAAGGGCCTGCCACCTTGGCAAAGTGATGCCATCTCTCGACTGCTAGCAAAAAATGCTCTCGATGAACAAGACGAGGCGGACCTGCTGGCGCTGCTGAAATCTGCGAACGGCATTGCCGATCCGAAGGGGCGGGTAGCCAAGCCGCTTGCGGCGGGACAAGTCCCACTGCCACCTGCGGGTGGGAGCACCATCGTGCTGCAAGCCGTGAAGGATTTGCAGCACGTCAATGCTATCGCGCCGCACCAAAGCCTGGGGATGGGTGCAACTGGCTTAACAATCATCTACGGCAGTAACGGGTCGGGGAAGTCTGGTTACTCGCGAGTTCTCAAGCGCGCATGTCGTGCTCGTGATCAACAAGAGGACATTCATCCAGACGCCAACCTCGCTGCTTCCAAGTCCACCACGCCGCAGGCGACCTTTGTCGTGTCGCAAAACGGTGTGGTCAGCGAGCTTACTTGGCAGCAGGGCGTCACACCGCCAGAGGAGCTTTCATCCATTGCGGTTTTTGACGCGCGCTGCGCTAAGGCATATCTCGACCAAGAGGGAGACTTTGCCTATGTGCCTTACGGCTTAGAAGTGTTCGCAGCGCTCGCAACGCTATGTCAGCGTCTGGAGGCCAAGGTTTCGGACGAACTTCTCAGGGCACAGGTCGACACTACAGCTTTCGCGCCTCTCCTCGGTGAGACGCAAGTTGGGAAACAAATTGCTGTGTTGTCTGCCAAGACCAAGCCTGAGGTGATCGAAAGCTTGGCGACCTTGAGCGAGAAAGAGCTTGCGCGGCACGCCGAAGTGGAAGCCAGTCTGAAGGAAGGCAACCCCAAAGAGAAGGCACAACAAGTTCGTCTTCGGGCCCAGCGGTTTAGTGCACTTGCAGCGAAGGTGGCAGTCGAAGAGGAGCGCCTGAGCGAAGCGGCGGTGACGGTCGTCCATCAAGCAGCTGATGCCTATCGCAATGCGCAGGTCGCAGCCAAGATCGCCGCTCAGTTGCATACAGAGGGCGGCAAACTCTTGCCAGGCACCGGTGGCGAGGTGTGGCGAGATCTCTATGAGGCGGCAAAGAAGTTTGCCGTCAGTGCGTATCCGGACAAGAGCTTCGATGAACTCTCGTCGGATGACGCTTGCTTGCTTTGCCAGCAGCCACTGCAAGCGGGCGCCGAGCGAATGCGGCGCTTCGAGGCCTTTGTAGAGGCTGAGGCAGAGAAGGCGCGCGATGCCAGGCGAGAGGATTTTCGTGCGGTCTTTGTGCCGATGACGAAGGAGGTCGTCGCCCTCGGGTTGGATGAGGCCATTCGGGTCGAGCTTCGCGCGGAAAACGAGCAGCTGGCCAGCGACGTGGAGGCGTATGAAGAGGCGTTGATTGCGCGCCAGAAATCCGTCAAAGATGCTGCCACTGCCGATGATTGGAGTGTGGTGATCAATGCCGGGGGGAGTCCGAAAGCAGCACTTTCGCTTCTTGCTGAGCAATTGCACAGCGCAGCCAAAGCGCTTGATGACGCTTCGGATGAAAAGGCGCGCAATGCTTTGCAGAGCGAGTTCAATGAGCTCAAGGCCCGCATGCAGTTGGCGGTGGTCAAAGACTCGGTGCTTAGCGCCATTAACAAATTTTCAGTGCAATCCAAACTGAAAGGCTGCCTGCCCCATCTCCGGACGCGGTCGATCTCCACCAAGGCTACCGAGGTTGCCGCACAGGTGGTCTCGAAGGAACTGGGTGAAGCGCTCAATCGTGAGTTCAAGTCACTCGGGGTCTCTTCACTGAGCGTGTCTTCGCAGAGTCGATCCGCTCGTGGAAAGACGCTCCACCGACTTCGTCTAGAGTTGCCTCAGTCATTGTCACCCTCTGAGATCCTCAGTGAAGGTGAGCAGCGCGCCATCGCTATCGGTTCGTTCCTGGCCGAGGTTTCACTGAGTGGCCAAACGGGAGCAATTATATTCGACGACCCGGTTTGCTCTTTAGATCACCGTCGTCGTGAGCGCGTTGCCAAGCGTCTTGTTGAAGAGGCAGAAAAGCGGCAGGTGATCATCTTTACGCACGACATCTATTTTTTGAACCTACTGACTGAAGCTGCCGTGCGCGCGGGCAGGCCCGTCGTGACCCAAAGCTTGGTTCGTCAGGCTCAAGGTTACGGCGTTGCAAGTCCCAATCTTCCATTCGAAGGATTGAGCAGTTCAAAGCGTGTGGGGTTCCTCAAAACCGTTCACGTTGAAGCAGCGAAGGCGCACAAGCTTGGGGAGGAGCAGAAACACTACGACCTCACCGTAGGGGCTTACTCCAACTTGCGCTTGGCTTGGGAGCGAGCAGTGGAGGAGGTGCTGCTCCGAAACGTCGTTCTCCGGTTCCGCAAGGGCGTGGAGACGCAGCGTCTATCAGGTGTAACGGTGACGGATGCTGATTACGCGCGCATCGAAGCAGGTATGGCTAAGTGCTCTAACTACGCGCACGACAAGGCCCAGTTCGGTGGGATCGCGGTTCCTGAGCCGGACGAGCTCATGGAAGACATCGCTGACTTCGATGCCTTCATCAAGGAGGTGAATGCGCGCTCGGAGAAGACGGTGGCATCGCGAAAGAAGGGGGCACCGGCAGCAGCAGCCCCCGCATGAGCTGCTGATAGAAGGCTGTGGTGCTCCTCTTAGGAGGGGCGCCACGGTCAAAGATGGTGTCTTAATCTGGCTGGCACGACCGGGATGACTTGCGCCCACATCCTTAGTCTCGCTCGCGCCGCATTCCGAGCTTTGGATGTTCATCGGGCGACGAACAGAACGAGGGGGCGACCAGCCCGGATCCGGCTTGACTGATCGTAGATCTGCCTTAGCTTCAACCTCTTTGAGGAGCTGAGCGCAGTGAAAGAGCGGGAGAAGTTAGAAGCAGCGGTGAAGGCTGGTGACGTGTCGCGTGTATTAAAGATCGTGGCTGCGTCTCCGATCAATTCTCGGCTGGCTTGGGAGGCCGTTCAAGAAGCCGTTGAAGCGAACAACGAAGACATCATTGATGCACTGCTACCGTCGCTTCTGCCGACGCAAAGTGCCTTCCCGCTCGCCGTTGCGGCCTCAGGAGGGCAGGTGTCAATCCTGCGCAAGTTGATCCCGGTGTCTAACCCCAGGGCCGACGAGTCGTTGGCGCTATCTTGGGCTGCACGAAGTGGATCTGTTGAAGCCGTAGAAGCACTTCTTCCTTTCACTGATCCCTTGGCAAGCGACTCAAACGCATTAGTTCACGCTGCAAGGGAGGGTCATGCAGAGATCGTTGCGCTTCTCATTCCGCTGAGCGATCCCAAGGCGAATGGCAACCGTGCACTCTGGGAGGCTGCAACCCACGGACACCTCAACATCGTGAAGCTCCTTCTTCCCGTCTCGTCGGCCATCGTTTGCGCGATGAGTATCCTGCCCGATGCAGCTGCGCGCGGCGCGACGGATTTCATCAAAATCTTGCTCAAGGCCAAGCTGCCCGATGCGGGCGATACCTATGCAACGGGATTGGATGCAGCGGCGACGAACGGGCATCTGGACACGGTCAATGTTCTGATCCCTGCGATCATCAAAGCCGGCGCACCACGCGGGTTTGGCAACAAGGCCATCTATGAGGCGGCGAGAGCTGGGCACACGAGCATCGTTGAGCGTCTGATTGGGGTGGTGAGTCAGTCGGCGTGTTCCCACGCTCTAGCGGCAGCCATCGAGGGAGGCAAGCGGGAAACTGCGATTGCACTGTTGGACAACGCCGATCACATTGAGACCGAGCGATCGCTCTACGGAATTGAACGAAAGTCGTGTCTTGCTGAGCTCATCGCTGAGCGTCAGGCCTCCCAAGCGCGGAAGCACCTAGACGATCATACGAGCGTTCCCGCATTGAAGCGGCATCGGCCTGCGCGGATCTAGGATCTCACCATGATTGCATGCCCGTGCTGGCTAGGTTTCCATGGCGCGGTGTTTGGCGCCTCGATGGTCCACTGCCCACGCCAATCCCGGTCGTCTCCTTCTGGTCAGCTACTCGTGCGTATGTCAGCGATGGGGTGGGGTTTGTTCTTTGCGTGCGCTGGCAGGGGAGACGCTCTACCGTGAGTGGCATTGCCTACCCCGCGTTTCGCCATCTTCCCGCTAGGCCCTCCAGCATGTGTCGACGAGGACGAGTGACGTTGGAAGTCAGAGCTTTTGGAGGCGCCAGATAAATCTGCCAGCCATTGCTTAGGCCGTCACAGGTCTGGTAGTTCGCTCTCAGACAGTGCTGAGGCAAAACTGGCGCAAGTGCGCTCACTTGCCAGTAAGTGGCGCTTTCCCTGATCGGATCTCATACCCAGTGCGTTCGAGCGTGCGAACCAAGTCAAGATCTTGGTCATAGATGGCAACCAGCGCCTCAGATGAGGCGATGATCTTGCCGCTGACCTCCTTCCTTCCATCTCGCCAGAGCTCAGCAGAAGGAAGCTTGGCGCCGTCCTCACTCTTGATCGCTTTGCGCTCTTTCAAAGCTTGATGATGCCCGGCCCGTTCACCAAGCCACCCAGGGATGAGGGCGAGAAGTGTGCCGATCAAAGTCATCGTTAGCGCCACATAGAGCACGGCGGCGGATCCCACCATCGCTTTGACCGGCTCGCGGACCCAGAATGGTCGTGCTGCAAACCAATCGTGAAAAGCTGTGCGTTGAACGGTGGGTAGGTTTGCGACAAAGATGGCTATGGTCATGCCACAGAACGCGTAGAAGACAAGGAGCCAAGGGATATCAGAGATCAGCTGGCTGCCTTGGAGCACGATGGCGTAATAGCCCCGAACGACCTTCCAATCCGCTGTTTGCGGGAACAAGCCCTCCTGCACGCCCCAGTCATTGAGGTAAGTGCTGTATGCCACATGGCCGCAGCCATGAAGAACAAATCCAAGCAGCGTGGCCAATGCCACCAAGCCGCCGGCGATGGTGGCCAGTGTCATCAATGCGCTGGGGCCTGGCTTCTCAGTGGGGGCAGATGGCTGAGCGGTAGGTGTCGCGGTAGTTTTCATTGGCATCCTTCCATGGAATAGGGAAACAGCAGTAGGGAGGTTCACAGCGTGTCGCTTCCAATTAAACATGGAGCGCTGATCAGCACCACATCCTAATGCGAGCAACTATGGGTTGGTGTTGCGCTCAACATAGCCAATGTTAAGGGAATCTCCAATGACCTCGATGGTGAGGTCCTCCAGCGAGGCTATGTCGATGACGCGAGCGCTTTGCTCGGGATGTCGCGGACCAACGTTCAAGACGATGGCTCCTGCGGCAAGGCCAGCCTCGATCCCAGCACGAGCGTCTTCAATGACCACACAGTCCTTGGCGTCGAGTCCGAGCCGCTTTGCGCCGAGTTGATAGCAAAACGGGTTGGGCTTGCCAGGATTGGCATCCTCAGCGAAGACCGCTGTCG
Source organism: Stenotrophomonas sp. BIO128-Bstrain (assembly GCF_030128875.1). Lineage (NCBI taxonomy): Bacteria > Pseudomonadati > Pseudomonadota > Gammaproteobacteria > Lysobacterales > Lysobacteraceae > Stenotrophomonas > Stenotrophomonas sp. BIO128-Bstrain. Next base: position 2,532,281 of record NZ_CP124620.1, on the reverse strand, counting down.
TCGGCAGTTGGAGCCCTGCTGCGTTCATTCGATTTCGCGCAAGCTTTTGGCCGGCCGAGGTCACCAAGGCGACTTGATGCGGTGGAAGCGAGCGGAGCAGTGCAGCAGCGCCAGGCGTAGCGACGATGCCTTCGACGTGTTCTTCCTCATAGCGCTCCAACATCTTGGCTTCTTGCCGCGCCGCGTCGGTGTCGCCCAGGTAGTGCCTGACAAGATCAATGGTCTGCATGCCATGAGCCCTTGCCCTTACTTCCTCATAGTCCAAGCCGTGCTTGGTCGAGAACAAGCCAAGGACGTGCTCGACAAGGACCAGCGAGTCGATGAGCGTTCCGTCCATGTCTAGGAGGAGGGCTTTGCAGTGCAGGGTTGGCATAAAACGATCCAGGAATCGGGGGCGTTAGGATAAGTGCTGACAGGCCTCCCGGTTAGCGCTTACCTGGCTGCGCCTGACCTTTGGTGACGAGCAAGCAAGGGAAGCGCTGGTTCCCGTGGGGCCTGCGGTATTGGGGGGGAGACGGAACCAAGTCCCCGGTTCTGCCATGTCAACGGCTGGGCATCCTTGAAAGCGAAGGTTGAACTGGCGTTAGGGCCGGGCCTTCATGGGGGAGGGGATGCATGGGGGTTGCCGGGGAGGCGCTTCCTTTGCGGCAGGGCGCTTTCAGAAAAACCCTACGGCGCGTGGCGCTGTTGGCCTACAGACACGAGGTCATCAGGGTATGAACGTAGGCGACCGTTTGCCTACAACGAGGTGCTTGAATGAACGTGCAAATTCTCGCTGTCCATGGACAGGGGGACTACCAGACTGAGTATGTGACGCTGCGTGTGCTCGATGACTGTGACCTGGGCAAATATCAGCTCTGTGACAGCACTTACACCGCCGAGAATACCGTTTCGAACCGGCTTCGCCATGTCTATTGGTTCCCGGATAAGCAAGTCGTCAAGGGTGATCTGATTGCGCTTTGGACTAAGCCCGGTAAGGAAACCACGGGAAAGACCCGAGACGGGCATACCATTCACCACTTCTACTGGGATCTGAAAACGGCCGTGTGGAACAACGACGGCGATGCGGCCGTTCTTCAGCGCTTGGCCAATTGGTCGCTCTTTCCCGCCAAGCGCTAAGGCATCGAGAACCCGCGCCGAGTGTCGCGCGGGATTCTTGATCAGTTAGGCTGGGTGGCCGGACTTGGGGCAAGTAAGGGCTGATCAAAAAGAGGGCGTCTGCCGCGCGGCCACTTCGTCGGCCAGGTCAAGCTGAGCCTGGTTACCGTCACGCTCCTTTCCACTCAATCCAAGGCGGCTTACCCTAACTTAGCCAAGGCACGGTGCAGGGCGGTCAACGTGGGGCGTCGGCGAGCCGCCTCAGCTCGGGGCGGGGTCCTGCGCTGTCTATCAGACGCCCATAAAAAACCCCGGAACAAGTCCGGGGCGAGTGTTCTGGGCATAGTGCGAAAGGACGTGAGCATTTCTGCTCAGTGGAAGCTCCCGCCAACCCTTGAAATAAAGCCTACCAGCGGAGGCCCTGTATGTCAACATACATCTTTGCAAACCAACCATGGAAGGCTGGGAAATGCCCAGAACACTGACACTTAATCCCGATGTTCTTAACAATTTGTTCACATCGGAGCGACTCAACAGCTACACGGCTGTTTTCGCCCCAAGGGACGAATTCGAACTCGTTGGTGCTTATTTGTGGAACTCGCGCGTTTGCGGTGCGTTGCACCCTATCCTGGGAGCGGCGGAAATTACGCTACGCAACTCCATCGATGGAGCCGTCAGCAGTGGCCCACTAGGGCGATTTTGGTGGAGCTCTTCGAAGCTGCAATGGAAGTCGCGTGGTCAAGGGCTTATCCCTTATCCCGTGGCTAAGCTGCGCGAGAATTTCTCAAAAGCTTCTTCTCAGGTCATCCGCGAGAAGAAGGAGCGATATCAGATCAGGGGACACATTAAGCCCACCCATCACGAGATCATCTCTAAGACGGATTTCTCAACTTGGGAGTTCGCATTGGACGGAGAGTTCATGGGGCGCGGCTTGCTTTGGAACCTCTATCTTTCCTCAGTGTTTAGTGGGGATTGGGGCGGGCGGCGTCCAAGTGTATTGCTGACGCACGCTCGCAACCTTGTCAACGCTGTGCGCCACTTTAGAAATCGTGTTTCCCACCATGAGCCGGTATGGAAGGGAGCTGGCATTGCAAATCCAGAAGATGCGACGCGACATTTGGCGCGCAAGCTTTTGCAGGTGGTCCAGCTCATTGAGCTGATCGAACCCGTCCAGGTGCAGATTTTGCGGAAGAACGGATTGCTTGGCGAGGCGGAGCGCGCTTGTTCGGCGTCTGAGCTCCGGCGCTACCAGCTCATGACTCGAGAGCGCACGATCACATCCAGGCGCGGTCTAGCCCTCGTGATGAAGCAATGCGAGTCGTCAAACGCCTCCTTCTATGTGAGACGCAGTGTCAGTTCTTCGCGTTTCTTGCTTACCCCTGTGACCTAGCATGGGGTGGGGGCGTCCTGGGCGAAACGGCCGCTCTGGTGGCCCGCTGCAACCGGTGACCTAACGCATGCTAGCGGGGAAATGGTGTCAATTCGTTCGGTAAGACGGGGAGGCGCTGGGGAAGTCTTTTCCAGTGCCTATGCGCAGCGGTGGCTTCCCAGGCAAGCTCAGGCTCGCCTTCTGCGGACCATTGTGGCGGGCTTGAGGCTGCGCTGGACTAAAATTGTGGCGTAACTGGGGCCTTGCGGTCGCCTACAGGCGCTGATACGGGGCGACCGCTAAGTCGATAACTCAAAGGCTGTGTTTTGGATCGTCAAGTCAAGCAAGTAGAGCCTAAGCTGGAAGGTGTTGAAGGGGCACCTTTTAGCGCGTTCCAGCAATTCAAGAATATTGTCGTGCTCGGAGATCCAGGAGCCGGGAAGAGTGAGCTCTTCCGCTCGCAAGCCGTGGAGACGGGCGGAGTATTCCTCACAGTCCGGGAGCTGCTCAATACGCCTATTGATGACCTTCCATCTGATCAAATGCTTTGGATTGACGCGCTAGATGAGACGCAGGGAGGGCGTGGAGACCGATCACCCGTTGACGAGCTCACGCGGAAGTTGGCTGAGATATCGCCCTGCGGAGTGCGCTTGTCCTGTCGCGCGGCAGATTGGTTGCAGACCACCGACCTAGAAGCGTTGAAGCCTTACCTCCGAAAAGGTGGGGCGACAGTCGTGGTGCAGTTGCTAGCGCTCAACAGGTCCGAGCAAGCTCAGATCCTTACAAGCAAGGGCTTTGCGAACCCAGGCAGTTTTCTCGATGAAGCTGAGCGTCGAGAGCACGGCGAACTCCTTGGGAATGCGCAGACGTTGCTTATGCTCGCAGCTGTCTCAGGTCAGGGCGATTGGCCCGCCACTCGCACCGAGCTATTTCGACAAGCCGCGTTGGCGTTGCTGGATGAGGCCAACGAACAACACGCTGATCGCGATCAGGGCGTTGCTCATATTCCTGGGACTCAGCTACTCGATGCGGCAGGTGCACTCTGTGCAATGCGTTTGACTTCTAACTGCTCGGGGCTTACTTGGAAAGCAAGGTCTGTTGGGAAGGATATTCCGAGCTACAAGGAGCTAACGCTAGCGCCGCAAGGTCATCTTTTGGCCTGCCTCAAAAGACGGGTGTTTGTGGCGACCGGCGTGGACAGGGTGGACTACGTTCATCGCACCGTTGCCGAATACTTGGCAGCGCGATGGATTGCTGATCGTGTCCAGTCAGGACTGCCCATCGGCCGTGTATTGGCTCTGATGGGTGTTCAGGAGCGTCCACCGACAGCGCTTAGAGGACTGGTTGCCTGGCTTACGTCTCAACTCCCCGACCCATCCCCCATGCTCCATTTGGACTTGGTTGGACTGCTGATGTATGGAGACTTGTCTACATGGTCCTCTTTCATGAAGATGCGCCTGCTCAACGCGTTGATTACCGAGAGCAGGAACAATCCCCTTTTCTTCCGCGAGATGCACCTGCCCACCGGTGCCCATGCGCTGGCCGACCCGGCGTTGCTGGCCATCTATCAAGAGTTGTTGGCTAGCCCAAGTGCTGAAGTCTCTGCCAAGCTGCTGGCCATTGTGGTCCAGAAGTCGGGGAGGATGACGCTTGGGATTGAGGGCGCGTTGGAACGCCTCATCTTAGATGAGACGCAGGTAATTGTGCTCCGTATGGAAGCGATCCACGCGTTGCTAGAGGGCAGCTCAGCGCACCGACAATTGCTCGTCGCTGCCTACCAGCGACTGGGAACAAGCGCTGATGACACGCAGCTTCGCTTTCTTCTGGTGCGGGCTCTCTATGACAGCGGCTTGGGCAAGGAGGAAATTGTTGTCCTCCTCCTACATTTTCTCCGCATGAACGAGCGCATCCCCATCGGAGCAAGTTGGGGGTTGACGGATGTTGTGACGCCAGTTGATGCCGCCGAAATCCTTCGCTCAGTCGATCTGCCAGTGCCAAGTGGGCCGCTGCTGGTCGGGCCCAATACGAGGGAGTTTGCGCGTATTTATGGCGAGCTCTTTGCCAAGGCGCTGGCTGTTGAAAGCGCGGGGCGCCTGATCTTCGATTGGTATCTGATCTACTGCCATTATCTGAGCGGTGAAAATCCGGGCAAGTCGCTGCTTCTTGCACTCTCAGGAGGTGAGGGCCAAGATTTAAAGCTGCTTCGGAGCGTGTTGCGGCACATCGATTTCGGTGTTGGTGTCAATCTGCCGTGGGATCGTTTTATGCGCCTGTTCGGTTCCGTCCTGGATCCGCAAGTGGTGCTTGATGAGATGGAGTCTGCTCTGCTGCAAAGTTGCGATCCGCGTCGTGGCCAGATCTACGCAGTGTGCCTTCGGCAGGCCATACGGGGTGATGTGTCACCTTATCCTGTTTTTTGGCGTCTCTACGCGCTGGCAGACAATGACGTAGAGCTAAGCGAAATCAGGTCGTTCCATTCAGTTGCCTACCTGGAAGTGGCGCCCGTCCTGGACATTGAAGAGCTGCACAGGCAAGACAGCGAAGCCGAGGCTGAGCGGTGGTTGCGCGAGCTCGGTGCTGAGTTCACAGCTAGGCGGGAGGAAGTTGTCGCGGGCAAGGCGGCCGCTTTCCTGGATAGCTTGGCAAGAGTCTATTTCGGCCAATGGCTGCCCATTCGATTCGCCGCATCGCTTACGCCGCTCGCCCGGCTGGAACAAGTTTTGGGTGCGAACGATGCTCTGACAACCTTGCGTGGCTTCGAGGTATTGCTCTCCAGCGGCGAGCTACCAAGCATTGGCGCGCTGCTTTCAAAGCGACGACGTCAAGAGGAATTTCGCTGGACAGCACTGTTGGCAGCACTTGATGATCATTGGCGCAGTAACGCTCGGATCGCTGATCTTCCGGAGGCCGTTTTGTCTGCGGGGTTGGCGGTTGCTTTGCTTTGTCCGGTGTATGTCGAAGTAGATTCGCATCCCCGCGTTCTGGAGCACGTCTGGTTTAGCCCGCTCTTAGAAGCCAAGCCCAAGCTCGCCATCCAGACATATGAGACTGTTCTTGCTGCTGAGCTCGCGCTTGGTGGTCACGAGCTTCGAGCGCTCAGCGCTCTGGAAAACGTTGAGCTTGCAGGTCAAGATCGGGGCAAGGCCATTGTCCGAGTGCTCCAAGCGCACCCAAGAATGGCTGAGTATGACCTGCTTCGGATGCTTCGCTTGTGCAAGGCCGAGGGCTGCTGGAGCGACCTCCCGGCCTTAGCAAGAGCCCAGGTGGATCAGCTTTTGAGTGAGCAGGACAACGATGCCGAGCATCTAAGGGGCGGCTTGAGGGGCGGTTTGGCTGCGTGGCTTTGGTGTGGCTTCTCGCTCAGTCCAGAAGCTTACTTTAATGTGCTGCAAGGACTCAGTGGTGATCGAGAAGAGTCGGCGATGTGGGCTCTGCTTGAAGACGGCGGTGAAGCATCATGGGGATCTCAGAAGACGTGGACGTATAGCCTCACTCAAATTGAGTTCATCGTGACCTGGGTGGCATCACGCTATCCCCATATGTCGCATCCAACTGGATCATCGGTGGGAACACGAAATCCTTGGGACGCTGCTTCCATGGTTAACACGATGCTTGCGCAGCTTGGCAGCGATCCGGGTAGGGCGGCAGGAAATGCTCTGGCGCGGATGGCGGGTTTGCCGGGCTTGATGAGTTATAGAAAATACATTTTGCACCAGCTTGCAAACCACAAGACGGTTGTTGCTGATACGGAATACGAAATACCGACCTGGAAAAAGGCGATGGGAACCTTGGAGAACGGAGCCCCCAGTAGTGCGAAGGATCTTCATGAACTTGTGTGCTGCCACTTGGAGCAAATTGCCAAGTCACTTTCCACACGCAACGATGACCCGTTTAAGCAATTTTGGAATACAGGGTCGCATGGTGAGATCGTTGAGCCGAAAGTGGAGGAAGTTGCCCGGGATTGCCTGCTCGGTATGCTGAAGCCGTTGCTAGCCCCGCACGGCGTTCGCGCTGAGCCCGAGGGGCATATGAGCGCGGATAAGCGCGTCGATATCGTCGTGTATGGCGATAAGATCAAGAGCGTCATTGAGATCAAGCGGGACTTTCATAGCCAAGTGTGGACGGCGGCATCAGAGCAGCTTCATGGTCTTTATTCCGTAGATCCGGAGGCCAGTGACTTCGGCATATATCTGGTCTTTTGGTATGGAGAGAAGCGAAAAGCCACTCAACCTCTGCCGCCCAATAGAGGAGTTCGACCAGCCACCGCTAAAGAGATGCAAGCAATGCTTGAAGACGATCTTCCTGCGCATCTGCGAGCGACAACGCGAATAGTGGTGATGGATGTGACTGGCGCGCGGGACGATGCTTAGTTGCCCTAAGTCAACTGCCCGCAAAAGGCTTGGCCGCGCGGGTTCTGTTGGTAAGTGAGCCACGGTTCTAGCTGGCTCCCTGGCCCGTTATTCCGATAGGTGTTGGCGGCAAGAGATCAGGCTCGGTCGTGACTCACTTAACGAACAATGAGCCTGCCCTAATCTAAGATTCTTTGGGAGATGGCGTGTGACTCTTGGCCGCAGCTTGATCGGAGACATCCAAACAGCGGATGTCAGCGCCATCATGAAGGTTGTCTCTGAGTCAACTGATAGTGGGCGCTTGGCATGGGAAGTGGTTCATGACGCCATCAATGCCAATCGTGAGGCGGTGATTGAAGCGTTGATTCCCATGTTGTCCTCCAACGACAGAGTCTTTGCCTTGGCGTTGGCGGCCGAGGAGGGGCTTGCCAATGTTGTTCGTAAGCTTGTTCCGCTGACTAAGCCAAGGGCAAGAAACTCGCTAGCGCTGGTGTGTGCAGCTCGGGCAGGGCACAAAGAGGTCGTGGAGCTACTGTTGCCCGTTAGTGACGCGCTAGCGGAACACTCCGCTGCACTATACGAAGCAAGCGCCTGCGGGCATGCGGACGTGGTGAAGCTACTAATTCCGCACAGCGATCCTCACGATAAGGATAGTCGAGCTCTTGCTCAGGCTGCTCACGAGGGCCATCTTCGTGTGGTCAAACTGCTGCTTCCAGTGTCGTCATCCATCACATGCGCCACTCAGATCTTTCCAACGGTAGCCGGCCACGGGGGAGCAGAGGTCGTCAAACTCATGCTTAAAGCTAAGCTCCCAGACGCTGCGCACACGTATGCAGCTGCTTTTGACGTTGCGGCGAGCAAAGGTCAACTTGAGGTCGTTCAGCTTATCCTGGGTGCAATTGATCAGCTAGGACGCCCGCGTCGTTTCGGCGAGAAGGCGATCTACGATGCAGCCAGCAACGGCCACCGAGAGATCGCGGAGTTGCTGGCACCGACCGTAGGTCAAAGCGCGTGTAATGCGGCGTTGGTCGGAGCAGTCGGTCACGCGCAGCGAGAGACAGCCCGAGTTCTCATTAGCCATGCAAGCTTGGATGAGGTCAGGGCGAGGCTGTTCGGTCCTGAGCACCACACGCTACTGGACGAGCTTGTGGCTGAGGTAACTGCACAGCGGGACCGTGAGGCCTTGAACAAGCAGACCCGGCTGCCAATGGGGTCGCGATCAAAAGCGGTGCGGCTCTGATAGGTTCGTCGTGCTCTCCGAAGATCCAGCTTGCGATTGCAGCTTGGCGCTGAGGCAGGCTGGAGCGCAGCTTTCGTTTCGGAGTTACGGATACATCTTCGCCTCTTTCCCTAGCTTTTCTTTGAACTGTCCGCGTTGATACACCGGGAGCACTACGGACGGGTTGTATTTCGCCAATGCCGCGATTTGACGCTCGCGCACCAGCTTCGGCGAGCGGTGGATGTAGTTGCTATGCAGCACGGGAACCTTCTTAGAGATGGAGTGCCCCGTGATGAGAGCAATGTCCTCCTCATTGACGCCAGCAGCTTCCAACTCTGTGGCAAGCGTGTGGCGGAAGCCATGGAAGCCAACACCCTTGGGGAAGCCCAAGTCCTTAAAATAGTTGCTGAGCTGGATGACAAGGGCCTGGCTGTATCTGGCGTTGGTCTTGCCCGTTGACTTGTTCAGGCCTGCCGAAAGCTGCGGGAACAGGCGAGGGTGCCCGCATGCTCGCACGTCTGCAACCAAGTCGAGAAGGCCTGCGTTGAGCAAGGCAGGGTGCACCGGGATCGTGCGGATCGCGCTTTTTCCTTTAAGCCGCTGCCTGGTTTGCTGCCCGTCGCTCTTAGCAAGATCAGCATCTTTGGTCATCCGAATTGCAATGCACCAGGTGCCTTGGTCTTGGATGATGTCTGCAACTTTAAGCTGTGCGACTTCGTTGACCCGTGCCCCAGTGAAGAGGCCAATCATCGTTGCCCACCAGCGATGTGGGAACTTGGATGCCCACGGTGTGAACGTGTCTGGATTGAAGATCCTCTGCACGTCTGCGGTGCTCAGTAGCCGCTCTGCGCTCTTGCCGCTTTCTAAAAGACTTGCTTTGACCGGGCGGAACGCGGCCATCGGCGAGTGGGGGATGGCTTTGGTGTTGACGAGAGCTTGGAAGAATGTTGTGAGCATTCGGCGATGAAGCTCTAAGGTCGCTACGGCGGGGGCAGGCACGGTGAGCCTCTTGCCCAGGGCAATCAGTGCATCAACCGTCATGCATTGAAGCGTAGGGTCAGTGGTCAAGTTCGGCGGCGATGAGCGCAGCAGGTTCCACATCTGATGTATGTGGCGATGGTCAATCATCGACACCGGGATGTCGCCACACGTCATTTGTAAGATCTTCAACGAGCGCGCAGCTGCTTTGATCGTTGTGTCTTGCAACGCGCGGCGCGTCATGTCGGCTAAGTAGTCCGCAACTTCTTCTGATAGCCGCCGGGAAGGGCTCGCGATTGGAAGCGTGTCCGGGAAGCGCGTGCTATTGCGACGGCGTCGAGAGTTTTCGATCTGCTGGATCGTAAGCTGCAAGATCTCGTAAAGCTGGATGCCAGCCTGGCGACTGTTGACGACGACATCTCTCAGTTCGAGCTTGCCGAGCTTGATGCTGCTGATTTGAAGTGAGTCTTTGGCGCTGAGCGGTGTTTCGGGGTTGAAGTGGGGTAAATCAGAGGGCATCTACGATCCGTATTTATGAGGGTAGACTGTTGATAAGAGATAAACATTTTCTGTCAATTGGCAATTCTGAACTATTTTCTCGTGGATGGTTGACGCCCGGGCGTTGAGAAATCGCCTTGCAATCGACGTAAATTTTTAAAGAATATTATTGCTAAGAATTGCCGTAGAACATTTGGGGCGTATAGCCTCTAGAGTTTATCTACGCAGCGTTATGAAAGAACTTGCCATAGTGTTTGGTTATGCATATGTGCCAAAAATAATGGACATATAATATGAACGCCAGGTAAATTAGTCGGGTTGGGCGCGATGCCGTTAATATCTAAAGAGGGCCTTTAGGCATTCTATGGCCCAGCCGGCTGGATCCAGTCAGTGCGCGCTGACCGAAAAGTGGAAATTAGGAATAACTGGTGTTGACGGCGTTTCGCCTGTCTGATTTGCGTATCCGTATGGGCTCTCATTTGACTTGCGGGCAGGCCGTGGCCGCTGCGAAAGCCAATTGGCCGCAGAGCCGCATCAATGGGTGCTACTACTGCGCCAACGCATGTCATACCAGCTGAGGCGTCATCCAAGGTGCCGGCCTATGCAGGCGCCCTTTCTATTGCATGTCGAAAGCGCGGCAGTCGAATCCAAGGCTCATGCCCTTCAACAGGGTCAATTTTTTCTGAGGAATGTGCGTGGCGTTTGGCTCCGGCTGGCCGCAATGCTGAACGTAAGAAAACGATGAAACGGCTCGCCAAATTCCATGGCCTTTAGGCGTCAGAAAAGGGGCGATCAGCTCGTTTAAATACGCCTTGCTCTATTGCCAAGTTGCCTCATAGCTGGATGCTCAATCAACGAACGGAGCATTCATGGCCATTTATCACACTCGCGTCAAAACGTTCAGTCGTGCCAAACAGCACTCAGCCGTCGCGGCCGCAGCCTATCGCGGTGCGTTGTGCCTTACAGACACACGCACAGGGATCGTGCACAACTATCAGACTCGTTCGGGCGTCCAGCGCGTTACCTGCATTAGTCCCATCGGCGCGCCTGAGTGGACCGAAGATCCTCAGCAGTTGTGGAGCGCAGTCGAAGCTGCTGAGAGGCGCAAAGACAGCACCGTGGCTCGCGCGTTCGAGATTGCACTACCTCACGAACTTGACGACGATCAGCGGTGGGCTTTGACGTTGGATGTGGCCAGGAAGCTGGTGCTTCGCTTCCAGTTCGCTATCCAAGTGAGCATGCACGAGCCGCCTAAGAATGCAGATGCGCGCCACTACTACGCCCACCTCCTGGCAACGACACGCAAGGTGGATGCGCAGGGACTCGCTCAGAAGACGCGTGAGCTCGATGGCGTCATCAATGGCAAGCCGCAAGTGGAATGGATTCGCGCAACCATCTTGCAATCCATCACTGCCCATCTTCGACAAGCATCAGATGCAGAGCGAGCGGCGCTGCGTGTGGAGCAACCAAAAGTTCAACCCACATCCCCGGGGCATGTATTGTCGAAACTCGTCAAAGATTTCGAGCGCGCAATGCTGGTTCACCAGAGAAAGGACATAACTCAGGCTTGGTCTGCTTCTGACGATTCCGTTGTCTTGAACAACAACGATGCAGTGCTAGCGGCATGGCAAAAAGCGAACAACGCACCATCGCAGCGCTGGTCGTAGGAAGTTGGCACCCAGAGTCCTACAACACGTGGTCTGCCTGGTGCCTCGCGCACCACGCACGCTGTCACCGCGCGATCTGGCTGGGCCCAGCACTCAGTCCAGCGTTAAGCGCCTGGTTGTTAGCGGTTGGCCAACCGTCAGTGCAGGTAGGGCTTGATGACTGCTTGGCTGAGCGTGTGGAGATCATAGCTGCCATCCACATAGCGATCTAAAGCGGCATGTATGCGGGCGTCGGGTTGCTCCCCTTGATCAGCTAAGCATCGAAGCCAGAGATGCACATGCTCTTGGCGCGATTCCGCTGTGTTTGGCTCGTCGAAGTCGGGAAAGTCTGAGGTATGTGGATTGCAGGGGAGTGTGTTCATGCCTGATTCCTAACAAGAATCAGAGTGTTGTCAACTCTCTCGTCGGCGTATGAATGCTCAGATCGGTAGTTGTAACGCGTGATGAGGAGGGTCGTGCAGGCGCGCCCAACCAGCGCTAGGCTAAAGTTTACTTCTCACCTGGCGGATACTCAGGTCGACGATTAATCGTTGCACTAAACCGGCCTTTGTAACCCGTCCGGGACATCGAGAACTGCTGCCTCCCCAGCGGACGCATCTGCAAAGGCCGGCAGTTGGTTCCGCACGGCGAGGTCTTTTGGCTTGCTGTGTGCCCTATCTGTTGGTGGCGGGGCCTCGGGTAACGGGCTCGGCCTTGGGAAGGCGAACCCGCTGTGGCGTGCACCCTGTCCGCCACGCCGCGACGCTTTGGGTTGTCTTCATCTGCTGCTGCTTGCGTGCGCTCAGATCGGCAAGGAGTAGGCTGGTTGAAAGTAGGAAAAGGCCTACCTTTACACGCGGATGATTCCGACTGGACAACGGCGGGGTGTGGAGAGAACGTGAGGCGCCTCACACTTCGAGGCGCGGAAGGGGATTGGCAATGGCAGACGATCTGAGCAAGCGCGGTCCGCCCGATGGCATTCGCATCAACGTAAATGAAGAGTGGGAGCTGCGGGATTGGTCCAAGCACTTCAACGTCACACCGGCAAAGCTGAAAGAGGCTGTGGCGGCAGTGGGCGTGATGACCAAGGATGTAAAGCGCCACCTGGGCAAGTGAGGGCGAAGAGGGCGGGATCATCCTGCCCTCTTCTTTGATCCGCTCAGTTGTCGTTGATTGCTTGGTCTAGAAGCTCATACCAGCGATTCATCTCCGCTTCGTTGCCGAACTTGATCGTCCAAACAGGCTGGTCGAGGTCGCGCACACTCACCGTCAGCGTGCCTTCGCGTTTAGTGTTGTGCCAGTGCTTTTCCCAGGCTCGCACGTCAGCAAAAGGGTAGATCTTGGTCTGGTTGCGGTCACGAAGCTTGATCCTCGCTTGCTCAGGGGACAGCGCGATGGCGCCCGGGCGGGAGAAGTAGCTTCGCGCGTAGTCCTGCTCAAAGTTGCCGCGCTCGCTCCGCAGTTTGAAACTGCGGCCCAAGCCAATAAGCACAAGCGCGGTGGCGCCGAGGACGAGCAGGAGGAAGAACGTGCCGACGGTCATGGGAATTCCTGATTGGCTCTGGGGTGATAAGCGCGGGCTGCCGTGCGAAGTGCGTCGGGGTCAATCAAAGGGTGCGACTGACGACGCCGACGACTCGGTAGTTGCCGTCCACCTCGGCGAACGTAAAGACGCCATTGAAGTCTTCGTCAAAGCGACCATTCATGGCCAAGACGCGGGCCTGGACGGGGCAGTTGTAGCCACCGTCGCCTTTCTCGCACTTGCCGATAGCAAACTTGGTCAAGCGAGCGTCGTCAGATCCGTTGGCCTTCACAAAGACAAGCATCGCGTCCTCCGCCTTGTTTGCAGACGGTCCAGCAGAGCACGCAGTCAGCAGCAAGGCGGTGGCAAGTGAAGCCAGAAGGGTCTTGGGCATGGTCATTCCTTTGAGGTCTGAAAGCGGATGGGTGAGGGCAGGGAGTGCGGACAGAGCTTTAGGCAGGTCCCGGGACTCGGCCGGAGACCGTAGGGGCCGATTGGACGAGCGCGCTTGAGCGAGCATCAGGCGATGGAGGGGTGCCGATCCGGAGCGGGCTTGCCAAAAAGGTTACGTCAAACGTATGGTGCGTTCAACGTAACTGTGCGTTGGGCGTAACTGACGTTCATCATTCCCAGATGAACGCGCTCGCCCTCTCGATCCAGACCCTTATCGCGACCCGCATGAAGGAGGTCCGCAAAGCGTCTGGCGTCTCACAGCGGGCCCTGGGGAAGAGCGTGGGGTTAGATGACAAGCGGGCAGGACCCTACATCAGCCGCTATGAGAGCGGCGTCCATGCGACCGACTGGGAAACGACCTGGAAGATCGCCCAGTCCTTGGGCGTGTCCGTGGCGTATTTGGTTGCCGAGACGGCGGAACTCGCCGAGCTGATTAAAGCCGTCCAGGACTACGAACCGGAAGAGCTTAGGGCGCTCGCGGAGGAGATCCGGGTTCGACAAGCTCAGAGCGCGCCTCAAGCTCAGGATTGACGGTGCGTTTTTCTGGTGCGGAGGGCTAAATCCCGCCGCATACTGGCCGAGGACACTAGGCGCCCCTAAGATGGCTCGACTTATCCAGCGAGCCGCCCGATGACCTCAGACCGAGAAGATCTGCGAAAAGCAGACGCAACGATGCGCTCTCGCGTCGTGGATCGAAGTGACGCCGCGCGCTTCGCAGAGACTCAAGTTCGCAATGATCCGTGGCAAATCGTTCATCGCCTTGAGGAGCACTCGATCCTGAAAGCAATGCAGGCGCTTGAAACACCTGGCTTGAAGCAGGCTCGCGAGTGGGCGGCTAAAGAACACCAGCTGTTGGACTTCGCAAAGAACCAGAACCAACTTGCCGTGGAAGCCTTGCGCCAAACAAGTCGGCTCGAGAGCTACGCGGCAGCGGCATTGGACAAGACGCTTGCGGGATGGTCGCTGTCCGTCAGTGAGGCAGCCAAGGCTGCTTACGACAGCATTACTAACATCCGGGCTTGGCAGGATCACTTGGGATACGATGCCGCTCGCCGCGCCGTCCAGGAAGCTGAGGAAACCCAGAACTTCATCCGACGAATGGGGCAGCAATTCACTGAGCGAATGGATCTCGCAAGTCAGCTGACGCAAACCGACTCGTATAGAGCATGGGCGTCGCTTGTCACAGATGAGCGAGCGCGGGAGGGTATTCGACGCATATTGGAGGATAGCGAAGAAACAGGTCTGTCCGCAGCGGTTGAACTGGATAAAGGGCGGAGCCAGGACTCGGAAGTCGCTGAAATAGACCCGGTCAGTGAGGCGTGGCTGAGTTCTTGGATCGCGTGGTGTCTAAGCGCTGCGCGCGTAGCAGGGTTAAATCCATCGCAGCGCCTCGAAGTCTTCTTGATGGCGTTGCAGTTGGCTTGTTTCATATACAGCGAAGCTAGCAGCGGCCGAGACCATGCTGAAATCGTCGCTCGGATGCAGCAACAACACCAAGCCCAGATGGCCGTTCTGCAAGCACAAGACGACAAAGCCGCGCGGCAGCTCACGCTCACTGAGGAGCTGAGAGACCTGGGTATCATTGAGAACAGCTACGAAGTGGTCGTCGATGTGGCACCCCTCCGCCCAGTGCTGCGTCAAAAACCAACCCTCGTGCTACATCGTGCCGATGAGGTTCAGGTGCTAAAAGCAGCTGGCAAGTGGCGTTATGTTCAGACTGTCGACGATGACGGGATGATAATTTTTGGCTGGGTCATGAATAAACACTTGGAACGAGTGAAAGAAAAAGACTAGGCGTTCCACTTCTGGATGGTGCTAACGAGCGCCTTCATGCGCTCGGACCAGTCGAAGCGTGTCGCCATGTTCACTGATGTGGTGTGCTCGCGTGAGGCCAGAGCAAGCTCAACCTTATCGATGCTAGCCCGATTGAGCTTGGCTTCAACGTAAGAGTCCCCCTTCTTCGACTTCGATGCGCTTGGAAAGAAGAGCTCGAACTGCGCAGGATCAACGGGATCAACTTTCATGCCAAGCGCCTTGCCAACCACTGAGCCAGGCAGGTAACTCTCAATTTCCTTGCCGGCAGTCACCCACATGTAGCCATCCGGAAGCTTTGCGATCTCCTCCTGTGCTTTGATAACCCGACGCTTTAGTGCAGCGCCCTTGGAAGATCGATCACTGTCACAGACCAAGGCGGCATTCCGATTGAGCCGGAGAAGCTGGATGAGTTCTTCGGGATTGGGTCCGGTTGGCTCCCCGAAGCTTGTGCGCGCCAGAAGCGATCCGCCGTAGAAGGCGCAGGCGTAATCGCGGCCTTCCAAGAGACTCCCTTCGGAGAAGGTCTTGATCCAATGGTTTAGGTAGATAGCATCTGAGGGACCTTCAACCCAGATGATTCCGTTCGCTTGCAAGATGTCTGACGCGCGTGCGCCTAGGTCACCGACCACTTGGGAATGATCGAAGTGTGCCGAAATCGTCTGGGTCGATGCAGCGGTCCCATCATGCGAAACCCGCACGAATTGGGCGTGACCCGAACGACTGAACTGGTCCAGGGTTGCACTGGAATGAGTGGTGAGGAAGATGGTGCAGCCGTTCTCGACGGCAAACTCGTCAATGAATTTCAGCAGACGCCGGAGCAGTGATGGATGAAGGTTGTTCTCAAGCTCCTCAAACGCAAATACGTAGTCACTCGCGCTTTTGCTTTCGAGCACGGGGACGATCAGAAGATTGAGAAGCACCAAGATAACGGTCTTTAAGCCACTGCCGGAACTGCTGAGCGGGATGAGCCCCTTGAGAGCCTCTTCCAAGAAGATCTCCCATTCGCCACTTGCCTGTTCATGAACCGAAATTGCTGAGAAGGAACCGTCCGGACCGAAGATATGGTTGAGCGCTGCTCGCAGTTCGCTTTGAATGAGGCGCCGCGTCACCATGATGTTGTCCGCCCGGATGAGGTGGTCACGGATGATGTTCGTCGCGCCTTGCCCGTCTGAGCGAAGCGCAAGCTTCGCGGCGGCAGGCTCATTACGTATGTCGCGATCAGCCAGCATGTGGCGGAAAACTTTGTCGGCAAATGGGCCCCGGAGTCGGCTTACTGCCTTGCTAAGCTCCATCTCTGTCGCTTCGTTAACTTCATGAGGGAGAATTCTGCCCCAGGCATCAGGCCTTTCCTTCGCCCGATGTGACAGCTCACTCACGAGCTCGTGGGCGTTCTCGATCCAACTCACTGGTGTGTCGACGAACCGCAGTCCGTGATGCGTCCAGTTGCTTTGGGTGTTTGGAACGCCGAGGGCACCAGAGCGCTGAGAATTGGAAAAAATTCCTTGCAGCGTCCCTTCGTCGAAGGTGCCCGTGAATCGATACGAGGCAGGAAGGCGCGACTTGGTGCGATCCGGCGAGCAAAGACTCTGGACCACTTTCAGCAGCTGCGATTTGCCGGTGTTGTTGCGCCCGATGATGACATTGATCAGCTTGAACTCGTCAAAGCCGCAGAACTCTGTGGTGAAACAGCTCAGACCCTTGATCTTGACCCCGGTGATGGGCATAGCATTCCTTGCAAATTTGGACTGGGACGAAGCGCCGCATGACGGGGCCCTCTCTGTGACCCGCATCTCAGTCTAGCGCGAGAGCAAACGGCGCCAGTGGTAACCACTGTTTAGCCATATTCATATTTCGTTCACCAAAAGATACGCACAGCGTAAGTTGTTTCGCGATTTGGCGGCGGCAACGAAGACACAATTTAGAGCGTGGAAGACCCCTAAAAATCAAAGTAAAAACCGCACTTATGGTTTCCGCTTCGCGTAAACCGTGCGGCCTGCCGGGGTTTGGCCGAGCGCGGACGCGCTCGCATTTGACCCGGTCAAATGGCCAAGCCGACAGAGCAGCCTAGAGAGCTAGGAAAGTGTGAGCTAGCGCTCGCTTACGCAGTTGCCCGACAGCACTAGACGAAGACAAGTCGCGCCTTTAATTGGGTGCTCCATTCACAGGAGCCCTACTTAAATGGCCATTTATCACGCAACACTGAAATCGTTCTCTCGCGGAAAAGGCGAGTCGTCTGTCGCCGCCGCTGCTTACCGTGCCGGGTTTGATCTTGTCGATACCGCAACAGGTCTTTACCACCGCTACTCTCATCGTCATGGCGTCGCCCATCATCAGATGCTCGCCCCCATTGGATCGCCAAATTGGTGCTATGACGCTCAGAGGTTTTGGGACGCTAACGAAGCAGCCGAAACACGTGCTAACGCCCGCGTTTGCCGTGAGGTCGAGGTCGCTTTACCCCACAGCCTCTCAGACACCCAGCGCAAAGCCCTAGCTCTGGATCTGGGGCAGCTCATGGTCGACCGCTATCAAGTGGCGGTCCTGGTTGCTATTCACGCACCTTCGAAAGAAGGCGATCAGCGTAATCACCATGTGCACTTACTGATGTCGGCACGAAAGGTCGACTCTAGAGGACTCGGCGAGCGCGCCGGATTGGCGTTCGATTCGCGGCAAGGCGGGGGTGCTAAGGCTATTCGGGAGCTTCGAAAAGCCATTGAAGGGGTCATCAACGCGCATCTAGAACGCGCTGGTGGCACTGATCGTGTGGATCATCGGACTTTGAGGGCTCAAGCGCGGGAAGCGGCGTCGCTGCAAGATTTTGCCCGAGCCAAAGAGCTCAGTCGCCAGCCAACCAAGCATCTAGGGAAAGTTCGCACTGCGATGATGCGTCAAGCCAAAAGGATGGGTGCTGAAGGCGCGACGCCATCGGGAAGCTTTGTAGAGCGAATCGTCAGTCGGCGCTTGCAAGCCGCCGTCCTGACGCATGGCGTCCCTGAGGGGCATTCCCATCAAGCCGCGTTGGCAGACCGGGCCAGGGAACAGGTCGGGTTAGCGCATAGGTCTGGAGAGCGCACCACGGCCGCCGCATCAACTTACCCAAGCGGCGAGCGCATCATGCCAACGGCTGTGCCGGTTGGGATCACCCGAAGGATTAGTCGTGTGGTGCGCCTAGCACGCTCTACGGGCCGCGACGCTGACATTCTTAACGCAGAGTCCGAACTCATCGAGCAATGGTTGGAAAGCCAGCGCCAAGCAGCCCAGGACTCGCTAGACATGCTTCGAAGTGTCGGCGGTATACAAATCGAACCTCAGTTCCAGAAGGCCTACACGACGCTCATGTGTCGTCGTGTCGATTCCTACGCGGCCAACGCATTCTTGTATGAAGACACCGAGCGCCTGGCCCAAGCCGTGATGAGCTATGCGCACGCTGTCGTAAGGCCGCAACGTGCGCGTCTCGCCTATTTCTCAGCTCGGGCAAAACTGTCTGAGCATGAAGTTACGTCGAAGTCGCGCGAAGCAGCTCGCGCAAAGCAACGCTACTTCCGAGCCAAAGCGCACATCACCAAACGCGCGGCGGCATTGCAGGTGGCCGCCATTGATCAGGCGCGGTCAGAGATGGTGGAAGCCAGCGTGCATCTGGACAGGACATTCAAGATCGAGGCATCCCCTGCTGTCACATCTCCGTCAATGCTAGAGGATGGTGATCTTGTCCAAACCGAGAAGCATGCTAGCGGTGAATTGGAACTGCGACCTCGCGCCCCACGGCCGCGTATTTGAAGCAAGGGTTTGGCGGGCGAGGAAACATCACCCGCCCATGCTCTCCCAGGATGAGATGGGAAAACTGGAATGCTTAAAGGCTAACGGATTTGACGAGCTTACGTCGCTCGCTATGGTCGTTCGGGGGTAGTCCGATGCTGTTTTCATTTGCGACAGCTTCAAGAAGCCTGTCCACTTCACAAGATAGGGTCAGTAGGGAGCTCCATTTGGCTGGGCCATCAAAGATGGCTCGCGTCCCGTCCGGCACGAGCAGAAGCTTCGCGTAGTCAGGATGGTGATAGAGGTGATCGAGATGGCGCTGCGTCTCAGCCAAGATGGCAAGTTCATACCAATGTCCATTCCGCAAAGCATTCATGTCGGCGTGGAACATGATGGCGGCAAGGTCAAAGCTTGGAAGCGCAATCTCCCGATCCGCGTCCGCTTTTATGTTCTTGATAAGTCGAATGGCCTTCTTTAGGGAGCCCATCGCGACCAGGTCACGATCTGAAACTTCCCTGATGTGCTTGAACGGGTAGTTGGTCATCGTGGCGTTGTTTCTCTTGTCCAAGATGATGACCCCGCGATCATGCAACGCCCCACTGCGTTGGTAATCGGCAGAGTCATACCAATGGGAAGGCACTACATCAACTGATCGGGCAAGGGAGCCGCCTGAAATCTTGATCGCCTTGCTTCCTCGCGTCTCTACCGTGGCTGCGGGAAATGCGTTCTTAAGTGCCGGTTCTTCCTCCGTGCGTAAGTCTTTGAGCTGCTGCAATGAGGTCAGGGCTGTGGGGTAGTAAGCGCCTGATGTTGCACGCAGGCCGCCCGGGTCGTAGCTCAGAAATTGCGGTGAAATCAGGGTTAGGAGATCCACATCGCTAACGCCTCGAATATGCACATTGAGTGGCACAGAGCCTTGCAGGTGAAATTCAAGCTTAAACCCTGCGATGCGGTTTTCCAGCTGCTTTGCCACGCGGAGAGCAGTCTCTGTGCTGATGCGGGTGTAGTCCGCATCCACTTCCTGCATAGCGCCCAACGCGTAGCGCGTATTGGGCTTGTTAGCTGCCTTTGTTTCCCACGCCTCCTGCTGTCCAATTTTCTCAAAATACTTAGCCGCAGCAGCGCTGTCTTCCGCCATCAGGCTTGCTCGATCTTCGCCACGGCGGCGCGCTCTCAGAGCAGAAATGCGCTCATCAACAGTCCTTGCCATCACTGCCTCCGAAGTGTGAGGGTGCCCGACGAGTGACGACCGTCACCATTGAAATAGTCGCCCTTGCCAGTCTTCAAATCCTTGGCAAAGATCAGTTTTGCAAAGCCACGATGGGCGCTGAGCTCTGTCTGGCCAGGCTTGGGCTCATTGCGATAGCTGTAAAGGAGAACAAAGCCTTCGATGGGGTCAGACAGCAGTCCGGCAACATCACTGTTGGACCTGGACGAATCGGCATCAAGGTGGATGCGCACCTTGTCCCAATCTTGGGTGATCGTCATCGTTCCCTGCCAATCAACGGCGAGCGAATCAGCTCGTGGAAAAGGATGGCCCTCGCAGATCCAGATGCCCGAAAGATCGGCAACCTTCAACCAGTTGGCGACAAGGGGCATACGCCAGATCCAGCGACGGAAGATCAGATAGAGAACGGCATAGACGGTGCCGGCACCAATCAGAGAGAGAGCAACGGGCGGCAGGTTCGTGCTGAGCCCAAACTGCTTTGCAAGGTCGACTGCTTGAAGGAGCACCCAGACCAAGAGACCTGAAACGACCGAAGCCGTTCGCGTCAGATACTTGCCAATATCCGCCCGATTAACCCCGCCCCGCACCACATACTCATGATCCATTTGAGTCCCCCGACTGTGCATAGGCGCACGATATCGGGAAATTGTCGCAAGAGGTGCGACCGAGCGCTTTCTAAGCGAGGCCGATAGGCCGGGCAAGGGAATGCGCTTTGACTGAGTGGAAGCCCCCGGATGAGGCCAGCGACGGCCAACAGGCTCCGCACCAAGAGCTAGCGACCGGGGACTGGCGGGGACTCTCGCGAAGGAGCGACTTGGTCGGGGCAGGCGCTGACGAACGTGGACCCACCTGATGTAGCGGCGGTGTAGCGCCAGCCTTAAATGGAGCGTCGTTTGCTGCGCAATTTATAGCAAATACAAGGTCTTGCTGAGCTAACGTGCTTAATGCTTCATCAGCGGGGTGTGTTCGGGCTGCTTCTCTGTCACGCGGGGTCCATCACAGTCGGGGGCAGCCCGGAAGGCCGCCTGGCCGGCCATTGTAGGGGAGGGGGCAGGCAGGGCGAAGCGCGCCCGGCGCAAGCGGCCTGGGCAGCGGCATCAACGCCCGTGCGTAACGCGCAGGCGGTCAGTCCGTGCGCAGCTGCAAGGTGGGATGGGCGGCGAATACCTCCATGATGATGTCGAAATAGGTCTGGCCGACGCCGCGTTCCAGCGCGTCTAGCTGGGTGGCGATTCCCGCGGCATTGAACATGCCGGGGTGCGCCTGTTTTTCCTGCAGCCAGGCACGGGTGGCCGCCACTCCGAGCGCGGCGCGGCTGTGTGCGATGTGCGTCCAGTGCACGGTGGCGGATGCGTGCCCGGCCAGTGCGCCATAACCGCCGTAGAGCAGGTCATCCAACGCATCCAGGCTGGGGCCAAGTTCCCAGTCCTCGTTGGCCATGAACACGCGGTTGATCTCGGCGTAGAAGCCGGCGATGTCGTCGATGGCGCTTCCGTCCAGCACCAGGGTGGGTCCGGTCATGCCCGGGTCCGTGCGTGCAGGGGCCGCGTGCACCGGGCGATGGTTGTCGAGGGCAGGGCGGTGTCATGCATCGGCAGCAGTCCTCATGATGCGTTGGGTGGGTGATCGTCCGGGACGCGACATCGTCGGTCACCCTGGCGGGTTCCAGTGATCGATTGTGTGCGCAACAGGGTGAGGCACGGCGCTTTGCCATCCAATGAATGCCCGGGTATCCACTTCGGCGTCCCGTTCGATGCGTCAGACGACCTGCACACGGCGGCAAGCTCCGTCGGGTGGATGGCTGCGGCCTGAACGCCCCCACGTGCCTTGACGCAGTGTCGACGCGAATTCACCCGGGCTTGCCGCAGGCAGGCAGACACTCGGCCCATGTTCCATAAACAGGGATCGACCATGAAGACGAGCATCCGCGTGTTGTGCCTGGGCAGTTTGCTGGCGGTGTCGGCAGTGGCTGGCGCGCAGACCTACGGCCCCAAGGACGAAGGACGCCGCTTCAACGACGGCAGCAAGGTCGTCTGCCACAACGTCGAGGTCCAGCGTAATTCCAAGGATCCCAATCGCATCACCGGTACGGCGACCGGTGCGGTGGTCGGTGGCCTGCTTGGCAACCAGGTGGGCGGCGGCAACGGCAAGAAGCTGGCCACCGTTGCCGGTGCCGTGGCAGGCGGCGCGGCCGGGCGCCAGATCCAGGGCAACCAGCAGTCCAAGAACGGTGACCGCGTGGTCGAGCGTCGCTGTGAGCGTCAGTACCGTTGATCGATCGTAGTCGCTGCAGCCTTGGCTGTCGCGCCCGTGGTGATGAAATCAGATGGCGGCCTCCGGGCCGCCATTTTCATGGGCCGTGATGCGGCGCAGCGCTGAATGCCTTGGTTCGCACGCAGCCGGGCTGGCCGTTCAAGGGCGTGATCACCGCAGCGGCGGACTGCCTGCCAATGTGCGCGCGCCGGTGATGATCATCCGCAGCATCTGGGTCAGCTGCTCGATCAGTTCCGGATCTTTCTCCGGCGGCAGGTCAACCGCCGTCGCACCCATCGCAAACACCAGCCGGGTGATCGCCTTGGAGGCCAGCGCCGGTTCGTGCAGGCGCGCGCCGTCGGCGGCGGCCAGGCGGATCAGATCCACCCGCAACTCGTCTTCGAAGTAGTTCAGTTCGCGGTCGACCGCGTGCTTGAACGCATCCGAACCCGCGGTGCCCTCTCGCAGCAGCACGTGCAGCAGCCGATCATCGGCGCGCAGCTGTTCCATGAAGGTCTCCACCGAGAGGCGGATCACGCTGCGGTCGGAGGAGGCTGCCCGCTGGCGGGCCTCGCCGATGATCGTGCGCAGCGAGCGCCCGGCCAGGTCGATCAGGGCCACGGTCAACTCGTCCATGTCGCGGAACTGGCGGTAGAACGAGTTCGGGGCGATCCCGGCTTCACGCGCGACCTCGCGCAGGCTCAGCGTGGAGACGCTGCGGTGCGGCCCGATCAGGGCCAACGCGGCGGCCAGCAGATCCTCGCGCGAGATCGAGGCTTTGCGCGCGGGATGGGCGTCGTCGGAGGCGGGCAGGGGCAGGTCTGGGGAGGTCATCAGGGGCAGCGCGGTCAAGTCCCTGAATCATAGCCCGTCCCGGCAATATACAACTGTATACACAGTCGTATGCTCGGCCGTATAGTGCACAGCATGAGCACCGTCCCGCGCATTGCCGCCCGCCGTCACGCCGCCAGCCCCCGCCGCTGGGTCTCCGAGGAGCTGTTCGACTTCTGGGGAACCCGCCTGCATCCGCTGTGGACCTTGCGCCGCCCGTTGGCCCGGCTGGTGTCGCGCACGGCCGAGAGCGCGGATGCGGTGACCCTGGTGCTCACGCCCAACCGCCATTTCCGCGGCCTGCTGCCGGGCCAGCACGTGACCCTCGGCGTGGAGGTCGACGGGCGCCGCCTGTCGCGCAGCTACAGCCCGACCGTGTTGGCCGATGGGCGGCTGGCCATTACCGTCAAAGCGATTGCCGGCGGCGCGGTCAGCCAGCATCTGGCCGGTGCCGCGGCGATCGGTGAGGTGTTCGAACTCGGCCAGGCGTTCGGTGAGATGACCTTGCCGACGCCTTCCAGCGAACGCCTGCTGCTGTTGGCCGCCGGCAGCGGCATCACCCCGATGCGCGCGCTGCTGCGCCAGCTTGATGGCGCCGGCATGCCCGGCCAGGTGGACCTGGTGTACTGGGCACGCCGCCGCGAGGAACTGTGTTTTGCCGATGAGCTGGCCGCCCTCGCGGCACGCCATCCGTCGTTCACGCTGCACATCGCGTTGACCCGCGACCCGGCGGCGCCCGCTTCGCGTGTCGATGCGTTCGCGTTCGACGCACTGGGCGATCTGAGCAGCGCCCGTGCGCTGGTATGCGGCCCGGGTGGCTTCGTCGATGCAGCGCAGGCGCGCCTGCAGGGCCAGGTCGCCTCGCTGCAGTCCGAAGCGTTTACCCCGCCGGTCCTGCCCGAGGCCGAGAGCGGCACGGTGCAGGTCGAGCTGCGCCGCAGCGGGCGCACGCTCTCCTTGCCGCGCGGCACCTCGCTGCTGCAGGCGCTGGAAGCCGAAGGGCTGCGCCCGGCCAGTGGCTGCCGGATGGGCATCTGCAATACCTGCGTCTGCGGCAAGGTGTCCGGCGTTACCCGCCACACCCTCACCGGTGAACACGCGGCCGAACCGGCCACGCAAGTGAAGCTGTGCGTGAACAGCGCCAGCACCGACCTGATCCTGGAGCTGTGACCATGTCTTCCGTGCACAACCGCGCGCTGTCCCCGGCCGAACTGCAGGCCTTCGGCGATGAACTCGATGCCCTGCGGGCGCGCCATCTGGCCACGCTGGGTGCGCGCGATGCGCGCTATATCCGCCGCGTCGTGGCGGCGGTGCGCTGGACCGGCGTGGCTGGCCGCGCGCTGCTGTTCCTGGGGGCGTTCGTACACAGCGTGCTGATTCCGGCATGGATCGCCGGCGTGGTGATGCTGGCGCTGTCCAAGATCCTGGAAAACATGGAGCTGGCGCACAACGTCATCCATGGCCAGTACGACTGGATGGGCGATCCGCAGCTGCAGGGCAGCACCTATGAGTGGGACATCGTCGGCACCGCCGACAACTGGCGCAAGACCCACAACTTCCGCCACCACACCTACACCAACGTGCGCGGGCTGGACGACGATATCGGCTACGGCCTGCTGCGGATCTTCCCCGAGCAGCGCTGGCGCCCGTTCTACCTGATGCAGCCGGTGGTGGCGGTGGTGTTCGCGCTGCTGTTCGAATGGGGCATCGCGATACAGGACCTGCGCCTGGGTCGCGTGTTCGCCGGCAAGATGACGCTGCGTCAGCTGGGCGCGCAGTTCCGTCCAGTCGGCCGCAAGATGGGCAAGCAGATGTTCAAGGACTACCTGCTGTTCCCGGCGCTGGCCGGCCCGTTCTTCCTGCCGGTGCTGCTGGGCAACGTGGTGGCCAACCTGATCCGCAACGTGTGGACCTACGTGATCATCTTCTGCGGCCACTTCACCGCCAACGCGGAGACCTTCCCGAAGGAATGCGTGCGCGATGAAAGCCGCGGCCACTGGTACCTGCGCCAGCTGCGCGGCTCGTCCAACCTCACCGGCGGCAAGCTGATGAATGTCATGTCGGGCAACCTCAGCCACCAGATCGAGCATCACTTCTACCCGGACATCCCGGCCAACCGCTATGCCGCGATCGCCGTGGAAGTGAAGGACATCTGCGCGCGCTACGGCCAGCACTACAACACCGGTTCGCTGCCGCGGCAGTTCGGCCAGGTGATGTGGCGGATCGTGCGCCATGCCTTCCCGAGCAAGCCCGGCCGCGCACGGGCACTGCCGGCGGTGGGTGAGGCCAGCCGACAGCCCGGCTGAGCCGGGCTAGAGCGGCAGTTCCAGCTGAAGGCGCAGCAGTGGCGATGCCCTGCGCTGGCGCCGCAGCTGCTCGGTACCGTCTTCGCTGACCCGCTCCTGCCCCGTGTGCAGCGCCCGGTGCAGCGCGTTGTTGAGGCTCAGCCGCAGCTTGCTGCCTGCGCGCAGCGACCACAGCGAGTACAGGTCCAACTCGCGCCCGTACGCACTGATCTCGAACTGGCCGGGGCTGACCTGCACCGTGCCGCCAGTGCGGTAGGTGTAACTGCCGCCGACCGTCCAGCCGGTGCGGATCTCGTAGTCCGCGCCCAGGGTGCCGCTGAAGCGCACCTGCTCATCAAGACGGTTGTCCGGACCGGGCACATCATCCACGCGCGAATCGTTGGCGGTCGCATTGAAACGCACCGCCACGGCCGGCGCGCCTGCGATCAACTGCGGCAGACGGAATGCCGTATCCATCTCCAGCCCCCAGGTCATCGCGGTGCCGCCGTTGACCGGCGTGGCCACCCAGCGCCCGTCCTGCAGATGCGTTTCAGTGCGGATCACCTCACTGATCCGGCGCGCATAACCGCCGATGCTGAGCTGCGCGCCGTCGTTGCCGTAGGTTTCGTAGGACAGGTCCACGCCGGTCGCCAGTTCGGGCCGCAGCGCCGGGTTGCCGCGTTCGTCGGGGTTGAGCGGGCGGTTGTTGGTCGAGGTGTACGGGCGCGGAATCAGCGAGGCCAGCGTAGGCGATCGATAGGTGCGGGTCAGCGCGACGCGCAGCTGGTCGCCCCGGGTGCCGGGCATTTTCCAGAGTGACTGCAACACCGGTGAGAGCACCTGGTCACGGCGCTGGATGCCGCTGAAGCTGCTGCCGTCACTGCGGGTATCGATCTGTTCCCAGCGTGCGCCGGCATAGAGGGACCAGCGCTCGCTCAGCGAGATGTCATCCTGCACGTACAGCGCCAGGCGACGGATGCGCGCGTCGAAAGCCAGGTCGCTGATCGCCACCAGGCCGCCCTCGTGGACAGGCAACAGCTGCTGCACGCGTGCTTCATCGCGGCGATCCTCGCTGCCCTCCCAGCCGAGCTGCAGCGCATGCCGCCCGCGGGCGGGCAGCGTGTACTTGCCACTGCTGTTCAGATCGCCCACGGTCAACCGCGCGTCGGTGTGGTCCTCCAGGTTCTGCCGCCCATCCGCTGCCTGGCCCTGTTCCCGATAGGTGTAGCGCTCGCGGTTGCCGCCCAGGCGCAGTTTGGTGGTGAACGTGCCGCCCCGTTCGAACGCCCGCGTCCACGTCACGCTGCCATTGGCCTGCGCCACGTCGATGCGCGTGCGTTGTTGATAGCGGGTGGTCTGCAGTGGGGCGCCGAGCGTGGTGGCCCAGTCGATGTCGGTGATGCGGTTGAACCGGCTCGCATCGGCGAAGCCCTGCAGCGCGAAGGTATCCCCGTTCTCCAGCGTCGCTTCAAAGCTGGGGGCCAGTGAGAGCACATCGCGGTTTCCGCTGGCGCGCAGGGAGGTGTCACGCAGGGTGGTCGGTGTTCCCTGCCGATTCCATGCACGCTCGGTACCGGTTTCCTCGACCAGGAACTCGCGGCGCGATGCGGTCGCCGTGATCGCGCTGCTGCGGTGGTCGGCGCGCCGGTTGCGCTGCCAGCTGACCGAGGGCGTGTTCCGGCCATTGCTGTTGCCCCAGGCCACCGACAGCTGCCCGCTGTCCTTTCGCGCGCCTGCGGCCAGCACGATGTTGATCGAGCCGGCGATCGCTTCGGCGCGCTGGTCGGCGGTGGGTGCGCGGATGATCTCCACGCGCTCGACCATCTCCGGCGTGAGCGAGTCCAGGTCGAACCCGGCGGGCGCTTTCTGGCCGTTGAGCAGGATCTGGATATAGCCCGCACCCAACCCCCGCAGTGACAGCGTGCCGCTGCGGCCGGGCGCACCCGTGCCGACGGTAATGCCGGGCAGGCGTTTGAGCGCATCCACCAGACCGATGTCGCCGTACTGGCGCAGCGCTTCAGCGCCGACCACGATCCGGGTGGCGGTGTCCTCGCGGCGTGCGTCGTACACGGTGCCCTGCACCTGCACGGTCTCCAGTTCGGTGGGCGGCGGCGCCTGCGGTGCGGGCAGTGACTGTGCAGCGCTGGAGAACGCGGCACACAGCGGGGTCAGGGCAAGTACGGTGCGGAACGTCGGTGACATGGGGCGGTCCGTGCAGGAGGGCAGGGGCATTTCGCGGGGCAACACGCGCCCCTCCTGTGGCCAGGAAAACGAAATGCAGCGGAGGGGCGGATGTGTGGGGGGAGCGGTCAGCCGGTCATGGCAGATGCGCCTGCGGGTCGACGCGCTCGCCGTTGCGGAGCATTTCCAGGTGCAGGTGCGGACCGGTCACGCGTCCGGTGCTGCCGACGCGGGCGATCTGCTCGCCGGCCTGCACCTGCTGCCCGACCACGACATCGGTGCCCTGCAGGTGCGCATACAGCGTCTGCCAGCCTTGGCCGTGATCGATCACCACCACCGTGCCGTACTGGGGACCGTCCGGGTAGGCAGTCGTGGCCGCGACGACGCGCCCGTCGGCGGGGGCCAGCACGGGCGTGCCGGAGCGTGCACCGAAATCGGTGCCGCGGTGCGGCCGCTGCCGGATGCTGCCGGTGTCGCCGAAGTGACCGGTGACCCGCGGTGTCGCCAGTGGCGCCTGGAAACGTATCTCGCTGGAACGCTGGCGCAACGGTGGCAATGGCAGGGGCAGTACGGCATGCGTCATCGAGGCCGCAGGCGGCGCATTGCCGGCGGCAGGATCCGGCAGCGGCCGCGCCGTACTCGCCTGCATCACCATCAGCAGACTCCCGACCAGCAGCGCGCTGCCCAGCAGCATCACACGCCGTGATCGTGCCAGCGGCCGCGCGGCATCGCCATGCAGCATGTGGCGGATGCGGATTTCATGGCCGGCCAGATCGCGGTGGGTCAGTGCCTGGGCAGGCGTGTGGGCGGCGGCGGACAGGCGCAGCGTGCGCACATAGGCGGTGGCGAACTCGCGTCCGCCCTGGGCATCTTCGGCGAGTGCCCGCGCATCGCAGCGCAGTTCTGCCGCCAGCTGTACGCGTGCGGTGAGGCGGGGCAGGAACGGGTTGAACCACAGCAGGGCGTTGATCACCGCCATCAGACCCGCGCGCTGCGGATCGCGGCGCACCAGGTGCGCTGCTTCATGGCCGAGGATCAGGCTCAACGCACGGTCCTCCAGGTGTGCCAGGGCCGACCGGGGCAGCACGATCATCGGTCGTGGCCAGCGCACTGCGAACGGGCTCACCGGCATTGCGCTGACGCGACAGACAACGCCGGCCGACATCAGCCGCTGCGCGCAGGCACGGCTGCGCGGTCCCGGCCAGTCTGCGGGCGCGATCGGGGTCGTGGCGCGGCACAGCCGGGCCGTGGCCCGCATGCCGTAGGCCACGCGCAGCAAGGCGACACCCAGGCCGGCGAAATACAGCGCCGCCAGCAGCATGGCGGTGTAAGGACGCACCCAGGGGGAGGTCGCCGCAACGCCGCCGGCGGTGCCGGCGTCTCCCAGGTCCAACGCGACCGGCAGCGGCATCGTCAGCACGGGCGGCAGCGCGACAAGCGGTGCGGGCACCCACAGCGCCACCAGCGTCGACAGCAGCACGGGCATCACCGCCAGCAACCACAGCCCCAGCCAGTAGCCATAGGCCGCGTGGGACAGGCCCAGGTGGCGGTGGAGGCGTTGGCCGGCAACCCAGGCCAGACCGCCAGCGGCGAGGGCGCCCGCGGCCTGCACCGCCCAGAATCCCAGCGTCAGGCTCATGCCTGGTCGTCCTTGGCAGGTGCACGCAGCAGCGCGTCGAGCTGCTGCAGCTCCTGTTCGCTGAGCAGGCGGCTGTCGGCGAACGCCTGGGCCGGCAACGCGCCATCGATTTCCAGCACCCGGCGCGCGAAGTCGGTGCTGAGGGCGGCCAGCGTGGCGACCTTGCCGACCCGGGCGCGGTACATGTTCAACCCGTGCTCGACGGTTTCTTCGACCAGTCCCTTGTCGACCATCCGTTCCAGCGTCTTGCGCGTGGAGGAATAGGACCAGTCGAGCGCGGCCACGGCGCCGTTGTGGACTTCGCGCGCGCTGCAGGCGCCCTGGCGCCACAGTGCCTTGAGCAGTTCGAGCTCGGCGTTGGAGGGGGTAGGCAGCGCGGACATGGGAATCCCGGTTTGGCGGAGTGTCGCAAGTGTGCGACATATGTCGCACGGAATGCAACCGCAAGGGCATTGATGCGGATCAATGCCGTCACAGGTGGGGTGCGTACCATCGCGGTGTGCAGCGCGGTGTGCAGCGCGGTGCCAGGAGGGGGCCGCGAGCGGTAGGGAAGCCGTGCTGCCGGGCGCCGGGTCATCCGGTGCCTCCCGTGGGTCCATCGAATAAGGAGTGGAGATATGGCTGCCGAGGAAAAGAACGTGCACACCGCGACGGTGATCGACAAGGAGCCCTACGCAACGGGTGGCTACTGGTCCAACCGGCCGGAGAACACGCTGCCGCCGCCGGACATGATGGGCGCCTACATGCGCAACCGCCCGGTGGCACCGGAGGGCGTGGCGACACGCAAGGCGTGGATCATCGGCACCGGCATCGCCGGCCTGGCCGCCGCGTTCTACCTCATCCGCGATGGGGGCATGCCCGCAGGCAACATCACCCTGATCGACAGCCTGGACATCGAAGGCGGCTCGCTCGATGGCGCCGGCGACCCCGAGCAGGGTTATCTCGTTCGCGGCGGGCGCGAAATGAACTGGAACTACGACAACTTCTGGGATCTGTTCCAGGATGTGCCGGCGCTGGAGCTGCCCGCCGGCTACAGCGTGCTCGACGAGTACCGGGCGGTGAACGACAACGACCCGAACTACTCCAAGGCCCGGCTGATGCACCAGCAGGGGAAGATCCAGGATTTCTCCACGTTCGGGCTGAGCAAGCCGCAGCAGTGGGAACTGGTCAAGCTCATGCTCAAGCGCAAGGAAGACCTCGACGATGTGACCATCGAGGACTACTTCAGCGGCGGCTTCCTGCAGAGCAATTTCTGGTTCTTCTGGCGCTCGATGTTCGCCTTCGAGAACTGGCAGAGTCTGCTGGAGATGAAGCTCTACATGCACCGGTTCCTGGATGCCATCGACGGATTGAACGATATGTCCGCGCTGGTGTTCCCGAAGTACAACCAGTACGAAAGCTTCGTCAAACCGCTGGTGAAGATGCTGCGCGAGCAGGGTGTGCAGGTCACCTTCGGCACCGGGGTATATGACCTGGACATGCGCGTGGAGGGGGAGACGCGTACCGTCATCGGCCTGCGCTGCCGCGTGGAGGGCAACGACACCCTGTTGCCGGTTGCGCAGGGCGATCTGGTGTTCGCGCTGACCGGCTCGATGACCGAGGGCACCGCCTACGGCGACATGGACACGGTGCCGGTGCTGAAGCGCCCCCGCGAAACACCCGGGCAGGACAGTGACTGGGCGCTGTGGCACAACCTCGCCGCGCAGTCGCCGATCTTCGGCAAGCCGGCGAAATTCCATGGCGATATCGACCGCTCGATGTGGGAGTCGGCCACGCTGACCTGCCGGCCCTCGCCGCTGGTGGACAAGATCAAGGCGCTCTCGGTCAACGACCCATACTCGGGCAGGACCGTGACCGGCGGTGTGATCACCTTCACCGACTCCAACTGGGTGCTGAGCTTCACCGTGAACCGCCAGCCGCACTTCGTCGATCAGCCCAAGGACGTGCTGGTGGTGTGGGTGTATGCGCTGCTGATGGACCAGAACGGCAACCACGTGGCCAAGCCGATGCCGGCCTGTACCGGCCGCGAGATCCTGGCCGAGCTGTGCTACCACCTGGGCATCGTCGACCAGCTTGACGAGATCGCTGCCAACACCAAGGTGCGCACCGCGCTGATGCCGTACATCACCGCGCAGTTCATGCCGCGCGCTGCCGGTGATCGCCCACACGTCGTGCCCAGGGGCTGCACCAACCTGGGCCTGCTCGGCCAGTTCGTGGAGACCCGCAACGATGTGGTGTTCACCATGGAAAGCTCGGTGCGTACCGCGCGCGTGGCGGTGTATACGCTGCTGGACCTGCCCAAGCAGGTGCCGGACCTGAGCCCGACCCAGTACGACATCCGCAACCTGGTCAAAGCCGCGCGTGCGCTCAACAACAACGAGCCCTTCCCCGGTGAGCGGCTGCTCCGGCGCGTGCTGGACAAGACCTACTTCGCGCACATCCTGCCGCCGCTGCCGGACACCGAACGCAGCCGTAGTGGTTTCGTCGAAGAGGAAGTGTCCTGGCTGGTCGGCAAGGGCAGCAGCGCGCTGAAGGATCTCTCCACGCGGCTGGAAACGCTGCGGGAGACTCTGTCCAAGCGCGGGAAGTAGGCCGGTTCCGGTGCCGCGGTGACCGGGGATCACCGCGGCCCCCTCTCCATGCGGAGGGGGATCGGCGATACTGCAGGCTGATCGCCTGCTGTGATGCACGGACCCGCCCCACATGCCTTTTGATGCGACACCGCCTGCGGCCGAACGCCAGGATGTCACCCGCCTGCTGCGCCGCTGGAGCGAGCAGCAGGACATCGCCGCCCGCGATCAGCTGCTTGCACTGCTGTATACGCAGCTGCGTGGCATGGCCGTGGCGCGCTTGGGCACGTCCCAGGATGGCGTGCTGCAGCCGACGGTGCTGGTGCACGAAGCACTGATGCGGATGATTGATGGCGAGGTCGGCTACCGCGACCGTGTCCACTTTCTTTCCCTGGCGGCCCTGAAGATGCGCAGCGTCCTGGTCGACCACGCGCGCGCGATGGCGGCCTCCAAACGCGGCGGTGGCGTGGTCAACCTGACCCTGTCCCATGTCGATCGGGAAGCCAGCACGGACCATGACGCCTTGGAGGTGTTGGCGCTCAATCGCGCGCTGGAAGCACTCGCCCGACTGGATGAACGTGCCGCCCGTACGGTGGAATGGATGTATTTCGGCGGGATGGGCCGCGAAGAGATCGCCCTGGCGCTGGATGTCTCGGTACCCACGGTCGATCGCGACCTGCGGTTCGCCAAGGCGTGGTTGAACCGCCACTTGGCCGGACCGGCCACGCGCGCATGAGTGAGGCCGGTCGCTGGCAGAGCGTGCGCGGGCTGTTCGACGCGGTCTGTGACCTGCCCGAGGCGCGTTGGCGTCCGGCCCTGCATGAGCTCTGTGACGACCCGGCCACGATCGACGAAACCCTGCAACTGCTGCGTGCGCAGACGGCAGACCTGGGCGGTATCGAGCAGGCGCTGGCGGCGGTGATGGCCGCGATGGACGATCCGGCCGCACTGGTCGGGCAGCGGCTGGGGCCGTGGCGGTTGAGCCGCCTGCTCGCCGTTGGCGGGATGGGCGTGGTGTTCCTGGCCGAGCGCGCCGATGCGCTGTACCGGCGCGAAGTGGCGATCAAGTTGATGCGCCGGGCCTACGATCCGCTGTTGGCCACCCGGCTGGCCAGTGAAAGCCAGATCCTGGCCGATCTGCAGCATCCGCATATCGCCCGGCTCTACGACGTTGGCGTGGCCGAGGGCGGGCAGCCTTTTCTGGTGATGGAATACGTACCGGGCGAGCCGCTGGACCGGGCCTGCGGCTCGCTGGACCTGGCCGCCCGCCTGCGGCTGTTCGTGCAGATCTGCCGCGCGGTGCAGGCCGCGCATTCGCAATCGGTGGTGCACTGCGACCTCAAGCCCGGCAATGTGCTGGTGCGGGCCGACGGCCAGCCGGTGTTGCTGGATTTCGGCATCGCGCATCTGCTGGGTGACGCCGAAGATACCGCGCCATTCCTTACTCCGGCCTATGCCAGCCCCGAGCGGCTGGCGGGGCGCCCGGCCAGCGTGGTGGGCGATGTCTACAGTCTTGGCGTGATGCTGGAGCAGCTGCTGCAGCCCACACCGCCACCGGTGCGCAGGGTGCCTGCCGACCTGCTGGCGGTGGCCACCAAGGCCCGTGCCACGGATCCGGCCGAACGTTATGCCTCCGCCGAAGCGCTGGCCGAGGATGTTGAACGGCATCTGGCCCATCGGCCGGTGCGTGCGCGGCGGCCAGGCCGCTGGCATCGCGCGCGCCTGCTGCTGCGGCGGCAATGGCGCGCCAGTGTGATCGTCGCGCTGGTGGCAGTGATGGTGCTGGCCTTCGTGCTGCGGCTGAGCGAGGCGCGCCACCAGGCCGAACAGAATGCGGCCGCCGCGGCAGGCATCGCCGATGTGCTGGTGGCCGCGTTCGACGCAGCCGATCCCGGCCTGCGCAACGGCACGCCGATGACCGCGCGCGAGGTTCTCGATCTGGGTGCACGCCGGCTCGCGCATGACCGTACCGTGTCGCCGGCGCTGCGCGCACGCATGCAGGCCGCGCTGGGGCGCGCCTACCAGAATCTTGGTCAACCCCTCGATGCGCAGACCCTGCTGCGCGACAGTGTCGATGGCCTGGTGCGCACCGGCGCCGCGCCGCACGAGATCGCCGACGCGCGCGCCAGCCTGGCTGTGCAGCTGCTCAGCGCGGGGCAGGAAAAGGAGGCGCTGGCCAGTGCCGGGCACGCACTGGCGCTGCTGGAGCAGGACGATGATCCGGTGGTACGACTGAAGGCCTTGAACGCCCGCGGCCTGGCCCAGGCGCGGCTGGAGCAGCCGACTGCCGCAGAGCAGTCCTTCCGCGCCGCACTGGCGTTGAGCCGGGGCGGCAACCGTGCACCGCTGCAGCGCGGCGCCCTGGCCACGATGGCCAACCTGGGCGATCTGTACCGCAGCCAGGGCGAGCTGGACAAGGCCGAAGCGATCCTGCGCCAGGCCATGGCCGAGGCATCCCGCGAACAGGGTGTGCAGGGGGCGGAGTACCAGCGGGTCCTCCGCGCGCTGTCCTCGACCCTGCTCAACCAGGGTCGTATCGATGAAGCGCTGGCACTGGCCGAGCGCGGCTTCGCGCTGACCCGGCAGATGTTCGGCGCAGGCAGCAGCTACACCGCCTCGGCGGAAGCCGCGCTGGCGGGCCAGTACCTGGACCTGGGCCGTTACCAAGCCGCAGATCAGCACTTTCGCAACAGCCTGCAGACCAGCGCCGCCGTCGATGGCGTGGACAGCCGCGCCTACGCGGTCAAGCAATACGCGCATGGGCTGATGGAGGAAGCGCGCGGCGACTATGCGCGGGCCGAGCGGAACTACCGCGCCGCGCTGGCGCGCTATCGGGCGCTGCTCGGGCCCGGGCACGCCGACACACTCGACGTGGAGATGGTGCTGGCCCGGTTGCTGTTGCGCACCGATCGCACGGCCGAGGCGCAGGCACCGCTGCAGCAGGTGGCCGCCCTGTGGCGACGCGAGCTGCCGCCCGAGTCGCCCCAGCTGCTGGTACTGCGCCTGGTCGAGATCGAATGGCTGACCCGTGCCGGGCAACTGGCCGAGGCCGCCCGTGCCCTTGCCGCATTCGGCCAGGACCATCCCGGCCTGCCACCGTGGCTGCAACTGCGCCTGCAGATGCAGCAGGCGCTGCTGGCCCAGCGCCGTGGCGATCCTGCGGCGGTACCGCTGTCGGCGCAACTCGTCGAGACGTTCACCGGCTTCTACGGCGCCGATTCCACCGCCACCGCCAAATGGCGCATCCCGCTGGCCGAGGCCATGTACGCCAACGGCGATGCCGCCGGGGCCCGCGCCCAGATCGCCCGGGCCCGGCCGCACCTGCAGGAACTGGCGCCGACGTCGGAGTTCCTCGGCCGCATCACCGTGCTGGAACAACGCCTCGACGGCGGCCATGCGCAGGATCTGGCCGGGACGCGATAGGTTTGTGATGGTTTTCACGGTTTATCGATCAGGGGGCCGATTCCGGGCCTCGTTGATCGAAGGGAAGCCATGTCAGACCATCTCCATCCCGATGCCAGCTGCACTGCCGCGCCTCCACCGGCAGCCCCGGCCGACGCCATGGACCTCCATGACGCCGAGCTGGACATCACGCAGGCACGCGGCCCGTTCCGTGCTTTCCGCAAGGCCTACGGCAAAGCGCGCGACTGGCATTGTTCGCGGGGGCGCGCCGCGGTGGTCGCGCTTCGCTTCGCCCTGACCGGCGACAGCGGCCGCTTCCGCAGCCACGGTGGCTGGATGGTCTCGCGCATCTACAAGCCGCGCTGACGCGGACGGGCTGACCGGCAGGCAACGCCCGGTCAGTCGCTCTCGCCCATCCTGCCTTCGGCCAGCGGCACCCGCGAGCCATCGAGCAGGCCGCGGCTCAGCGCGCCGTTCTCGATGAACAGCAGTTCGCCGTTCTCACCGTTCTTGATGCTGCTGTCGATGGCGATGATGCGGTCGCCGTGGAAGCTGCTGACATGCGGCATCGAGGTGTGGCCGACCACGATGCGGGTGAGATCGAGCTGTTTGAGCAGGGCCGCGACCTGGGCGGTGTCCATGCGGCCATCGAAGTAGCCGCGGTACCAGATCGGGCTGGTCTTGCCATCGAACAGGCGAGCGGTGTCCGGTGCAGCCTTGACCTGCTCCTTCGGCAGACCGACCGCCGCCTGGTAGCCGGCATTGGTGGCTTCCATGTTGCGCACCAGGTCCAGGTTCTCCGGGGCGATGCCGCCGTGCAGGAACAGGGTATCGCCGACGCGCAGCAGCACCGGGCGGGTGCGCAGCCACTGGCCGATGGTCGAATCCGGCCCATACAGCGCGGGATAGGAACGGCCCAGCAGCTGCGCGCTCTTGAGGTACTTCGGATTGACATAGCGCAGGTCGTTGTAGAGCACCATCGTCTCGTGATTGCCGAGCACGAAGTGCACCGCACCGCCGGCCGCTGCGGCCTGCTGCTGCAGGCTGTACAGCAGCCAGAACGCCTCGGTGACCTCCGGGCCGCGATCGAAGACATCCCCGGCCACCACCAGCGTGGCATCACCCAGCGACCAGCGGTCGTCGTTGTCGATCACGTGATGGGCCCGCAGCAGTTTCACCAGCAGGCCGTACTGGCCATGGATGTCCGACAGCGCGACGATCCGCGGCGTGGCCGGGAAGCGCGCGACCTCCGCCGTGCGCGGTGGCAGCACGCTCAGCGGGTGCGGATAGCCGCATTCGGGCGCGACCATCGTGGCCTGTTCGCCCGCCGGCAGCTCGCGGCGGATCACATGGTCCTTGCACACCCAGGCTGCCTCCAGCCCCGTGGCGGTACGGAACACATAGGGACCATCGGCATCGACGTGCTCGGCTGGCGCCGCCACCTCGCGTGCGGTGGCCAGCATCGGTGTAATCAGCAGCGCCGACTGGAGCAGCAGCAGCGCAGGGCGGGTCAGGGCGCGGCGGATCGACATCGGGAGGTTCCTGTAGCGGACGGCAGTATCGCGATGCTACGCCGCACCGGGCACGCCAGGCATGCGCCATTGGTCAGCCACCCTTGCCGCAACAGGCGGATGAGGGGGGGCGGCATCCGCCCCGGGGGATCACCCGCGCTGCAGGGCCTGCCGGCCCGGGGCGTCGGGCAGTGCGTCGGTAGCCACTACCACCTGGTCACGGCCCCGCTTCTTGGCCTGGTACATCGCTGCATCGGCGCGCGCCATCAGCCGCTCGTAATCGGGGTGGCCATCGTGTGCGGCCACGCCGATGCTGGTGGTCAACGACAAGCTGTGGCCGTTGGCCAGCTGCACCGGGCTCTGCGCGATGTGCTTGCGCAGGTTCTCGGCGATCACCTCGGCCTGCGCGGCAGTCGCGGCGACCAGCACCACCACGAACTCCTCCCCGCCATAGCGGAACAGGTAGTCGCTGCCGCGGGTGAGCTGGCCGAGCAGGGCGGCCACGT
The DNA here is from genome assembly GCF_030128875.1 of Stenotrophomonas sp. BIO128-Bstrain. Taxonomy (NCBI): domain Bacteria; kingdom Pseudomonadati; phylum Pseudomonadota; class Gammaproteobacteria; order Lysobacterales; family Lysobacteraceae; genus Stenotrophomonas; species Stenotrophomonas sp. BIO128-Bstrain. The sequence continues at coordinate 2,495,175 of NZ_CP124620.1, read as the reverse complement.
GCTGCAGGGCGCGGTCGCCCCCATCGTGTCCGTGCGCGTCGTTGATCGCCTTGAAGTGATCCAGATCCAGCAGCAACACCGAGAACGGTGTCTGCGTGGAATTGGCCAGTTCGATCTCCCGGCGCAGCACGGTTGGCAGGAAGCGGCGGTTGAGCAGATTGGTCAGGGCATCGCTGCCGGCATCGAGCTCACCGATCCGTTCGAACAACATGCCCATCAGCGTGCGGATCTGCGCCAGCCGCTCGCGGATCCCCTGCAATGCGCCGAAGCGCGCCGCGAAATCAGCATGCGCCAAGGCTTCCTGCAGCTGTGTATCGACCGCGGCCACCAGCGCGCCGACCTGGCCGGTTTCGCTGCTTTCGCCGAAGCTGGGAATGCCCTTGTGGGTAAACCACAGGCCGAACTCGGACTGGGCCAGCCCGGTGAGCTCGGCCTCGGCATTCTGGCTGGCCATCGCATAGAGCAGGGCGTTTTCCCAATCCAGCAGCAGGGCACGCTGCCGTTCGCGCTCGGTGCTGACGTTCTGCACCAGCGAGAACAGGCGGTAAGCCGCATCCGTTCGCGAGGAACGCTCGCGTGCATGCGTATACGCCAGCGTCATGCCTTCCAGCGCGATGTCCATCGAGGCGCTGAGGCAGTGGATCGCCGCGAAGGCGGTCGCACTTTCGTCGGCCTGCGCGATGATGCGGTCGAACAGGCGATGCTTGAGTACACGCGCACCGCGGGCCACCAGATCCACCGGAATGCCCACGCGGGCATGCACGTCACCGATCACGCGCTGGGCGGCGACCAGCGCGTTGATGCTGTCCGGGGTAGCGGTGAGAATCTGCTGCAGCCAGCGCTGCATCGCCGGTTTCAGGCGCAGCCGCACCTGGTCGTGCGAGAGGAAGCGGCTGGCGCGCGGGTCTTCGAGCAGCACGTCGTAGAAATGGTGGGCCAGCCCGGGCGGGCTCTCCGCCGACAGGCCAGCCAGCAGTGTCGCCGCCGCCGCCGGCGTCCGCGCCAGCGTATCGGCCCAGGCCAGCGCCAGCGGTTGGCTGGCCTCATCAAGATTTGGAACGTTATGCACGATTGTCTTCCCGCCACACAGGCCGTCGAGAGGTAGCGGCCGAGCGCTGTTGTTATTGAATTGCAAACTGAACGCTGCGGTAAGTGTAATAGTCTCCGCGCGAGGCGCTGCTTAACCTGCCGGCATTGTCCAGGAGAGCTTTCATGGGTCACGACCACGACCATCTGCCCAGCGAGATCCGCCACGAGAAGCCGCTGTGGTGGGCGCTGGGCCTGACCACCACCTTCCTGCTGGTGGAGGTGGCCGGCGCGTTCTGGACCAACAGCCTGGCCCTGCTGTCCGATGCCGCGCACATGGCCACCGACACCCTCGCGCTGATGATCGCGCTGGTCGCGGTCCGGCTCAGCCGACGCCCGCCCGATGCCAAGCGCACCTATGGCTATGCGCGGCTGGAGGCCATCGGCGCGATGATCAACGGCGGCATGCTGTTCGTGGTCGCTGGCTACATTCTCTGGGAGGCGGTGCAGCGTTTCCGCGCGCCGCAGGAGATCGCCTCCACCGGCATGCTGGTGATCGCGGTGTTCGGGCTGGTCATCAACCTGATTTCGATGCGCCTGCTGCGTGCTGGCAGCGGCGAGAGCCTCAACGTCAAGGGGGCCTACCTGGAAGTCTGGGCGGACATGCTGGGCTCGGTCGCGGTGATTCTCGGCGCGCTGCTCATCCGCTGGACCGGCTGGAAACCGATCGATCCGATCCTGGCCGTGCTGATCGGCCTGTGGGTGCTGCCGCGCACCTGGGTGTTGATGCGCGAGGCGATCAACGTGCTGCTCGAAGGCGTGCCCAAGGGCATGGATGTCGCTGAGGTGCGCAGCACCCTGTGTACGCACGATGGGGTGGTGGATGTGCACGACCTGCACGTCTGGGCGCTGGCCTCCAGTACCCCGGCACTGACCGCGCATGTGGTGATGGGGGCCGGTGTGGATGCGGACCGTCTGCGCCGCGAGCTGGGCACCCGGCTGCACGAGCAGCACGGCATCGACCACGTGACCCTGCAGATCGAGACGGACCACTGCGGCGACCCCTGCAGCGTCGGCACCCCGCGTGACCCGCATGCCGATGACCATGCCGGGCATGACCACGCCACGCACGATCATGCCGGCCATGCACACGGCAGCCACGCACACGGCGGCAACGACAGCCGCCGCGCCGCATCGGACGCGCAGGGCCACCACGGGCATCCGCATCCCTGAGCGCCACGGGCGGCCCGACGGCGGACGGGCAGGGCAGGGTTGCCGCTACAATGCGGGTCTGCCTTGCCATCTGTCGGAGATACTGCAGTGACCCGGAAACTCGTACTGTTGCGCCACGGCCAGAGCCAGTGGAACCTGGACAACCGCTTCACCGGCTGGGTGGACGTGGAACTGACTGAACAGGGCCGCCGCGAGGCAGCCGCCGCCGGCCGCCTGATGCGTGAAGAAGGCCTGCAGTTCGATGTCGCGCACACCTCGGTGCTCAAGCGCGCCATCCACACCCTGCAGGGCGCCCTGGCCGAGCTGGACCAGGACTGGCTGCCGGTCAGCAAGAGCTGGCGCTTGAACGAGCGCCATTACGGCGGCCTGCAGGGCCTGGACAAGGCCGAGACTGCGGCCAAGCACGGCGAGGACCAGGTCAAGATCTGGCGCCGTTCCTATGACATCCCGCCGCCGGCGATGGACATCGAAGACCCGGGTCACCCGATCCATGACCGTCGTTATGCCGGCCTGGACCGCAATGCGCTGCCCGGCACCGAATCGCTGGCCACCACGCTGGACCGCGTGCTGCCGTACTGGTTCGATTCCATCGCCCCGCAGCTGAAGGATGGCAAGACCGTACTGGTCACGGCCCACGGCAATTCGCTACGCGCGCTGTACAAGTACCTCAACAACGTCTCGCAGGAAGCCATCCTGGAGCTCAACATCCCGACCGGCATCCCGCTGCTGTTCGAACTCAACGACGACCTGACCGTGCAGTCGTTCCGCTACCTGGGCGACCCGGAAGCGGCGCGCAAGGCGGCTGAGGCCGTGGCGAACCAGGGCAAGGCGAAATAACAACGAAAGGCCGGCGCAAGCCGGCCTTTCTTTACCCCCCCGGGTAGGGCCACCCCATGGGGGGCTGCACGCGACGCCGGCTTCCTGCAGCCACCCATGGGGTGGCTCTACCGCTGCGCGATGGTGTGACCTTTGGCCGGTCCGTCCCGGCCCCTCCCGCGCTACGCTGCCCGATTGCCCGTGATCCGGGCGATGCATCCATCTGTAGCCGGAGAGTCGAATGAAGTTTTTCAAGCTGGTCCCGCTGGGCCTGACCGCCGCCATCGCCGTGTCGCTGGCGTCCTGTGGCAAGACCGATACCGCGCCTGCCGCCCCTGCCGATGCCAAGCCGGCATTCGATCAGTCGCAGATCAAGACCGCGCTGATCTCGCTCAACAATGCCGATCTGGACACCGCCATCGCCGCCTGTACCGACCTCAACGGGTTCGTGAACAGCAAGTGGCTCAAGGCCAACCCGGTCCCGAACGACCAGACCACCTGGGGCAGCTTCGAAATCCTGCGCGAGCGCTCGCTGGAAGTGCAGCACGCGCTGGTCCAGCAGGCCGCCGCCAGCCAGGCCAAGGCCGGCACGGTGGAAGCCAAGATCGGCGACATCTGGAAGACCGGTTCGGACGAAGCCAAGATCGAGGCCGCCGGCATCACCCCGTTGCAGCCGCAGCTGGACAAGATCGCCGCGCTGAACGACACCGCCGCCATCACCCAGTACCTGCGCGACAGCCAGGCGGTGGGCCAGGGCGTGCTGTTCTCGCTGTTCGCCAACGCCGATTACAAGGACTCGGCCAACGTCATCGCCTATGTCGGCCAGGGCGGCCTCGGCCTGCCGGAGAAGGGCTATTACTTCGACGATTCGCAGGCCAAGATCCGCGATGCGTACGTTGCCTACATCGCCCAGGTGCTGACCCTGTCCGGCGTCGATGCCGAGCAGGCCAAGACCCAGGCCAAGGCCGTGATGGACTTCGAGACGCGCCTGGCCAAGGCCTCGATGTCGCGCATCGAAATGCGTGACCCCGCCAAGCGCTACAACCCGGTCAGCGCCGCGGACGCAGACAAGCTCACCCCGAACTTCAGCTGGACCGCGCTGTTCGACACCCTGAAGGTGCCGGCCGCGCAGAAGTTCTCGATGGCCCAGCCGGGCTTCTTCGGTGAAGTGGACAAGATGCTGGCCGACGTGCCGGCGGCCACCTGGCAGGCCTACCTGCGCTTCCACACCATCGATGACGCTGCGCCGTACCTGAGCAGCGCCTTCGAAAAGGCCAACTTCGATTTCTACAGCACCACCCTGCGTGGCCAGAAGGAAATGCAGCCGCGCTGGAAGCGCGTGCTGGAGTCGGTCAACGGCGCCATCGGCGAAGGCCTGGGCCAGATGTATGTCGACGCCGTGTTCCCGGCCGACTCCAAGGTGCAGATGCAGCACCTGGTGGAGAACCTCTCGGTGGCGCTGAAGGCGCGCTTGGAGAAGCTGGAGTGGATGAGCGAAGACACCCGCAAGAAGGCGCTGGAGAAGTGGGCCAGCTTCACCCCGAAGATCGGCTACCCGGACAAGTGGCGTGACTGGTCGGGCCTGGAAACCAACGGCGACAGCTACCTGGGCAACATGCAGGCCGCGCGCACGTTCAACTACCGCTACATGCTCAACAAGATCGGCAAGCCGGTGGACAAGACCGAGTGGGGCATGACCCCGCAGACCGTCAACGCCTACTACAACGCCACCAAGAACGAGATCGTGTTCCCGGCGGCGATCCTGCAGGCGCCGTTCTTCGACGCCAAGGCCGATCCGGCGCTGAACTACGGCGGCATCGGTGCGGTCATCGGCCACGAGATGATGCACGGCTACGACGATTCGGGCAGCCAGTTCGCCGCCAACGGCAACTTCGACAACTGGTGGACCGACAGCGACCGTGCCGCCTTCACCCAGCGCACCGACCAGCTGGTGGCGCAGTTCGACGGCTATGAGTCGCTGCCGGGCGTGAACGTGAAGGGCAAGCTGACCCTGGGCGAGAACATCGGCGACCTGGGTGGCCTGACCGTGGCGTACGACGCGCTGCAGATGGCGCTGAAGGAAGACCCGAAGGCCAACGTCGAGGTCGACGGCTATTCGCAGGACCAGCGCTTCTTCATGAACTGGGCCACCGTGTGGCGCCGCAACTTCAATGAAGGCGAGCTGCGCGTGCGCCTGAACACCGACCCGCACGCCCCGGCCAACTTCCGCGCCAACGGTGCGCCGTCGAACATGCCGGCGTACGCGCAGGCGTTCGAGTGCAAGGCCGGCGATGCGATGGTGCGGGCCGACGACAAGCGCGTTGTGATCTGGTAAGCGCACCGGATTGACTGAAACGAAAAACCCGGCGAAAGCCGGGTTTTTTTCGCCTTCCAATGGCTGCCGGTCCTGACCTATCGAAGGTGGTTAGGAATCGATGCAATCATCATTGCTGCTTGCTGCCTTTTTTCAGGATTTCTTTCGAGAAACCCGCGGAGATAGGTCGCGATACTGCTCCTGTCGTGATGCTGATTCAGCAACTCTCCATAAAGTTGAAGATCCGGGCGAGAGTTCATGATGCGATACGTGATGACATCGAGCCAATCCGGGGCACGGTTTGCAAGCGTGCTGTTTGAATCGAGAACAGCCGAAAGGTAGCAATGCGCATCGAACGATTCCGCCAGTCCAATCAGGTCCTTCATCAAATCAATGTGCTCGGAATCGTCATCGAGTGCAAGAAGTATGCGTGGAAGGAAGGTGGCATCTTTCCTTGTCGCTGCGTCCTGCAACAGGAGGTACTCCTGATTGATATCGCTCTGTTCGCTCAGTGATTGCATGGTAGAAGACCGCCCCACGATTGGCCGCAGGTCGAGCATGGCGCGACCGTGCATTCAGATCAATCGAATCCGGCGGGAAGTGCCGTTCGGTGTGTTCATCAGGCCAGCGCCGGCTCGTTCCTGAGCATGCCGTGGAAACGCTGCAGCACGTAGGGATCGATCAGACCACCGGCCTGCTCATCGAGGATCCGCAGCACCGTCTCGTGCTCCATCGCCGCGCGGTAAGGGCGCACGCTGGTCATCGCATCGTAGGCATCGACGATGGTGACGATGCGGGCGCCGAGCGGAATGGCCTCGCCTTGCAGGCCATCGGGATAGCCGCTGCCGTCGAACGCTTCATGGTGCGCGCGGATCAGGCGAGCGACCGGTGCCGCATCGCTGCGACCGGTGGCCAGGAAAATGTGCTCGCCGCGCACCGGGTGCTCGCGCATGATCGCGCGCTCTTCGTCGCTGTGCCGGCGCGGGCTCAGCAGTACCTCGTCGGGGATGCCGATCTTGCCGATGTCGTGGAAGCGCGCGGCCAGGCCGACCTGCGCACAGGCGTCCTCATCCAGGTCGCAGTGCAGGGCAAGGTGCTGCGCAAGAAGGCCCACGCGGTCACAGTGGTGGCGGGTATAGGCATCACGCATCTGCAGCGACACCGACAGGGCGTCGATCAGGCAGGCCTGCGCGTGCAGGAGGTCGGGAGGTCTGGGCTTGGGCATCGGAACTGGCGGCGCGGCGAAGCTGCGCAGGAAACGGAAAGGCCCGCGAGAGCGGGCCGGGGCGGCGGCGCATAGGGTACCCGCATCAGTGTCACGCGGGGGGCATCGACGGTCCCGCGTGGGGCTGTGCGTTCAGTCGCATGCAGCATTTGGCCCCGGCCGTATCGGCAACCGGGGCGGCGTGGCTCAGCCGGTGGTCTGCAGGTGGATGCGATGGGCTTTGGCGAAGGCGTCCTGCGCGTCGCTCAGGGTCTGCATGTCCTCGTCCATTCTGGTCACGGCCTCATCCAGCGTCTGCAGCAGCGGGGTGACCTGTTCTTCGCTGTAGCCACCGGGCAGGGCGGCCAGCTGTTCCATTACGGCGAGCATGTGTTCGGTGCTCTTCAGGGAATCGAGCAGGTTCTGGTGCAGTGCATCGGCGTCCTTACCATGGGTGAACTGCTGGACGAAGACCAGCCGGTCGGCGATTTCCTTGTGCGCGTTCTTCAGGCCGAAGCGATGCTGCTGCATGCTCTTGCCGTCCTGCAGCGACGCATGGAAGGACTCGCCGTTCGGGCCGTTGGTCCATTGCTCGACCATGCTGACCGTGCCGTTCCAGCTGGCGACATTCTCATGCAGGCAATCGCGGTTGCTCATGCCGCTGTGGCAGGCCGCAAGCAGGCCCAGGCTGGTGGCGAGCAGAAGGGGGCCGAAACGATTCACGGCAACACTCCTTGTCGCGGGCGCAGGAAACGGAAAGGGTGCCGGTCTGCCGCCCGCGGCGGACCGGCACCCTGCAGATCAATCAGCGCGGGGACAGGGTCAGCAGCAATGCCTTGGCGGCACTGAAGCGGTCTTCAGGCAGCGGCAACGGGTGCTTGATGCGCAGCTTGTCCGGCCCATCCATCGTATACAGCTTGGGCTGCTTCTGGATCAGCTGGATCACCGCCATCGGGTCGATCTCCGGCTTGGGATTGAACACGATGCGTCCACCGTTCTCGCCCAGTTCCAGCTTGCGGATACCCAGCACGTTGGCCTGCAGCTTGAGCTCGGCGATGGCGAAGAGGTGCTTGGCCGGGTCCGGCAGCAGGCCGAAGCGGTCGATCATCTCCACCTGCAGTTCGCGCAGCTCACCGCCGTCGCGAGCGCTGCTGATGCGCTTGTACAGGGTCAGTCGGGTGTGCACGTCGGGCAGGTAGTCGTCCGGGATCAACGCCGGCACATGCAGTTCGACCTCGGCACCGCGCGCTTCTTCGCCCGCATCCAGGTCCGGCAGTTTGCCCAGGCGGATGCTGCGCACCGCCCGTTCGAGCAGTTCGGTGTACAGGCTGAAACCGACCTCGGCCATCTGCCCGCTCTGGTCTTCGCCGAGCAGTTCGCCCGCACCGCGGATCTCAAGATCGTGCGTGGCCAGGGTAAAGCCGGCGCCAAGTTCGTCCATCGAGGCGATCGCCTCCAGGCGTTTTTCGGCATCGGGCGTCATCGCGCGCTTGTCCGGCACCACCAGGTAGGCATAGGCACGGTGGTGCGAGCGACCGACACGGCCGCGCAGCTGGTGCAGCTGGGCCAGGCCGAAGCGGTCGGCGCGGTTGATGATGATGGTGTTGGCGTTGGGGATGTCGATGCCCGATTCGATGATCGTGGTCGACAGCAGCACGTTGAAGCGCTGCTTCTGGAAGTCGAGCATCACCCGCTCCAGCTCGCGCTCGGGCATCTGCCCGTGCGCGATGCCGATGCGGGCCTCGGGCACCAGCTCGGCTAGCTCGCGCTGCATGCGGCCGATGCTCTCCACGTCGTTGTGCAGGAAGTACAGCTGGCCACCACGGGCCAGCTCGCGCTGGAACGCCTCGCGCAGCAGCGCGTTGTCCCAGGCGGTAATGAAGGTCTTGACCGCCAGGCGGTTCGGCGGCGGCGTGGCGATGATGGACAGATCGCGCAGCCCGGCCATGGCCATGTTGAGCGTGCGCGGGATCGGCGTGGCGGTCAGCGTGAGCAGGTGCACGTTGGCGCGCATCGCTTTGAGCGCTTCCTTCTGGCGCACACCGAAGCGCTGCTCTTCATCGACGATGACCAGGCCCAGATCCTTGAACTTCACGTCCGGCTGCAGCAGCCGGTGCGTACCGACGATCACATCGATGGTGCCGGCCGCGACCTTCTCCAGTTCGGCCTTGATCTCCTTGGTGGATTTGAAGCGCGACAGCACCTCCACCTTGAGCGGCCAATCGGCGAAACGATCGCGGAAGTTGCGGTAATGCTGTTCGGCCAGGAGCGTGGTCGGCACCAGCACGGCCACCTGCTTGCCTGCACTGGCCGCGGCGAACGCGGCGCGTACGGCGACTTCGGTCTTGCCGAAGCCGACGTCGCCGCAGACCACGCGGTCCATCGGCTGGCTGCTGGCCAGATCGCGCAGCGTCGCGTCGATCGCGGCGAGCTGGTCGGGCGTCTCCTCGAACGGGAAGCCGGCCGCGAACGGCTCGTACATCGCGCGGTCCACGTGCAGCGCCAGGCCGGCACGGGCACGGCGACGCGCCTGGATTTCCAGCAGTTCGGCGGCGACGTCGCGGACCTTTTCGGCCGCCTTGCGCTTGGCCTTGGTCCACTGCTCGCCACCGAGAGAATGCAGCGGAGCGGTTTCCGGCGAGGCACCGGAATAGCGGCTGATCAGGTGCAGCTGGGCGACCGGCACGTACAGGCGGTCGCCCTTGGCGTATTCGATTTCCAGGAACTCGCCCGGCATGCCGCCGGCATCGAGCACGATCAGTCCGCGGTAGCGGCCAACACCGTGGTCTTCGTGCACGATCGGCGAGCCTTCGCTGAGCTCGCCTAGGTCGCGGATGATGGCTTCCGGCTCACGCCCGGCACGGCGGCTGCGGCGTTGCTGGCCGGCCCGTTCCGGGAACAGCTGGCGCTCGGTGAGCACCGCGATCGGCGGGTTCTCCAGCGCGAAGCCGTCTTCAAGCGGCGCCACGGTGATGCCGAAGCGCACGCTGTCATCGGCCAGGAAGCCGGGCAGGTCGGCGACCACCGGCGGCTTCAGCTCCGCGGCGAGCAGCACTTCCAGCAGCGCTTCGCGGCGGCCGGCGGAATCGGCGGCGATCAGCACCCGGCCCGGGTAATGCCCGATGAAGGATTTGAGCGCTTCCCCGGCCGGCGCATCGCGCGCGGCGACCGGCAGCGGAGGCAGGGGCTGGTCGCCCAGCGGCTGTGCATCGCCGATGCGGTCGTGATCCGGCGGCCAGACTTCAACGCGGGCCAGGCCGTTGAGCGTGGCGCGCAGTTGCTCGGGGCTGGCATACAGCTCTTCCGGCGCCAGCAGCGGGCGCTCCACATCGTGCCGCCGCTGCTCGTAGCGGTTCTGCGTTTGCGCCCAGAAGGCGGCCGCAGCATCGAACACGTTCGGCGCCAGTACCGGCAGCACGTTGGGCTGGAGGTAATCGAGCAGGGTCGCGGTCTTGTCGAAGAACAGCGGCAGGTAATACTCGATGCCGGCCGGCGCGATGCCGGCCTTGAGATCCTGGTACAGCGCGCTGCGCCGGGTATCCACGTCGAAGCGTTCGCGCAGCGTGTTGAGCACGCGCGAGACGCTGAGATCATCCAGCGGTACTTCACGGCCGGGCAGCATGTGCACCGCCTCGACCTTGTCCAGCGAGCGCTGCGATTCCGGATCGAAGGCGCGGATCGAATCAATGTCTTCGTCGAGCAGCTCCACCCGCAGCGGCGCCTCGGCGCCCATCGGGTAGACATCGAGCAGACCGCCACGCACCGCGAAATCACCCGGGTCCATCACCTGCGGCACGTTGCGGTAACCGGCCGATTCCAGGCGGCGCTTCTCCGCGTCCAGATCCAAGCGCTGGCCGACGGTGAGGTCGAAGCTGCCGCCGATGACGTACTTGAGCGGGGCCAACTGCTGCAGCAGCGTCTGCACCGGCACCACCACAATGCCGCGCTTCAGCGCAGGCAGGGCGTGCAGTGCGGCCAGACGTTGGGAAATGATGTCCGGGTGCGGGCTGAAGGCGTCGTAGGGCAGGGTTTCCCAATCCGGGAAGGCCCCGATCGGCACATCGCCGGCACTGCCCAGCAGGGTGTGCAGATCCGCTTCGATCTGGTTCGCGCCGTGGTTGTCGCGTGCGACCACCAGCAACGGCCCGTCGTGCGACTGTGCCGCGCGGGCGATGTACCACGCCAGCGCTGTCGCCGAAGCGGGAGCGCGCCACCAGGCGCGGAGCTGTCCAGGACGTGGCAGCGGCGGAGCGGGATAGGAGGTGCGTGACATGAACCGTCGATTTTAGCAGACCGCAACGTGGCGGCCGCGTCATCCAGCGGCGGCAAGCGCAGGGACGATCCCGTTGCCGGTCGTGCCGATCGTGCCGGTGTCGTGCCGGTCGTGCTGGTAGTACCGGGAGTGCCGGTAGTACCGGTCGTGCCGGTAGTGCGGTAGTGCCGGGAGTGCGGTAGTGCCGGGAGTGCGGTAGTGCCGGCCGCTGGCCGGCTCCAGGCGATGCATGATGTCCGCGAGCCGGCCAGCGGCCGGCTCTACGGATCAGGATCAGGGCGCGGACACGCGCCCCCGTTTCAGCTGTCCAGTTCCAGCACCATGCGCACCAGGCCCGGGGTGCCGTTCGGGTGCGGGATCGGCTGGAAGCCCAGCGAGGCGGCCAGCTGCTTCATCGGCTCGTTCTCTTCGGCGACATCGCCGTACAGACGATCCAGGTACTTGCCGCGCGCCCATTTGACCAGTTTGCGCATCAGCTGGCGGCCCAGGCCCTGGCCGACCAGGAAGCGGCTGACCAGGATCGCGTACTCGGCTTCGCGGGTGCCGGGAATGATCGAGGCGCGCGCAACCGCACCCACCACGGCTTCACCGGCGGGCAGGGACTCGGCCGCGACCAGGGTGATTTCGCTCTTGGGATTCGGGTGGGTCAGGCGCTGCGTCGTTTCCGGCGACAGTTCGGTCACCGACTGCAGGAAACGGTCGCGAATCTCTTCGGGACCGAACAGACTGAACGCGGCATGCAGCGGCGGGCCGTCTTCGGGCCGGATGGGGCGGATCAGCAGCTCGTGGCCACTGGGTGCCTTGAAAATCTCGTGCCAGGGCGGCATGCGGTTACGGGTAGCCATACCGGTGATTCCTTGGTGGTCTTCGGATTCTCGCATCCCGGGGGCAGCGTTCCGTGAACGGATCACTCACGCCGTGTCGGCCGGGAGGCGCCGGCCAGGCCGGGGTGCCGGCCTGGGATTCAGGGGGTCATTCGGCCTGCTTGAGCCACTGCAGGCGGGTCGAGGCGCCTGCCTCGCCCAGGTGCTGCTTGAGCGCCGGCATCGCCGGGGCCAGCACCTGGTCGAACTGCCACGGCGGGTTGAGCAGCAGCATGCCGCTGCCGTTGAGCCGCAGCGGGGAGTCGTCCGGGCGGATCAGCAGCTCGGCGGTCAGCACCGATTTCACCGGCAGGGCGCAGGCCTTGCGCAGGAAATGCAGGATGGTCCGGCGCTGCTTGATCGGGAACCAGATCGCGAAGCTGGCCTGCGGCCAGCGCCCCAGGATCTCGGTCACCGAGGCCAGGATGGCCTGGTACTCGGCGTCCTGCCCTTCGTAAGGCGGGTCGATCAGGACCAGCCCGCGGCCGATCTTCACACCGTTGGCCTTGGGCGGCAGCAGTTTCTTGTTCTGGGCATAGCCATCGGCGTGGTATACGCCGACCCGGCTGTCATGGGCGAACAGTGCCTTCAGCGCCGCGGCCTCGGCGTCCTGCACTTCGCAGACGGCCATGCGGTCCTGCTCGCGCAGGGTCTGGGCGGTCAACAGGGGCGAGCCGGGATAGCTGATCATCGCCCCGACCGGGTTGTCGGCCTGGACCGCCTTGAGGTAGCGCTCGACCACGGCCGGCAGCTGGGGCTGGGCCATCAGGCGCATCACGCCGTCTTCGGCCTCCAGCGTCTTGCGGCTTTCCTCGCTGGCCAGCAGGTAGCGGCCAGCGCCGCCGTGGGTGTCCAGCACGAAGAACGGGCTGTCCTTGCGCTTGAAGGTGTCGAGCAGGGCAAGCTGCACGATGTGCTTGAGCACATCGGCATGGTTGCCGGCATGGAAGGCGTGGCGGTAATTCATCGGCGCAGTGTACGGGGCGGCGGGCCCAGCGGCTATGCTGCGCGCATGAGCCACCCCCTGCACAACGTCCTGGTGGTCGAGGACGAAACCGCCATCGCCGACACCGTCCTGTATGCGCTGCGCAGCGAAGGCTACGGCGCCGAGCACTGCCTGCTCGGCGGGCAGGCGCTGGCCCGCCTGCGCCAGCACGCCTTCGACGTGGTGGTGCTGGATGTCGGCCTGCCGGACATGAGTGGCTTCGAGGTCTGCCGCACCCTGCGTACCTTCAGCGAGGTGCCGGTGATCTTCCTGACCGCCCGCAACGACGAGTTCGATCGCGTGCTCGGCCTGGAACTGGGTGCGGATGACTACATGGCCAAGCCCTTCTCGCCACGCGAGCTGGTGGCACGGGTGCGCGCGCGCCTGCGCCGTGCCGTGGCCCCCGCTGAGACGTCGGGCTGGCAGCAGCACGGCCGCTTTGCGATCGACCGCGAGGGCAGCCGGATCCGGTTCGGCGACCAGTCGCTGGACCTGACCCGCTACGAATACGCGCTGATGGCCGCCCTGCTGCAGCGACCCGGCGCGATCCTCAGCCGCGCCCAGTTGATGGACCGTGGCTGGGACAGCGACGCCGACAGTGCCGACCGGACCGTCGATACCCACGTCAAGACCCTGCGCGCCAAGCTGCGTGCCGCCGGTGCCGAGACCGACCCGATCCGCACCCACCGTGGCCTGGGCTACGCATTGGAGGTGTAGGCATGCGGCTGGGCCTGAAACTGTTCCTGGGCTTCTTCCTGATCGTGGGCATCGCCGCGTTCTTCGTGATGCGCATCTTCGTCAACGAAGTGAAGCCGGGCGTGCGCCAGGCGATGGAATCGACCCTGGTCGATGCGGCCAACGTGCTGGCGGAAATGGCGGCGGCCGATCTCAAGGCCGGGCACATCCGCGACGGCCGCTTCGTCGCCGACCTGGCGCGTGCGCAGCGACGCGACCCCAAGGCGATGGTATGGCGCTTTCCCAAGCGCACGCTGGATTACCAGGTCACCATCACCGATGCCAAGGGCATCGTCGTGTATGACTCGACCGGCCGCGATGTCGGCCGCGACAACTCGCGCTGGAACGATGTCTATCGCACCCTGCGCGGCGAGTATGGTGCGCGGTCCAGCCCGGAAACCCCCGGCGACGATACCCACTCGGTGATGCACGTGGCCGCGCCGATCTTCGATCCCGCCGATGGCCGCCGCTTGATCGGCGTCCTCAGCCTGGCCCAGCCGAACCGCAGCATCGATCCCTTCATCGCGGCCAGCCAGCGCGCCATCATGAAGCGTGGTGCGTGGTTGATCGGCTTGTCAGCGCTGATCGGCCTGCTGATGACGGCGTGGCTGATGCACGGGGTGAACCGGCTCAACCGCTATGCCAAGGCCGTCAGCGCCGGGGAGCCGGTCCCGCCGCCGAAGCCGCGCCGCGATGAGATCGGCGATCTGGGCCAGGCCCTGGAAACCATGCGCCGCAAGCTGGAAGGCAAGGCCTACGTCGAGCAGTACGTGCAGTCGTTGACGCATGAGATGAAGAGCCCGCTGGCGGCCATCCGCGGCGCGGCCGAGCTGCTGCAGGAGCCGCTGCCGGATGCCGACCGCGCGCATTTCGCCCGCAGCATCGAAAGCCAGGCACAGCGCCTCACCGAAACCATCGACAAGCTGCTGGCGCTGGCCGAGGTCGAGCAGTATGGCTGGCTGCAGAAGCATGAGCGCCTTGCGTTGGCGCCCTTGTTGCAGGCCGCGGCCGATGCGGTGGCGGTGCGTGCGCAGGCGGCCGGCGTAGCGATCCGGGTGGAAGCCGGCGCCGAGAGCATCCAGGGCGATGGCTATCTGCTGCGCCAGGCACTGAACAATCTGCTGGAGAACGCGGTGGCCTTCTCACCGGCCGGCACGGTCATCACGGTTGGCGCCCATGCAGAAGACGATGGCCTCGCCCTGACCGTGGCCGACCACGGCAGTGGCGTGCCCGACTATGCGCTGGACCGCGTGTTCGAGCGCTTCTATTCGCTGGCGCGCCCGGGCACCGGCCAGCGCAGCTCCGGCCTCGGCCTGTCCTTCGTGCAGGAAGTGGCGCGCCTGCACGGCGGGCGCATCAGCCTGCGCAACCGCGAGCAGGGCGGCGCGCAGGCGGTGCTGTGGCTGCCGTCGCGGCTGCCCTCGGTACCGCCGCGGCGCTGACCGCGCCACTTCACACAGACTTCAACCTCGGCACAAACCCCGCACACCGGCACGCGGGAAGCTGGCCCCCTCCCAACCGAGGACGGGTCATGAAATCCCTGAAGATGCTGTTGCGGTTCGCCATCGTGGGCGGACTGATCCTGTTGCTGCTGATTCCGCTGAGCCTGATCAAGGGCGTGATCCGCGAGCGCGAGGCCTACCGCGACGAGGCTTACCAGCGCGTGGCGCAGAGCCGTGCCGGCGCGCAGATCCTGACCGGCCCGATCCGGGTGGTGCCGTGGACCGAAACCCGCGAGGTCGAGGTGGTGGATGCGGCAGGCACCAAGAAGAAGGAGAAGCAGGTCGAGCAGGGGCAGTGGCTGCAGATGCCGGCCACGCTCAAGGTGGACGGCGTGATGCAGCCGGACGAGCGCCGCGTCGGCCTGTTCCGCGTGCCGGTCTACAGCTGGAAGGCGACGATCAGCGCCGAATTCGCCGATGACGACTATCCCGTGAAGGCCGGCCGCGTGTATGGCGCCCCGTTCCTGACCGTGGGCATCGCCGACGTGCGCGGTCTGGTCGGCTCGCCGAACCTGCGTGTGGATGGCTCGGCCTTGGCGCTGCTGCCCGACGCTGGCGGCGTCAGTGGCATCGGCACTGGCCTGCACGTGGGCCTGCCGGGCCTGGAGGATGAGCGCGGTGGCGTGCTCAAGGGCAGCAAGGTCGAGCTGGAGCTGGTGCTGGATGGCACGCGCTCGCTGTCGGTGGTGCCGGTGGGCGATGACAGCCGCATCGCGCTGCGCTCGCCGTGGCCGCATCCGCTGTTCGGTGGCAGCTTCCTGCCCAACGAGCGCAAGGTCGATGCACAGGGCTTCGATGCACAGTGGGCGGTGTCCTCGCTGGCGTCGCGCGCCCAGCACCAGCTGCGCAACCGCCCGGACATCGATGCCGAGGCCGTGAGCGTTGAGCTGGTCAATCCGGTCGACGTGTATACCCAGGCTGATCGTGCCAGCAAGTACGGCATCCTCTTCATCCTGCTCACCTTCGTCGGCTTCATCCTGTTCGAGCTGATCAAGCAGCTGCGCATCCACCCGCTGCAGTACCTGATGGTGGGCCTGGCGCTGGCGATCTTCTTCCTGCTGCTGCTCAGCCTCTCCGAGCACATCGCGTTCTGGCAGGCCTACGCGCTCTCGGCCCTGGCATGCATCGGCATCCAGACCGTGTATCTGTCCGGCGTACTGAAGAGCTGGCAACGCGGCCTGGGTTTCGCGGTGATGCTCAGCGCCCTGTACGGCGCGCTGTATGGCCTGCTGATCTCGGAGAACAACGCGCTGCTGATGGGCTCGCTGCTGTTGTTCGGCGTGCTGGCCGCGGTGATGTGGGTGACCCGCCGGGTGGATTGGTACGAACTCGGCGCACGCCTGAGCTGAGCAACGATGATGAGCCTGCATCGCTGTCTGCACGAACGTGTGCGCCGGGCGCTCCCTGCCCGGCTGGAGGTGGCCTCACTCCTGGAGGGGGAGGCTTCGGGCTGGCCCTCACCGTTGATGGCGCTGCCCGGCGTGCAGGGAGCGCCGGGGCTGGTGCGCTTCGGCCTGGCGCCGGCCACCTGCGCGGCCATCGCCGCACACGGGCTTGGCTTCCTGGAACAGGCGCGGCAGGCGCGTGGGCGCCTGCCGATCCCGCACTGGTGTGGCGCGTACCGGCCGTGGCGCGAAGGCGCGCAGGCCCTGCGCGAGATCGGCATCCGCGGGCTGCCGGGTGACTGGCCGGTGCATGCGCCGGTCTACGCCAGCGCCTCGGTGGACCGCAGCCGCTGGCTGCTGGTGCTGCCCACCCGCAGCCAGCTCTGGTACGGCTGGATGGAATGACCATGACTCTTGGCCCGGGGGCACCGGCCCCGTGCTGGATAGACTCGGGGATTGTTCGTGGTCTGGCCGAGAGGCGGGGGTAATCGTGTTCAAGTGGGGCATGTTGAGCGTGGCATTGGCACTGAGCGGCGTCGCCGGTGCACAGACGAAGGAATCGGTGGACCTGGACATGGTCAGCCGCATCCGCCAGGAAGCCTTCCACCGGTCGCAGGTGATGGCGACCTTCAGCCATCTGACCGAGCAGATCGGTCCGCGCCTGACCAATTCCCCGGCCATGGGCGAGGCCAACACCTGGACCCGCAGCAAGTTCAACGAGTGGGGCCTGGTCAATGTGCATGACGAGGCCTTCGATGCATTCGGCCGCGGCTGGGAGTTCAGCAACGCCAGCGTGGAGCTGCTGAGCCCGCGCGTGGCGCCGCTGTATGCGCTGCCGAAGGCCTGGACCCCGGGCACCAACGGCCCCGTGGAAGGCGAGGTGATCAAGGTCGAGATCAAGAAGCTGGCCGACCTGGATCAGTACAAGGGCAAGCTCGCCGGCAAGATCCTGCTGCTCAACGATGCACGCGATTACGAGCGGGCCACCACGTCCGATTCGCACCGCCACGACGACGCCGGCCTGGCCGAGCTGCAGGTCTTCGCGGTGCCCAAGGACGTCGCCGATGCCAAGGCCGACCGTGCCAAGAAGGCCAAGGAATACCTTGAAAAGCAGGAGCTGACCCGCGCCACCAATGCGTTCTTCGCCGAGCAGGGCGTGCTGGCCACGATCAGCATCAGCGGCTGGGACAACGGCATCATCCGTGTCGGTGGCGGCGGCTCGCGCAAGGCCGGTGAACCGGTCGGCGTGCCCGAGCTGGCGATGATGGCCGAGCACTACAACCAGCTGGTGCGCGCGGTGGACCAGAAGCAGGCGGTCAAGCTGCGCGTGAATGTCGAGGCCCGCTTCACCGACGAGCAGGACAAGCCCGGCTACAACACGCTGGCCGAAATCCGCGGCAGCGGCAAGGCGGACGAGATCGTCATGCTGGGCGCGCACATGGATTCCTGGCACACCGGCACCGGCGCAGCCGACAATGCCGCCGGCGTGGCGGTGATGATGGAAGCCATGCGCATCCTCAAGGCGGTGGGCGCCAAGCCCAGGCGCACCATCCGCGTGGCGCTGTGGAGTGGCGAGGAGCAGGGCCTGATCGGCTCGCAGGATTACGTGTCCAGGCACTTCGCGCGCTACCCCGAGCCGACCGACCCGGCGCAGCTCAAGTTGCCGGCCTCGATGCGTGAACCCACCGGCGCCCTGCAGCGCCAGCGCGATTACGACAAGTTCTCGGCGTACTTCAACATGGACAACGGCTCGGGCCGCTTCCGCGGCATCTACGCGCAGGAGAACCTGGCCGCGGTGCCGATCTTCGAAGCGTGGCTGGCCCCGTTCCATGACGTGGCCGCGACCACCGTGGCGACCCGCAATACCGGCAGCACCGACCACATCGCGTTCGATCGCGTCGGCCTGCCCGGGTTCCAGTTCATCCAGGACCGGCTGGACTACTTCACCAACGTCCACCACAGCAACCTGGATACCTGGGACCACGCCGAGCCGGAGGACCTGAAGCAGGCCGCCGCGATCGTGGCTTCGTTCGTCTACAACGCGGCGATGCGCGATGAAAAGCTGCCGCGCAAGCCGTTGCTGACCCCCTGAGGGCCAACGCGTGGACCGCCTGGAACGGGCGGTCCACGCCATCCCGGGCGAGGAGTGCCCGGTTTGCGGCCGGGGCGGGGTAAAATTGCCCGGATTCCGTTTCCCGCCCTGAGCCCCCCATGACCTGCCGCACCCGTTTTGCCCCCAGTCCCACCGGCTACCTGCACATCGGTGGCGCCCGCACTGCGCTGTACTGCTGGCTGGAGGCCCGTCACCGTGGCGGCGAATTCGTGCTGCGCATCGAAGACACTGACCGCGAGCGCAGCACCCAGGGCGCGATCGACGCGATCCTGGAGGCGATGGAATGGCTGGGCCTGGGCTACGACGAAGGCCCGATCTACCAGACCCAGCGCGTGGCCCGTTACCAGGAAGTGGCCGAGCAGCTGGTCGCGCAGGGCAAGGCGTATTACGCCTACGAGACCAAGGAAGAACTGGACGCGATGCGCGAGGCCGCCATGGCCAAGCAGGAAAAGCCGCGTTACAACGGCGCCGCGCGCGATCTGGGCCTGCCGTACAAGGACGACCCGAACCGCGTGATCCGCTTCAAGAATCCGCTGGAGGGCACGGTGGTGTTCGACGACCTGATCAAGGGCCGTATCGAGATCGCCAACAGCGAACTGGACGACATGGTGATCTTCCGTCCGGACGGGTTCCCCACCTACAACTTCGCGGTGGTGGTGGATGATTGGGACATGCGCATCAGCGAGGTCATCCGCGGCGACGACCACATCAACAACACCCCCCGCCAGATCAATCTGTACGAGGGCATTGGTGCGCCCGTGCCGAAGTTCGGCCATATGCCGATGATCCTGGACGAGCAGGGCGCCAAGCTGTCCAAGCGCACCGGCGCGGCCGATGTGATGCAGTACAAGGACGCCGGCTACCTGCCCGACGCGCTGCTGAGCTACCTGGCCCGACTGGGCTGGTCGCACGGTGACCAGGAGCTGTTCAGCCGCCAGGAGCTGATCGATCTGTTCGACGTGACCAACTGCAACTCCAAGGCCGCGCGCCTGGACATGGCCAAGCTGGGCTGGGTCAACCAGCACTTCCTGAAGACCGAAACGCCGGAGAGCATTGCCCCGCACCTGGTCTACCAGCTGAACAAGCTGGGCCTGGACCTGAACGCCGGTCCGGCGCCGGCGGATGTGGTAGTGGCGCTGCGCGACCGCGTGCAGACGCTGAAGGAAATGGCCGAGAAGGCGGTGGTCTGGTACCAGCCGCTGACCGAGTACGACGAAGCGGCGGTGGCCAAGCACTTCAAGCCGGGTGCGGAACTGGCGCTGGGTAAGGCCCGCGAGCTGTTGGGCGCGGCCGGCGAGTGGACGGTGGAGAGCGTTTCGGCGGCACTGCACGACGTTGCCACGGCGCTGGAGATCGGCATGGGCAAGGTGGCGCAGCCGCTGCGCGTGGCCATCACCGGCACCCAGGTCAGCCCCGACATTTCGCAGACGGTGTTCCTGGCCGGGCGTGAAGAGGCCTTGAAACGCATCGAGGTCGCACTCACTAAAGTACCGACGGCCTGACCACAGGAGACCGCGCATGTCCGCCAAGACCGCTTGTACCGCTCCGCACCATCACGTTCACGACGCCTCCGACTTCGTGAAGGTGGTCGAACGCGTGTGCTCGGAACGCGGGCTGCGGCTGACGCCGATCCGCGCGAACGTGCTGCGCCTGATCGCCGAGGCCGGGAAACCGGTCAAGGCGTATGAGTTGCTGGAGTGGGTGCGCAATGGCAAGGGCGTCGGTGCCGACGCCCCGCCGACGGTGTACCGCGCGCTGGATTTCCTGATGGCCAATGGCTTCGTGCACAAGCTGGAATCGGTGAATGCCTTCGTGGCCTGCCACCATCCGAGCAGTGCCCAGCATTCGGTGCCGTTCCTGATCTGCAACAGCTGCCACAGCGCGGTGGAGCTGGAGGACAAGGAAATTGTCAGTCAGCTGGAAAAGCGGGCCAAGGAGCTCGGGTTCCAGCCGCAGGCGCAGACGCTGGAAGTGCATGGCCTGTGCGCGCGGTGTGCTGGGTAAGGCAGGCACCGACCGCATGGTGCTGCATCCGCCGGTAGGTACCGACCGTTGGTCGGTACGCTGTTGATGTTGAAACGCCGCGCATCTGCGCGGCGTTTTCGTTTCTGCACGAGAGCGGATGTAACGCAGCCTGGGGCGAGGAAAGGCTGCAAGCGCGTCACCGCTTCGCACCGGCCGGCTCATTTACTTCTGCGGCGGTATCCACCTTGACGATCACCGACATGCCGGGGCGCAGGCGCGGGGCCAGCGGTTGGTCGGGGTCGATGGCGATGCGGATCGGCAGGCGCTGGACCACCTTGGTGAAGTTGCCGCTGGCGTTGTCCGGACGCAGGACGCTGAATTCCGAGCCCGTCGCCGGCGCGATCTGTTCGATGTGGCCATGCAGTTTCTGACCGTCGAAGGCATCCACGGAGAAGGTGGCCGGTTGCCCGATGCGCATCTTCCAGGTCTGGCCTTCCTTGAAGTTGGCCACCACCCACAGGGCGTCGGGGACCAGGAACAGCAGCTGCGAGCCGGCCGTGACGTACTGGCCCAGGCGCACCGAGGCCTCGCTGACCTGGCCGTCGCGCGGCGCCTGGATCACGGTGTTGGCGAGGTCGATCTTCGCCAGCTCAAGCTGGGCCTGGGCGGTTTCGACGCGGGCTTCCAGGCCTTTGCGGGCAACCTGGGTGGAGGTCAGGGTTTCTTCGGCGATGCGGATCTGCGCCTGCGACTGCAGCACGCTGGCCTGCGCGGACTGGGTGGTGGTGCGGAACTTGTCGCGGTCGTTGAGGGCGACCAGCTGCTGGGCGGCAAGCTCTTCGTAGCGCTTGAGTTCGGTGCGCGAGCGCGAGAGCTCGGCCTGGCCGGCGGAGAGGTTGGCCTGCGCCGCCTGGATCTGCGCCCGGTTCTGCGCCTGCGACTGATCGGAGTTGGCCAGTGCCGCCTTGGCGCTGTCCAGATCGGCTTCGGCCTGGACGACTTTCTCGCGGTAGATACGGTCGTCGATGCGCAGCAGTGGCTCGCCCTGTTTGACGTGCTGGAAGTCCTTCACCAGCACCTCGGTGACGTAGCCGCTGACCTGTGGTGCCAGCACGGTGATCTGGCCGCGCACATAGGCATTGTCGGTGGTCACCCGCGAGGTTTCGAACGGCCACAGCGACCACGCGCGCAGGATCAGTGCGATGCCGATCAGCGCGATCACGATCATGATGATGACACTCCGCAGGCTCGGCTTGAGGTACTTGGGCACGCCGGAGGGCGCGGCCGCCGGTGGCGGCGCGGGAGCGGGCGCGGCGTCGGTCGGTGGCGGCGGATTGACGTTTTCCGGGGCGTTATCGTCGTGCGGAGGTTGGGTCGACATGGGCGGGCTCATCGGGGCGCGACGCTGCCAGGCGTCGGCGCGGAAAGGGGAGGTGTCGGCGCGTGGCGTTTGCGCCATTGCTTGAGCACGGCGGTGCGGACCGCCAGCAGCAGCAACCAGCCAAGGAAGACCAGCGCGACGCGCCCGCTGAGCGCGAACACGTCATTGAACGCGCGAACGTTGGCTTCGCGGCGGGTGATCTGGGCCAGCTGCGCGGTGCCCTGCGCGCTGCGCTGCACCGGATCGGTGATCAGCCTGGCGTAAACCTGTTGTTGCTGCTTCAGGCGCTGGGCGACCACGTTGTCGGCCGGATCCAGCTGGCTGACCAGCGCGCCGGAATACACCTGTTCGCGGTGCAGCTGATAGGTGCCCAGCACGGCCGAGCCGGCCAGACCGCCCAGGGTCTGGGTAATGGAGAGCGTGACCAGGAAGGTGATCATGTGGTCCACGCCCTGTTTCAGCGCCTGGGTGATGCCGAGCATGATCAGCGGTCCCATGAACATGCCGGCGCCGACCGAGGCCAGGAACTGGCTGGCGAAAAAGTCGTGGGGACGGTCCTGGCTGGTGCGGCTCTGGTCGAGCAGGGCGGCGCTGCCGAGCAGCAGGATCGCCATCAGCAGCTGCGGGATCAGCCGCTTCGGCCCGAAGGTCAGCGAGCTGGCGGCGATGCCGGTGATCACGCCGGCCAGGATCACCGCGAACAACGGGCGCATCTGGTCCGGGCCCATGCCCAGCGTGCGCATCAGGCCGACCACGCCGTAGGACTGCTCGGTGGTCAGGAAGCGGATCAGGAACGCGCCGATGATGAAGTGGATCACCGGCAGGCTGGCCAACCACCGTGTCTGCAGCAGCGGATTGCGGCGGTAGTGTTCGATGATGAAAGCGGTGGTGGACAGCGCGATCGAGGCGACCAGCGCCCAGCCCAGCCATGGCGTGTCCAGCCACCAGCGCGTGTAGCCCTGCGCGAGCACCACCACGAGCAAGCCGACCGCGGGAGCAAGCAGGGCAAAGGTGAGGAAGTCCAGCGGCTCGAAGGCCTTGATCTGCGCACCGGGCGGCAGCTTGAGCACCACCACGGCGGCGAATGCGCACAGCGCCAGGCCGGCCTCGAACAGATACAGGTTGTGCCACTGCCCGGTATCGACCAGGCCCGGCGAGACCAGCCAGGCGATCGGCACGGCCAACTGCGCGATACCGACGCCGACCACCAGCAGGTTGCCGGTGTATTTGCGCGGCAGCGACTGCAGCATGTACAGCGTGCCCAGGGTGCTGCAGGCCGCGCCGGCGAAGCCGCTGGCCGCGCGCATCAGCACGGTGGTTTCAAAGGTGCCGACAAACAGGTGCAGTACCGCAAGCGCGGCATACAGGCCCAGCCCGATCTCGGCGAACAGGCGGATGCCGTACTGCTGGCGGAACTTGAAGGCGAGCAAGTTGGCGGTGACATTGACCATTGCATAGGCGGCCACCAGCCAGCTGCCCTGCGCCGGGGTCAGCCCGAGCTGGCCCTGCAGGAACGGCAGGTTGGCGCTGACCAGGGCGTTGCCCAGGCCGCCGGTGATGCCGACCAGCAGCGCAACCAGGGCGTAGGCGAGGCGGCGGTGCGGCGGATGCCACGGCATCGAAGCCGAGCCCGGCAGGGTCGGTTTTTCGTGCTCCTCCCAGTCCGGAACCGGCTTGAGGTACTGCGGCATCATCCCTCCCCGTCGGCAGGCCCCCGCAATCCGCCACGCAGCAATTGCAGGGCGCGCGTGGCCAGCCGGGCGCGTTCGTCACGCGTCTTGCCACGCAGCGCGGCTCCCAGCATGCCTGAGATGAGTGAAATGTCCGTCGTTTCCAGGTCCGGGCGGCACAGGCCGGCGGCGACCGCGCGGGCGATCGGTTCGCGCAGCAGTTCGTAGATGGTCTCGCGCGCGGCCCGGATCGGTATCTGATCGGGATCCACCGCGCGCCAGTAGTCCGACAGCGCGGGCGACTGGACGATTCGGTTGGCCATGCCTTCGAGCACCTCGAACAGCGCGTCGTCGCGATCGCCCAGGCTCTGTACCTGGCGCGCGATGCGGTTGACGGTGCGCTGGAGCAGCGCCTCGACCAGTGCGGTGCGGTCGGGGAAGTTGCGGTACAGCGTGGCCCGGCCGACCTGGGCACGTTCGACCACCAGGTCCAGCGGTGCGTTCACGCCATGCTGGCCGAACACGGCATCGGCAGCGTCGAGGATCTGGGCGCGGCGGGCCGCCGCATCGGCACGTTGGGTAGGCATGTACGCATCATCGGACAGAACTGTCCGGCGCGGAAGGGGGCGTGTCGGGTTCGGCGCGTCCTGGTTGGCGCGCGCTGGGCAATGTCGATGGCGGGTGAGTCAGCGCGGCGCAGGGAGGCCGTGGCAGCCGAGGCGGGCTTCGCGGATCGGCAGGTTGATCAGCGCGGCGATCACGGCCAGGCCCATGTCCGCATACCACATCCATAGATAGTTGCCGGTGTGGGCCAGCGCCAGGCCGCCGAGCCACGCCCCGAAGAAGCCGCCCAACTGGTGCGAAAGCAGGGTCAGGCCGAACAACGTACCCAGATAGCGCGGGCCGAACAGCTTGCCGACCAGGCCGGCGGTGGGCGGCACCGTGGCCAGCCAGGTGAAGCCGAGCGCGGCGGAGAAGAGGTAGAAGGTCAGCGCGGTCGGCGGCGAGACGAGATAGATGCCGATCATCACGGCGCGGCTGGCGTACATCCAGAACAGCAGGTACTTCATGCGGTAGCGCTGGCCGAGGGCGCCGACGATCAGGCTGCCGGCAACGTTGAACAGCCCGATCAGGGCGATCGACGACGAGGCGACGGTCGGCGACAGGCCGCACAGGGCGATCTCGCCTGGCAGATGGGTGACGAGGAAGGCAATGTGCAGGCCGCAGGTGAAAAAGCCCAGGTGCAGGTACCAGTAGCTGCGGTCGCGGGCGGCGATGCGAAGCTGCGCGCCCAGGCCGTCATCGTCGGCCGCCCCGGCAATGGGCGCATGGTCGCCTGCGCGGCGGCGCAGCGGCCAGGCCAGTGGCAGCGAGAGCAGGGTGATGACGGCCATGGTGATCATGGCGCGCGCCCAGCCGGCGGTGCCGATGATCCATTGGACCAGCGGCGCGAACACGAACTGGCCCAGCGAGCCGCCCGCATTGATGAGACCGGCGGCGAACGATCGCTTTTCGGCCGGAAGACGGTGGGCAGTGGCGCCGATCAGGACCGAGAAGCTGCCGGCTCCGGCACCGGCGGCCATCAGCAGGCCAAGGGTGAAGGTCATCCCCAGCGGGCTGGTCAGCAGCGGGGCGAGCAGCAGCCCGGCCGCCAGCAGCAGGGCGCCGACGATGAGCACGGGCAATGCGCCGCGCTGGTCGGCAACGGCGCCAAAGACGGGTTGCACCGCGCCCCAGACAAACTGGCCGATGGCCAGCGCAAAGCTGATCTCGACGATGCTGACGCCGGTGCCGCGGTGGATGGGATCGACATACAGGCCGGAGGTCTGGCGTACGCCCATGGTGACCATCAGGATCGCCGAGGCGGCGACCAACAGTCCCCAGTGCATGGAGGGGGCACGCGTGGCGGCGGTGGACGTACTCATGCGTCGGCTCCGGCAGGCAGGGCGTGGGCGAACGGCACGCTCGGTGTGCACGTTGCCACAGTGTGCGGGCAGGGCAAAGCACGCCGATGGCCGCGCACAAAAAAGGGGGCCTTTCGGCCCCCTCGGGTAACACAACCACCCAATGAATCGATCAGAAGTACGCGCGGATGCCGAACGCGACGCCGAGGATCCGCGGAAACACCGCGTCCTGCTGAGTCAAGGCGCGGACGGACCGGCAGGTTTTCGTTAGCGTCGGTGTCGGCCAGGTGGATGAAGTCCGTGAATTTGGTCTGGTAGTCGCAGAGAAGTCCAGGCGCTCGCTGTGGAGGCGGATGCCAAGTTCCACGCGCTGGGCGCTTATCCTGTCTTCTTTCTGCTCTTGATAAAATCGATGAACTCCTTCTTATGGCCCTCAAAGACGCGACGGCCGTACTTCCGATACTGAGGCTCGAACAGGGCGAAGGCCGCATCCAGGTTTCCCGATTCGAACTCGATGGTGGCGGCAAGCTCATCCATGTACTCGGTCGAGGCTTCGCCTTCTCCATAAGTGTTTCTGGCCATCGCTGCCCACTCCTTGGCCTTCTCAAACTGGGCGGTGTCGCGATAGAAGACCGCAATGCCATACGATGACATCTGCCCGTAGTCATACGCAGATTTCGGCTCAGGGATCATTCCCCAGCCTTCAAGGAAATGATGCTCCGCCTCAGCAATATCTCCCGTCAGCCACGCGGTTCTCCCGCGCTTGGCTATGGCAAGGAAGCGCTCTTCCAGATCCGCGCCGAGGCTCAGAGCCATGTGGATGTCTCCTACAGTTGAACATTGAATCGCATTCTGGATAAGTCTAGCTGAGGCGCCGATGGGGATCTGGTGGAGGCGCACCACTCCTTGAAGTTCGTGCCATTTGCGACAAAAGGAGGGGCCATTCGGCCCCCCCTTTAGCGATACAGAAATCCCGCAAGTCGATCAGAAGTACGCGCGGATGCCGAAGGCGACGCCGCGGCCCGGCAGGGGGGAGTAGTCGCGCAGCAGCGAGGTGTGCGGGCGCACTTCCTGGTTGGTCAGGTTGCTGCCGTCCAGGAAGATCTCGTAACTGTTGCTGTCGTTGCGGTCCCAGCGGTAGGCCAGGTGTGCGTCCACCAGCGTGTAGCCCTTGCTCGGATCCTCGTTCTGCGCCACATCCTTCTGGCTGCTGTAACGCACCGCGCCCACCGATGCCCGCCAGCCGTCACGCGACCAGCGCAGGTCCGCGCCCACCCGGCCCGGCGCGATCCGCGGCAGGTAACCGGTGTTGGCCAACTCTACGGTGTAATTGTGGTTGTGGTCGCCGTGCGGCACGGCGATGTCCACGTTGCGGCTGCCACTGCCGTCCAGCTCCGCCTTCACATAGTCGCCGAACACCCGCAGATCCCAATCGCCCGCGTTGCCCTCGAACAGATGGAACAGCGCTTCGGCCTCGGCGCCCTTGAAGGTTGCGTCCTGCTGCGTCCACAGACGCACCGGCAGCGATTCCACCACCCCCGTCTCCGCCAGATAGATGAAGTCCTTGAACTTGGTCTGGTAGATCGAGGCGGAGAAGTCGACGCGGTCGCTGTGGGTATGGATGCCCAGTTCGACCCGCTGCCCGCGTTCGGTCTTCAGGTTCGCATCGCCGATCTCCAGCGAACGCGTCGCGATGTGCGCACCGGCCGCATACAGCTCTTCGTTGGTCGGCGCGCGCTCGGAGCTGTCGATGCCGAAGCGCAGATCCACGGCATCGTTGAGCGTCCAGATGCCGGCCGCGGACAGGTTCGTGGCATCGAATTTGCGCGCGCGGTAGTCGCCGGTCGGGTCCAGCTTCACCTGGTCATGGCGACCGCCCAATTCCAGCTTGAACGGACCGAACTGCTTCTCCTGCAGCACGAACAGACCGATGTTCTTCGTCCCCGTATCCGGCACGAACGCTTCCTCGCCCTTCGCGGCGAAGTCGCTGTTGCCGAACTGCAGGCCGAAGGCGCCGTCCCAGCCGCCCATCTGCTGCTGCACGGCTTCCAGCCGGCCCTCGATCCCGCGGTTGGTGAAGCGCGTGGACGGCGTGCCGGCCTCCAGCTCCACATGCTCGTAATCGGTATAGGCCGTGCGCAGGTTGATGTTCTTCAGGAACGAGACCGGGTTGTAAATGCCTGCCTTGGTCTCGAAGCGGTTCTGCACCATGTCGATGCGGACGTCATGCTCGTCGCCTTCTTCCTCGTCGCCATGGTCGTGATCATGATCGTGGTCATGACCGTGGTCGTCCTCGGCATGCACGTGCGCGCCGTTGGGAATGCCGTAGTTGGTGCGGTAGGTGCTGGCCGAGACGCCGAAGTAGCCGTCATCGCCCAGCCACGTGGCACCGACGCCGCCGGCGCGGGTGCGGACCGAGCTGTTGTCCAGGCGGCCGCGGCGCGGCTCGTCCGAATCGCCTTCCTCGTGGTCGTGGCCGCTGTGGTCTTCCAGGCCATCGATCACGGCATAGCCGGGAATCCGGTAGTCATCGCCATTGCGGACCAGGCCATCGACATGCAGCACGACGTTGCCACTGACACCATCCAGCCGGAACATGCCGCTGCGCTCGTCGTTGACCGAGTTGCCACGCAGTTCGGCGCGGCCGCTGAGCGGACGGTCCGGCAATTCGCGGGCGATGCGGCCATCGACCACGTTCACCGCGCCGCCGATTGCGCCGCTGCCGAACAGCAGGGTGGCCGGGCCTTTGAGCACTTCGATCTGATCGGCCAGGAAGGGTTCGATGCTAGTGGCATGGTCGGCGCTCACGGTGGAGGCATCCATGTTGCCCATGCCGTTGGACAGCACCGCCACGCGCGGGCCTTCCTGGCCCCGGATGATCGGGCGGCCGACACCGGGGCCGAAGAACGTGCTCTGCACGCCGGGCAGCTTGGCCACGGTGTCGCCAAGGGTGCCGGCCTTCTGCTCGTCCAGGCGCTCACCGGCCAGCACGTCGACCGGGCGGGCCAGCGATTCGGCATCGCCCTGCAGCGGCGAGGCGGTGACCTTCACGGTGGACAGTTCGGTCAGGTGACGGTCACGGTGGCTGCTGGCGTCATCGGCGGCAAGCGCCAGCGAAGGCAGTATCGCCGCGGCAAGGGCCAGGGAGAGGGCATGGGGTTTGAGCAGGAGGGAGCTGGAGCGCATAGGGCAAGGGCCTTCGGTCAATTGTTACAATGTATCAATGGTGGGGCGCGCGAATCCCGTCATGGGACGGGTAGAGGGCAAGTCAGGGGGAGGCAGGGTGCGCGTCGGGATTGATGTTATATTATTCCATAACGCTTCGCCGACCCTGCTGGAAGTCATGCCCCTGTTCGCTCGAGTTCGCCATCTGCTGGATCGTTTCGGTGCCACCGGCTCGCTGCTGTGTGCCGTGCACTGCGCTGTGCTTCCGGTGCTATTGGCCGCTGCGCCATCGCTCGGCCTGTCCGTGTGGATGAGCGACGGGGTGGAGCTGGCCCTGGTCAGCTTCGTGACCCTGCTGGGCCTGTTCAGCCTGGTCTGGGGCTGGCGCCGTCATGGCGCATTGCGCGCGCTGGGCTTCCTGATTCCAGGCCTGAGCGCCCTCTGGGCGGGGCTGTTGTACGACCCGCTGCACCACTCGGCGGTGCCGCATGCGGTGGTGATGACCCTGGGCGGCGTGCTGGTCGGTGTGGCCCATCTGGTGAATCTGCGGCTGAACCACGGCCACGTCCACGACGCCAGCTGTGCTCATTGAGAGCGCGCATGGTAGGCTTTCCGATCGTGCGCGGGGGCGCCTGAGAGGGCGGCCCCGCCGAACCCGTGTCAGTACGGGGTAATCAGATTTCGCAGCATTCAGACTAAGGAGTTACGACATGGGTAAGGGTGACCGCAAGACCGCCAAGGGCAAGCGCTTCAATGCCAGCTACGGCAATTCGCGTTCGCACGTCGTGAGCAAGGCGGCCGTGGGCGCAGCTGCGCCGGTTGCCAAGAAGACCGTGACGAAGGCGCCGGCCAAGAAGGCCGTTGCCAAGAAAGCGGTGGCCAAGGCCGGCTGATCCAGCCAGGCGGGTCCATGAAAAACGCGGCGCTTGCGCCGCGTTTTTTTTTGCCTGCGCGCCGGGATCGCCTCAGCGCAGGGCGGGCAGCAGGCGTTCGGGGTTGCCGTCATTGGGTGCGGCCGGAATGCCGAGCAGGCGGGTCAGCAGCGGATACACATCCACGTTGTCGAAGGCAGGCAGCGACTGCCCCTGCTTGAATGCCGGACCGCGCGCGACGAACACCGCGCGCATCGACGGCAGGGCGTTGTCATAGCCGTGCGAACCCCGGTCACCTGGGCCGCGTTTGGCCATCCGCTCCCGGGTCAGGGCATCCCAGCCCTCATGCATCTGGCAGATGATCGGTGGAATGCGCGGGTTGCTGCCGTACTTCCAACGCGCCGGCAGGGTTTCACGCGTCCAGCAATCGTAGTTCGCATGCGCGCCCAGCAGGATCTGCTCGGCCTGGGCCTGCTTGCCTGGCAAGGGCGCGAACCCGATCGACTGCCCTACCGAAATGTCGCGGGCAATCGTCGGATCGATCATGTCTTCGGTCGCCACCACGTGGCCAGCCGGTACGCTGGCCATCCCGTGATCGGACACCAGGATCACGTTGGTGGTATCGGCCAGTCCATCGGCCTGCAGACCATCGAGCAGGCGACCCAGCGCGCTGTCGGCCAATGCCACCGCGGCGGCGTACGCCGGAGATTCCGGGCCGTGATTGTGGCCGGCCTTGTCGACCTGCTCCATGTACAACGTGACCAGGCGCGGCGCCTGCGGGCCCTGCTGGCCCAGCCAGCCCAGCACCTGGTCAACGCGATCGGGCAGGGCCACGGCTTCATCGTAACCATGCAGCTGGCTGGGGCGGATGCCTTGGATCGCGGCTTCGCTGCCAGGCCAGGACCACACGGCAGTACGTAGGCCGGCCTTTTCCGCACCGACCCAGATCGGCTCACCGCCCCACCAGCGCGAGTCGGCCACCGAATCGCGCATGTGCAGCTGGAACTGGCCCAGTCCGTCCTCGTGCATGCTGTTGTGGATGATGCCGTGGTGATCCGGGCGCAGTCCGGTCACGATCGTGTAGTGATTGGGAAAGGTCAGTGCCGGATACGACGGTGTCATCCATTGCGCCCGCACACCCTCGTGGACAAGCCGGCTGATGTTCGGGGTGATGCCCCGATCGAGCATGTCCGCCCGCAGGCCATCGATGGAGATCAACAGCACTTTCTGCTGCGCGGCCGGGACACTCGGCGCTGCGCTGGCGACAGGCGCGACAGGCGAGGTGGATGATGTCGTGGCGCAGGCGGCCAACGAAAGAGCGGCGGCAAGCGCCAGGGAAAGGCGAGCGGAAATCATCGCGCCATGATAGTGCGTGGCGGTGACGCGTCGAAGACAACCAATGGCACACGCCACGCATGACGCATGACCTGCAGCTACGCGAACAATGAATCGCGCCGGGCTTCCAGCTGCAGCAGGGCCGCCTTGGTTTCCAGTCCGCCGCCGAAACCGGTCAATGCGCCCCCGGCGCCGATCACGCGGTGGCAGGGCAGCACGATCGGCAGCGGATTGCGGCCATTTGCGGCACCGACTGCGCGGCTGGCGGTGGGGTGATCGATGTGACGCGCCAGTTCGACGTAGCTCCAGGTCTGGCCGAAGGGAATATCGGCCAGCGCTTTCCACACGCGCAGCTGGAACGGCGTTCCGTGCGGGGCGAGTGGCAGATCGAAGCGCATGCGTTCGCCGCGCAGGTACTCCAGCAGCTGCCCGCGTGCGCCGCGCAGGGCGTGGGCGTCGCGCTGCCAGTGCTCGCGGCCTTTGGCGTCGTAACGGTTGTTCTCGAACAGGATGTGGTGGATGCCCTGGCTGTCGCCGGCCACGGTGAGGGCGCCGATCGGGCTGTCGAAGGTGTCGTAGAGCAGGGTCATGAGGGAACTCCCGGAGCAGGGGTGGCCAGGTGCCACAGGTGCAGAACGGCGTAGGCGCGCCAGGGGCGCCACGATTGCGAACGTGCCTCGGTGGCGCGCTCGCTCAAGCGCGTGCCATCGCCGAGCACCTGTTGCAGGACCAGATCGCCGGCGGGGAACGCATCGGGCAGGGCCAAGGCGCGCAGCGCGATGTAATGCGCGGTCCATGGGCCGATCCCGGGCAGGGCGACGCAGCGTTCGACAAAGCCGGCCAACGACTGGCCGGCGCCAAAATCGAGCCGGCCCTCGACCACCGCCTGGGCGACACCGCGCACGGTGGCGGCCCGGGTACGCGGCAGGCCGATCGTTTCCAGCGGCGCCTGGGCCAGCACCGCGGGCGAGGGGAACTGGCGGTCCAGTCCTGCCGGCATGCCTTCCAGGGTGGCCCCGAAGCGGTCCACCACGCGGCGTGCCAGCGTCGCGGCGGCGGCCACGCTGACCTGTTGGCCGAGCACGGCGCGCACGGCCACTTCAAAGCCATCCCAACCGCCGGGCACGCGCAGCCCCGGGCGCTGCGCGATGCCCGCAGCGAGCAGCGGCTCCTGCATCAGCGTGGCGTGCACCCTGAGCAGATCTGCATCCAGATCGAAGATGCGCCGCACGCGCCGGACGATGCCCGGAATCGCGCGCGGATCGACCTGGCCCAGCTGCAGCAGCAGTTCGGGGCGCCGTGGATCGGCGGTCACGCTCAGCAGTGAGGGGCGCTCGGGCGGCCCGATCACGCGCTGGTAGCTGTCCGTGCCGATCTGCTCGATGCCGGGAATCGCGCGGCGGCGCAGGAAACCGAGCATCGCGGTGAAATCGAGCGGCGGCCGATAGCCCAGGCGCAGCGTGAGCGCGCCATCGGTCAGCGCGCCACGCTGGCGGCGGATCGCGGTCGGGGGCATGCCGCAGCCATCCAGGAAGGCCGCGTTGAAACGGCGCAGGCTGTTGTAGCCCGATGCCATCGCGACATCGGTCACGGGGAGCGCGGTTTCGGTCAGCAATTGCTTGGCCAGCAGCAGCCGCCGCGTGGCGTGGATCTGCGCTGGCGCGGCGCCGAGGCGGGCGACGAACAGGCGCTGCAGCTGGCGGGCACTCAGGCCGACGTGCGCGGCCAGATCGGCGACCGGTTGATCCTGCAGATAACCCTCATGGATCAGCGCCAACGCGCGCTGCAGGGTTTCATTGTCCAGCGCGTCCTGGGCCTCGGGCGCCAGCTCGGGACGGCAGCGCAGGCAGGGGCGGTAACCGGCTGCCGCTGCGGCGGCCGCGGTCGGGTAGTAGGTGACATTGGAAGGCTTCGGCGCCGGTGCCGGGCAGACCGGACGGCAGTAGATGCCGGTACTGCGCACGGCGGTGAAGAACACCCCGTCAAAGCGCGCGTCGCGGGCCAGGCGGGCACGTTCGCAGGCGGTGTGGTCCAGGGGCAGGGCGGTCTCCATGGGGGCCAGTCTATGCCCGCCGCCCGGGCCTGGCTCGCCATTTTCGGACAGCAATGCCACGCCGGGGTCGCCCGGTTCAGGACAGGTTGCCGCGATGCGCCGGCCGCGCACTAGACTGTGCGTGCGCGCTCATTTTGCCGCGCATTCCCCCCTTGCAAGGATTCCGGGTTGTCCATGTTGCTCAAGTCGTGGTGGTTGCCGTTGTTGTACCTGGGCCTGGCCGGTTGCAGCCAGCTGGAGAACCCGGGCAATGTCACCGCCGCCGACAAGGCCGTGCGGGCGCAGACGGCCGATGGCGATCACATGGTGTCCATCAATGCAGCCGATGCGCCGCCACCGCCGCCGCCCGCGCCCAAGCGGGGCGACCTGAGCTGGCCGCAGGCCGCGCTGGAAAACGGCAAGGCGTGGATCAGCTGCGATACCGACTACGCCGGTGACGCCGGCGATGGCGCC
Source organism: Stenotrophomonas sp. BIO128-Bstrain (assembly GCF_030128875.1). Lineage (NCBI taxonomy): Bacteria > Pseudomonadati > Pseudomonadota > Gammaproteobacteria > Lysobacterales > Lysobacteraceae > Stenotrophomonas > Stenotrophomonas sp. BIO128-Bstrain. The sequence continues at coordinate 2,461,928 of NZ_CP124620.1, read as the reverse complement.
CCGCTGGAGGCGCTGGACCGGGCCAGCATCGAGGCCGCGCTGCAGCCCTGCGCCGAGCGCGGCCTGCTGCGCGTGCGCTATGTGGGCAAGATCAATCCGGGCTTCTCCGAGCTGGTCGCCCGGCTGGCGGTGGTCGCCGATGCGCAGCGGATTTCGCGGCGCATCCTGGATTTGGATTCCAGTGGTGGCCAGGTCGAAGCCGCCATCGTGGCCGGCGACCGCATCGGTGAATCCAACTGGACGATCTGGGTGCGCGAAGGCTCGGTCTGCCACAGTGCCTGCGTGTTCGTGCTCGCCGCCGGCGACAACCGGCTGGTCTCGGGCAAGGTCGGCATCCATCGCATGATGCGGATCAGTTCCAAGGCGACCTCGCGCGCTGAACTCAACCGCGAACTCCACGAGGTCTATGACAACGTGAAGGATTACCTGCAGCGCAACGGCGTGGCGGTGGGCGTGGCCGACCTGATGATGACCGTGCCCAACCGCAGCCTGCGCCTGTTGACCGCCGAGGAGCTGCGTCAGTTCGGGCTGGACGGCACCAACGCCGTGCAGGACGATCTGGAGCGGATCAAGCAGATGCGCAAATGCGGCGATGCGTTCGTGCGCCGCAAGGATGCCTTCCTGGTCGCCTTCGATCAGGAGTGCAAGCGCGAGGGCAGCGAGCTGGAGGCCGTCAACAGCTGCGGGCAGGCGCTTAAGCAGCGCTTCGGTTTCCCCGACGAGACGTGTCCGGACGAGAGTCCGCTGTCGGAAATCGATGTCTCCACTCTGCTGCCGACCACCGTGGCCCCGGACCAGCCGGAGACCGCCGAGCGGACCCTCGGTGACGCCCGTCCGGCATCGGCCGAGGCCGCCGAACGCAACTGACGGAGGACTCACGTGCTTCCCGTAGACTGGGCCCGTTCCTTCCAGCCAACGGTGTCCTGATGCGTGTTCCGCTGCTGCTGTTGTCCGCTCTGCTGCCTTTCGCCACGCTGGCCCAGGCGCCACCACCGGCCACCCCTGCACCCGCGCCGGCACGCTCCGCGCCTGCGGCCGCGCCCGCAGCGCGTCCGGCACTGAGCCCGGCGCAGCAGGCGCAGGTGCAGAAGCAGGATGCGGAAATGACCGCCGCCGCGTTGCAGGTGGCCAAGCTGGTCGATGCCAACCGCGCCGGCGAGGCGTGGAAAGGCGCTTCGGCCGTGGCGAAGAAGTCGGTGACCGAGCAGGCGTTCGTCAGCCAGCTCACCGCTGATCGCCAACGCCTTGGCGCACTGGCCTCGCGCGGCCAACCGGTGGTGACCCGGGTCAAGTACGCCGCCGGGGCAACCGTTCCCGAAGGGCTCTACATCAACGTCAGTTTCCCCACACGCTTTGCCAACAGTGCCCAGCCGGTGCGCGAACTGGTCTCCTTCCGGTTCGACGAAGACCGCATCTGGCGCCTGGCCGGTTACAGCGTGCGTGCCGCCACCCCCTGATTGCCGGAGCCTGCGCAGATGAGTATCGAGATCCAGATGCTGGTGTGGTCGATGGTGCTCGGCCTGGTGCACGTGTTCGCGCCCTCCACGCTGATCACCCGCGAGCGCGGCATCGGCTGGAACGCCTCCGCGCGCGATCAGCCCATGCCACCCCCGGGCCCGCTGGCCGGCCGCCTGCAGCGCGCGCAGAGCAACTTCATGGAAACCTTCCCGTTCTTCGCGGCCGCAGTGCTGGCGGTGGTGCTGACCCAGCGCCAGGATGGGATGACTGCCGTGGCCGTGCAGCTGTATTTCTGGGCGCGCCTGATCTACCTGCCGCTGTACGCCGCCGGCGTGCCTTATGTGCGCAGCCTGGTGTGGCTGGTCTCGCTGCTGGGCATCGTGATGCTGCTGTGGGCGTTGCTGTGAACGGGTGCTGGCGCGCCTGATCCAGATCAAGGACGCCACTGGGGGTGCGGCGCTAAGCTGCACCTGACACGTAACGGCAGGATGGGATCATGCAGTCTGTGGATGTGGTGGTGGTGGGTGCCGGCCCGACCGGGCTGTGCTTCGCACGCGCGCTGGCCGATACCGGCCTGAGCGTGACGCTGATCGAACAGCAGCCGCGCGCGGCGCTGGCCGCCCCGACCTTTGATGGCCGCGAGATCGCGCTGACCCACGCCTCGCGCCAGATCCTGGAATCGTTGGGCCTGTGGGAGCGGCTGGGCCCGGCCGAGATTTCCCCGCTGCGCGATGCCAAGGTGATGGACGGCGGCTCGCCGTTCGCGCTGACCTTCGCTGCGCACGAGCGTACCGGCGATGACCTGGGCTGGCTGGTGCCGAATCATCTGATCCGCCGCGCCGCGTGGCAGAGCGTGCAGGCCCAGGCCGGGCTGGACATCGTGGACCAGGCCAGCGTGACGGCCGTCGCCCCCGGCCCCACCCACAGCACGGTCACCCTGGCCGATGGCCGTCAGTTGGCCGCGCGCCTGGTGGTCGCCGCGGACAGCCGCTTCTCCGCGACCCGGCGCCTGCTGGGGATCGGGGCGCAGATGCGCGACTTCGGCAAATCGATGCTGGTGTGCCGGATGCAGATCGAGGTGCCGCACCGGCACACGGCCTGGGAGTGGTTCGGCTATGGCCGCACGATGGCGCTGCTGCCGCTCAACGGCGACCAGGCCTCGGCGGTGATCACCCTGCCGCCGCGCCAGATCGCAGGCTTGATCGCCCAGGACGAAGGCGACTTCGGCCGCAGCATCAGCGCGTTCTTCGAGCATCGACTGGGCGCGATGCGGCCGCTGGCCAGGCCGGTCGCGTATCCGCTGGTGGGCGTTTACGCGCACGCGTTCGCTGGCGACCGCTGCGCGTTGATCGGCGATGCCGCGGTCGGCATGCATCCGGTGACGGCCCATGGCTTCAATCTGGGCCTGCAGAGCCAGCATCGACTGGCCGGGATCGTGCGCAGGGCGGCGGGGCAGGGGCGCGACATCGCCGCGCCGTCCGGGCTGGCCGCGTACGAGCGCGGCCACCGGTTGGCCTCGCGGCCGCTCTACGAGGCGACCAATGCGATCGCCTCGCTGTATACCGATGACCGCCTGCCGGCGCGGCTCCTGCGCCGGGCCGGGCTGCGGCTGGCGCACGGCGTGGCCCCGTTTCGCCAGTTGATCGCCGCCCACCTCACCGGCAGGTGACGACCGTTGGTCGTCACACAGGGTCAGGGCGCGTCGCTGTCGGCGATCACGTGGATGACGGTGTCGGCGAACTGCACCTGCTGGCCCGCGCGGATCTTGCAGGCCTTGCGCAGCTCCACTTCACCATCCACCAGGACCTGGCCGTCGCCGATCACGGTCTTGGCTTCGCCCCCGCTGGTGACCAGGTCGGCCAGCTTGAGCAGCTGTTTGAGCTCGACGTAGTCGCGGTCCAGTTCAAATTCGAGGGTCTGCATGAAAACGGGTATCCTGGGAAGGGGCGCGGGCGTTGGGCCCGGCCGGAAAAGGGCGCGTATTGTGCGCCAGCACGCGGCAGAACGGCATCCACGTGGCAATCTGTACACGTTGTTCAGGAACGATGCGGTATCATCGCCCCCTGAGTGAGTGAATTCTCCTCCGACCGAGCAGCGCCAGGGCACGCGATAAGAAAGGGCGCCCAAAGCGCGGACCATCCCCCTTTTTTATCTCACTGCCGCGTAAAACGGCGGTGTTTCGGAGTTCCCCATGTCCCAAGATTCCACCACGCCGCTGCTGTTCGCAGATCTCGGCCTGTCCGACGCTGTCATGCAGGCCGTCGCCACCGTCGGTTACGAAACCCCCTCGCCGATCCAGGCCGCCACCATTCCGGCGATGCTGGAAGGCCGTGACGTGCTGGGCCAGGCCCAGACCGGTACCGGCAAGACCGCCGCCTTCGCGCTGCCGGTGCTGTCCAACCTCGATTTCAACCAGACCAAGCCGCAGGTGCTGGTGCTGGCACCGACCCGCGAACTGGCCATCCAGGTCGCCGAGGCGTTCCAGACCTATTCCTCCGGCATCCCCGGCTTCCGCGTGCTGCCGGTGTACGGCGGCCAGCCGTATGGCCAGCAGCTGCAGGCCCTGCGCCGTGGCGTGCACGTCATCGTCGGTACCCCGGGCCGTGTGATCGATCACCTCGAGCGCGGCACCCTGGACCTGTCCGAGCTGAAGACGCTGGTGCTGGACGAAGCCGATGAAATGCTGCGCATGGGCTTCATCGACGACGTCGAAGCCGTGCTGAAGAAGCTGCCGGAGACCCGCCAGGTCGCCCTGTTCTCGGCCACCATGCCGTCGCAGATCCGCCGCATCGCGCAGACCTACCTGAAGAACCCGGCTGAAGTCACCATCGTCAGCAAGACGACGACCTCGGCCAACATCCGCCAGCGCTACTGGTGGGTGAGCGGCATGCACAAGCTGGACGCGCTGACCCGCATCCTGGAAGTGGAACCCTTCGACGCGATGATCATCTTCTCGCGTACCAAGGCGGCCACCGAAGAGCTGGCCGAGAAGCTGCAGGCACGTGGCCTGGCCGCGGCCGCCATCAACGGCGACATGCAGCAGGCCCAGCGCGAACGCACCATCGGCATGCTCAAGGAAGGCAAGCTGGACATCCTGGTGGCTACCGACGTGGCCGCCCGTGGCCTGGACGTGGAGCGCATCAGCCACGTGCTGAACTACGATATCCCGTACGACACCGAAAGCTATGTGCACCGCATCGGCCGTACCGGTCGTGCCGGCCGCACCGGTGACGCGATCCTGTTCGCCACCCCGCGCGAAAAGGGCATGCTGCGTGCGATCGAGCGCGCCACCCGCCAGCCGATCGAAGAAATGCAGCTGCCGAGCGTGGATGCGGTCAACGATACCCGCATCACCAAGTTCATGAGCCGCATCAGCGATGCCCTGGACGCCGGTGGTACCGAGTTCTACCGCGACCTGCTGCAGAAGCTGGAAGGCGAGAAGAACGTGCCGGCGATCGACATCGCCGCCGCGCTGGCCAAGCTGCTGCAGGGCGATTCGCCGTTCCTGCTGACCCCGCCGGTGCGTGGTGCCCGTGAAGAGCGTGCGCCGCACCAGCGCAACGAGCGCAGCAACGACCGTGGCGAGCGCCCGGCCCGTTTCGAGCCGCGCTTCGAGCGTGGCCCGCGTCGTGAAGACGACCGCGGCCCGCGCCCGCCGCGTCCGGAAGGCGACTTCGGCAACAGCGAGGGCGGCTTCGAGCGTGCCCCGCGCCGTGACATCGCCCCGCGCGGTGCCGCCGAGCCGGGCATGGAAACCTTCCGCATCGAAGTGGGCCACGTGCACGGCGTGAAGCCGGGCAACATCGTCGGCGCGATCGCCAACGAAGCCGGGCTGGAAAGCCGCTTCATCGGCCGCATCGACATCCACGACGACTTCTCGGTGCTGGACCTGCCGGCCGAAATGCCGCAGGACCTGCTGACCCACCTGAAGAAGGTGTGGGTTTCGGGCCAGCAGCTTCAGATGCGCAAGGTCGAGCCGGGTGAAGACCTGACCCCGTCGCCGCGTCCGGCGTTCAAGCCGAAGTTCGGCCAGGGCAAGCCGCGTGGTCCGGGTGGCCCGCGCAGCGGTCCCGGCGGCAACGACCGTCCGCCGCGCCGTGATGGCTTCAAGCCGCGCGGTCCGCGCAACTTCTGATCCCCCTCGGGTGATCGACGCGACGCCAGCCTCCGGGCTGGCGTCGTCGTTTCCGGCCCCCACGTCCCTGGCCGCCGGTTTCGCGCCGTCTCAACAACACTGGCCCTAGCCTGCGGGTTGGACCATGCTCCAATGGAATGAGTTTCCACATCCGCAGCCCCGGGGGGATCGGCGATGTATGGAGGTCGCAGGGAGAGTGGCGGCACCGCGATACCGTATTCCATGCGGGGCCTGACCCTGCGCTTCGTGCTGTTGACCGGCATGGCCATCGGCCTGGTCGGCATTTCCGCCCTGATCCAGGAGCTGCAGGCGGCCTCCACCGCATGGATCATGGGCCAGAGCCACTGGTCGCGCGGCCAGCAGCAGGCCACCCACGCGCTGTCGCGGTACATCACCTCGGCCAATCCGGCCGATCTTGCGCTGACCCGGCAGGCGCTGCGGGTGCCGCTGGGCGACCTGACCGCCCGCCGTGCACTGGAACAGGCCGCCCCGGACATCGCTGCCGCACGCCGGGGCTTCATCGAAGGCGGCAACGCCCGCGGCGACATCAACCGGTTGATCCTGTCGTATCGCTACCTGCGCGATCAGCCGTATTTCCGCGACGCGGTGCGCCTGTGGCGCGACACTGACGACGATCTGCTGCAGCTGGTGGCCATCACCGACCGGGTCCAGGCCGGACATGCCGCCGGCAGCCTGACCCCGGTGGTACAGCAGGCACTGCTGCGCCGGGTGCAGGCGCTGGACGTGGACATGCAGAACCAGGCGCGGGCGTTCTCCAGCGCGTTGCTGCATACCGCGGCGATGGTGCGCATGACCACCTTCATCGTCGGGGGGCTGTCGGTGCTGGCGATCACGCTGATCGCGGTGCTGCTCGCGCGGCGCGTGCGCAACGACCTGACCGAGCAGGAAAGCCGGTTCCGCGCGGCGTTCTACCAGGCCACGGTCGGCATGCTCAAGCTCGACGAGGAGGGCGGCATCATGGAGGCCAACCAGGCCATGGCCGATATCCTCGACCATCGCCGTGAGGCGCTGCTCAGCCTGTCGCTGGCCGATCTGCTGGTGGAGGGGGAACTGGTCCTGGACGAGCGCGGCCGGATCGACTGGCCACGCCAGCTGCGCCCGGGCGAGCTGCGCTTCCTGCGCGCCGATGGCAGCCTGATGTGGGGACGCTGGAGCGGGACGGTGGTGCATACCCGGGGGCGCGCGCCGGCGGTGTTCGCGCTGGTGGAGGATGTCTCGCAGAACCATGCGCTGGCGCGGGAAGTGGAACACCACGCCAGTCATGACCCGCTGACCGGGCTGATCAACCGCCGCGAGATCGAGCGGCTGCTCGATCAGGCGCTGGTGGCGGTACGCGCCGAGGGCGGGATCCACTCGCTGTGCTACATCGATCTGGATTACTTCAAGCTGGTCAACGACGGGCTCGGCCATGCCGCGGGCGACTTTGCCCTGTTCCTGGCCAACGCCGGCCAGGACGAGGCCAAGCAGGTGCTGCAACGGGTAATCCGCACGCTGGGCCAGGTCAGCCTGCATCACGGCGACGGCGCCCCCCGGGTGAGCTGCAGCGTCGGCGTGGTGGAAGTGACCGCCGAGGCACCGGATGTGAACTGGCTGATGAGCGCGGCCGACAGCGCCTGCTATGCCGCCAAGGAGGCCGGTCGCAACCGTGTGCATTGCTACAACGAAAGCCGCATGGCGCTGGACGAACGTCGGCGCGAAGCCGAGCGCCTGGCCAATGTCTCCAGTGCGATGGCCGAGAACCGCATGCTGCTGTATGCCCAGCGCATCGAGCGGGTCGGCGATCCGGAGTTCCTGCATTACGAAGTGCTGGTGCGCATGCGCAGCCCGGAGGGTGCCCTGCAGGGGCCGGCCGAGTTCATGGGCGCGGTGGAACGTTACGGCATGGGCATGGCGCTGGATCGGCACGTGTTGTCGCTGCTCTTCCGGCACCTGCAGGTGTGCCCGAGCCACGTGCAGCAACTGGGCCTGTGCAACGTCAACGTGTCGGCGCAGTCGATCGCCGAGCCCAGCTTCCTGGCCTTCGTCACCGATCTGCTGGAACGCAACCGCGGCCTGGCCCGCAAGCTCTGCTTTGAAATCACCGAAACCGCCGCGGTCAGCAACCTGGCCCAGGCGCGTGCCTTCATCGACGCGGTCAAGGCGCGCGGCTGCCGCATGGCGCTGGATGATTTCGGCTCGGGGTTGTCCTCGTTCGGCTATCTGCGCCAGTTGCCGGCAGACATGCTCAAGATCGATGGCGTGTTCGTGCGCGACATGAACGTGGATCCGGTCAACCGCGCCGCCGTGCGCGCGATCACCGAGGTGGGCCGCGAGCTGCACATGATGGTCGTCGCCGAGTGGGTCGAATCGGCGGTGGTGGCCGACCAGCTGGCGCAGATGGGCGTGGAGGGCTTGCAGGGGTATGCGATCGAGCGTCCGATCCCGCTGGAGCGGATGACCCAGCTGGCGATACGGCCGGTGCGCGCGGGCCTGTCCTCCGACGCCTGGCGGGGCATGCCATGATGCGATAATCGCCGCCGACGGTTCCGGACACGGTGTGCGCGGACGAACACGGGCGGGCAGGACGCAGGTGTGAGCAACGGGGGCGGTGACTCAATCGGGTGGATGGCGTTCGCGCTGGTGCTGCTGTGGCTGTTGCCTTGGAGCCTGCAGGCGGCGCCGCGCGTGGGGCAGGACTTCCTGTTGCTGGGCGGGGCCACCGATGAGGTGACGCCGCAGCGCGCCTGCGCGCCGGATGTACTGGCACGCCACCAGGAAGTGCTCTCGATCCCGGCGCCCGCCGCCGGCTGGTCGGGCAAGCCACAGGCCGTGGACGTATTCGGGGTCCTCACCGGCGAGGTCCGCATCAGCCATGGCGACCGCGAGATCTGCGGCAGCATGCACGATGCCCGCACGCGCGATTCGCGCTTCCGGGCCGGGGTCGGGTTGGTGGTGGTGCCCAAGGCCGGCGATCACGAGCCGATCGTGGTGTCCTGGACCCGGCCGCTGAAGCCGCGCTGGGTACCGACCATCCAACTTGGCGCGCCCAGTCCGGTACAGCAGAACGACACCGCCCGGCTGCTGGTGCGCGCAGCCTGCATCGCCGTGGCGATCGCCCTGGCGCTGTCTGCGCTGATGGGCTGGGCCACCACCCGCGACCGGTCTTTCCTGGTGTATGTCGGCGCCTGCATTGTGTTCGTGCTCTGGCAGGCGGTGCTTGGCGGGCTGAGCGGCTATCCCGAGCCGTGGTTGCCGGTGCACGACCGCGCCTCCTGGTGGCTGATCGCGCTCACCGCGTTCAGCCAGGCCTTGCTGCTGCCGATCCTGTGGCGCCTCACCGGCGGTGACCGGTGCTGGCCGCGCTCGCGTCCGGCCCAGCACCTCGTGCTGTGGGGCCTGATCGCGCTCGGGCTGAGCGTGCCGCTCTGGGGGCTGGACGGGCTGAGCGCCGGGGCGGCAGCGCTGGAAGGCAGTTTCCTGGTCGTCTGCACGCTGTGCCTCGGTGCGGGGCTGTGGGGGCTGTGGCGGGGCGATGCGCATGCGCTGCCGGGGCTGGCCGCGCTGGCCCCCTGGTGGATCATGATCGGGGCCGACGCGCTGGACGCGCGCTGGCTGGTGGCCTATCGGATCGAAGCGCTGCAGTTGTCGGCCACCTGGTTCTTGATGATGGCCGCCTACGCCCTGAATCTCCGGCTGGGCAGGCTGCGCCGCCAGCGCGATGAAATGCGCCAGTTGGCCGACACCGACGTGCTCACCGGCCTGCCCAACCGGCGCGCCGGCCTGCGGCTGCTCGCGCAGTACCTGGAACGCGCGCGCCAGCAGCCGCATGCGCTGGCGATCGGCTTCCTGGACATCGATCTGTTCAAGGACATCAACGACCAGTTCGGGCATGAGGTGGGCGACCAGGTGCTGGTCGCGGTGGCGCGCGCGCTGCGCGGCTCGGTGCGCAACCATGACGATGTGATCCGGATGGGCGGTGAGGAATTCCTGGTGCTGCTGCCCGGTGCCGGCCATGCCGCAGCCGTGGCCCGGCTGGAGACGGTCCGTCAGCAGGTGGCGGCGGTGACCCAGACGCTGGGCATCCCGGGCCTGACCGTCTCGGCCAGCATCGGCCTGGCGGTACTCCAGCCGGGCAGCGACGATCTGGCCGGGTTGCTGCGCCGGGCCGACCACGCCATGTACTGCGCCAAGCGCAACGGCCGCAACCAGATCCACGACGGCGAACGCACCACGACCGCCGGCGATCCATTGCCGGCCTGAACCACCGGCACGCGGAAAAACGCAGCGGCGGCCACCTTTTGCCCGATAATGGGCCGATGACAACCCGACTCAACAAGCATATCGCCGATACCGGCTTCTGTTCCCGCCGCGAAGCCGACCGCCTGATCGGCGAGCGCCGCGTCACCGTCAACGGCCATCCGGCCGGTACCGGTGCGGTGGTGGGCGAACAGGACGTGGTGCTGGTGGACGGCCAGCCGCTGCGCGCCCGTGAAGCCAAGAAGGCCGGTGGCCGCAAGCACGTCTACATCGCGCTGAACAAGCCGGTGGGGATCACCTGCACCACCGAAAGCTCGGTCAAGGGCAACATCGTGGAGTTCGTCGGCCACGAGCAGCGCATCTTCCCGATCGGCCGCCTGGACAAGGATTCCGAAGGCCTGATCCTGCTCACCAGCAACGGCAACATCGTCAATCAGATCCTGCGCGCCGAAAATGGCCACCAGAAGGAATACATGGTCGCGGTCAACAAGGCCGTCACCGATGAGTTCCTGCGTGGCATGGCCCGCGGCGTGCGCATCCGTGACGAAGTCACATTGCCGTGCCGGACCAGCAAGCTGGCCAAGTTCGGGTTCCGGATCACCCTGCAGCAGGGCCTGAACCGCCAGATCCGCCTGATGGCCGCCGCGTTCGGCTTCCGGGTCACCCAGCTGCGCCGCGTGCGCATCGACAACATCAAGCTCGGGGCGCTCAAGCCGGGCCAGTGGCGCAACCTCACCGACGCCGAGCTCAAGGGCCTGCTGCCCAAGCAGCTGGACTGGTGATGCTGTGCGTCACGTGATGGCGCGATACTCGGGCTAGACTGCGCAGGCACACGCTACTGCCTGCCACGATGATCAAGCCGTCCAAGCCGGACAACGAAGCGCAGCGCCTGCTGGCGCTGCAGCGCTACCAGATCCTGGATTCCCCCCGCGAGCGGTCGTTCGACGATCTGGTCACGATCGCCACGGCGTTGTGCGGCACGCGCATGGGCGCGGTCACCCTGGTCGACCAGGACCGCCAGTGGTTCAAGGCGCGCCAGCTGCTGGAGGCCGCCGAAACCAGTCGCGACATCTCCTTCTGCGGCCACGCCATCCTGCAGCCGGACCAGGTGATGGTGGTCGAGGATGCGCGCAACGATCCGCGCTTCTTCGACAACCCGGTGGTGGTCGATGACCCGCACGTCCGCTTCTACGCCGGTGCGCCGCTGCTGAGCAGCGAGGGGCTGCCCCTGGGCACTCTGTGCGTGTTCGATGCGGCGCCCCGGCAGCTCAGCCCGGGCCAGCGCGACGCGTTGTCCGCGTTGTCCCGGCAGGTCTCGCTGGTGATGGAGCTGCGCCGCTACGCGCACGAGATACAGCAGCACATGACCGACCGCGCCTGGTACGAGCAGCGCCTGGCCGAGTACAACGAACTGCTGGAACAGCAGAACGCCGACCTGGCCGAACAGAGCCGCACCGACCCGCTCACCGGCCTGCCGAACCGCCGTGCGATGAGCACTGCGCTGGAAGCGGCGGTGGTGGACGCCGACGGCCAGCCACGCGCCACGGCCGTCGCCCTGCTGGACATCGATCACTTCAAGACTGTCAACGATCTTTACGGCCATGCCACCGGCGATCACGTGCTGGCCGAACTGGCCCGGCTGCTGCGTGCGCATTTCGCCGGGCACGGCCTGGCCGCGCGGTACGGTGGCGAAGAATTCGTGGTGCTGATGCCCGATACGCCGCTGGCCACCGCTGAGCTGCAGTGTGATTTCCTGCGCATGGCGGTGGCCGACCTGCCACTGGGCCTGCCGTTGACGATCAGCATCGGGGTGGCCGCGCACCGCCACGGCGATGCGATCGAGCAGACCCTGGCACGGGCCGACGCGGCGTTGTACCGGGCCAAGGGCGAGGGCCGCAACCGGGTCCTGCGCGCCGACTGAAGCGCACGGCCCTGTCCGTGGCGTGCCGGGTGTTGGCCGGTACGCGCGCTCAATCGGCGATGTTGCGCGCTTCCGAGGTTGCCAGGATTTCCGGGTGCTGCACCTTCCGGCGGCGGTTGAGCAGCGGGTGCAGGAACACCGCCCCGACGATGATCGCCACGCCGGCGTAGAACAGCGGCGTCAGCTCACGCTGCTCGCTGAGCAGCACCATCGCCAGCAGGATCGCGTAGACCGGTTCCAGATTGGTCACCAGCTGGGAGGTGTAGGCGCTGATGTGGCGCAGCGCGACCAGGGCCAGCGCAAACGGCAGCAGCGTGCAGAGACCGGCCAGGGCCAACAGCAGCAGGCCGTCGTGCAGGTCCGGGATCACCCACAGGTCGCTGGCCAGCGCCGGCAGCAGGAAGGGCAGCACCGGCGCCAGCAGGGTCAGGGTGAGCGTGCCCGCGCCGAGTTCCAGCGCGGTCACGGTGAGCGGGTCGGCATGGCTGACCAGGCGCTTGTTGAGCGAGCCGAACACGGCCACCAGCAATGCCGACAGTGCGCCGATCAGCACGCCCAGGCGCATGCCATCGGGAACGCCCCCCACCACCAGTGCGACGCCGGGCAGCACCAGGATGCCGAAGGCCAGCTCGCGGAACTGGAAGGGTCGCTTGGCCACCCACGGTTCGATCACCGCCGTGAACACCGGCGCCAGCGCGATGCAGGTCGCGGCTACCGAGGCATTGGCCAGTTTCACCGCGCCATAGAAGGTGAGCCAATGCAGCGCGACCAGCGCGCCGACGCCGCAGTACCCGGCGACCAATCGCGGCGAGAGTTGCCGCAGCCCGCGCCACACCCGTGGCACCAGCGCCAGCATGGCCACCACCAGCAGCATGCGCCACCACACCAGGGGCAGGGCGGGCAGGGTGATCAGCTTGCCGAGGATGGCGGTGACGCCCCACAGCAGCACACAGAAATGGATTTGCAGCAGGGCTCTGCGGGTATCGGTCATCGGCATCGGCGTATTGTGCGACAAGCCGCGACGTGGCGGACGCCTTCCACGTGATCTTTTCCGGGCCGTGGCATCCTGCGCCCATGACACCTCTGCAAAGCGATTCCCTTGCCCCCTCAACGCCACCCGCGCTGCGCGCCTGGGCCGGCCTCACCGCCGTGGTCGCAGTTGCCTCGCTGCTGCTGCAGTATCACCTGCTGCTGCGCATCCCCGGCACGGGTGCAGCGGAGGCGACGCTGCGCTACCTGGGCTACTTCACCATCCTCAGCAACATCGGGGTGGCCGTGGTCTGCGTTGCCCTGGCCTGCGGCCGTCGCACTGGCCTGGCCGCGCCGGTCCCGCGCGTGGCAGTGGCGCTGTTCATCGGCATCACCGGGTTGATCTACGTGATCATCCTGCGTCCGCTGTGGCACCCGCAGGGCGCGCAATGGTGGGCCGATGCCGGCCTGCATTACGCGGTGCCCGTGATGTATCTGCTGGGCTGGCTGGCCGGGCCGCACGGCCGGCTGCCTCGGCGCGGGCTGGCCGGCGTTCTGGCGATTCCGATCGTTTACCTGGGCTGGGCGCTGCTGGTCGGGCGGCTCAGCGGACAGTACCCGTACCCGTTCCTGGACCTGGGCGCGCTGGGCATCGGCTTGGTCGCGCGCAATGTGCTGGCCGTGGCGGTGGTGTTCATTGTGGCCGGTGCCCTGCTGTGGTGGCTGGATGCGGCGCTCGCGGCGCGCCGCCGGCAGCGGTGACCGGTCAGCCGCCGCCGAGCTGCCGCAGCTGGTCGCGCAGGGCCATCGCCGCGCCGGGATTGCGCTGCTTGGCGGCGCCAATGAACAGCACATACACCTCGCGCGGCGACTGCGCGGGCACGTCGGCGGCGAGGTGGGGCAGGTCTGCATTGTCCTCGCCGCGCGCCCAGCGCATCGCACGCAGGCACCACTGCTCCATGGCCCGCGCTGGATAGCCGGCACGCAGGTTGGCGCGTGAGCGCATCAGCCGCGCATAGATGAACTCCGCGGTCGGGTCGGCGAAGCTGGGGTAATCGTCCGAGCCGCTGAACACCAGCGCGGCGCCGTGGGCCCGGGCAGCAGCCAGCAGGTCCGGTGTCCACGCAGCCGGGTTGCGCACCTCCAGCGCGTGCTGCAGGCGCTCGCCGCCAACCTTGCGCGGAAGCATGCCCAGGAACGCATCGAACTCGGCCGCGGCGGCCGGATGGTTCTCACCGAACTGCCAGATCAGCGGCCCCAGCCGGTCCTCCAGCGCGCTGATGCCCTCGATGAAGCGCTCGGCACGTTCGCCGACGGTGGTCAGGTCATGGGTCTGGGTGATCGTGCGCGGCGCCTTGGCCGAGAAGCGGAAACCCTCGGGCGTCTGTTCGCGCCACTGTGCATAGATGGCCGGCTTCTGCGCGCGATAGAAGGTGCTGTTGATTTCAATGCAGCCGAGCTGCTCGCTGGCATAGGCCAGCTCTTCGCGCTGCGGCAACCCGGCCGGATAGAAGGTGCCACCACGCCACGCCGGGAAGACCCAGCCGCCGATACCGGTGCGGATGATGCCGGGCGGTGCGCTCATGCGCCGCCCGCGTGGCCGGCCCACGGGTCGTAGCTGCCGAACCACCACAGGTAGCCCTCCGGATCGCGGCAGGCATAGCCACGGCCGCCATAGGGCTGGTCGGCGATGTCGATCACGATCCGGGCGCCGGCGGCAACCGCGCGCGCATGATGCGCATCCGGATCGGCCACGATCACGCAGGCAGTCTGGGTCTGGCGGCCGCCGACCTCATCGGGGTGCACGCTGTAGCGGCCCCATTCGCTGGCGTTGTCGACCGAGCCGAGCATGATCATGCCGTGGCCATACACCAGCTGGGCGTGGTGCACGATATCGCCCTCGGCGTACACCGCCTGTTGCTGGAACCCGAACGCGCGCTGCAGCCAGGCAATGGCGGCGTGTGCATCGCGGTAGCGCAGGCAGGGAATGATCGTAGCGGTGGTCTGCGCGGGCGCGGTCATGGCGGGCCTCCTTCTGGCACAGGCGAGCCTGATCCGGCCCGCGTTACCATCGTGCGAAACCGGGGCATCGGCACCTTCGACGCCCCCGCCACACGCAACCGGAGACACTGCTTGAACACATCCTGGATCGGAGGCGCCGTGCTGCTCGCATGCGCACCCTTGGCATCGGCCGCCGTGCCGGCCGAACTGCAGCGGCTGGACGCCACCATCGAACGGGCCCGCGCCGAGTTCGACATCCCCGGCATCGCCGTGGCGGTGGTCAAGGACGGCAAGGTCGTGATGGAACGCGGTTACGGTGTGCGCGAGCTGGGCAAGCCGGCGCCGGTCCAGGCCGACACGCTGTTCGCGATTGCCTCCAACACCAAGGCGTTCACCGCGACCTCGCTGAACCTGCTGGCCGAGCAGGGCAAGCTGAAGATGGACGATCGCGTGATCGATCATCTGCCGGGCTTCCGCATGTCCGATCCGTATGTGACCGGTGAAATGCGGATCCGCGATCTGCTCTCGCATCGCAGTGGCTTGAGCCTGGGCGCGGGTGACCTGCTGTTCTGGCCGACCACCTCCTACAGCAACAAAGAGGTGGTGCAGCGTCTGGGCAAGGTGCCGCTCAAGGCCGGGTTCCGCGATCGCTACGCCTACGACAACATTCTCTACGCGGTCGCCCAGCAGGTGATCGAACAGGTGTCCGGGCAGACCT
Source organism: Stenotrophomonas sp. BIO128-Bstrain (assembly GCF_030128875.1). Lineage (NCBI taxonomy): Bacteria > Pseudomonadati > Pseudomonadota > Gammaproteobacteria > Lysobacterales > Lysobacteraceae > Stenotrophomonas > Stenotrophomonas sp. BIO128-Bstrain. The sequence continues at coordinate 2,446,469 of NZ_CP124620.1, read as the reverse complement.
ATGCGGACTTCCTGCAGCAGCACATCTTCACCCCGGTGGGGATGCGCGGCACACGTTACAACGCTGATCACCTGCAGCCCGGCGACAACGCCGCGGTCGGTCATGCCAAGTACGATTTCAGCCAGCTGCGCACCGTCGCACCGCTGACCTGGTCCAACAATGCCGGCGCCGGCGGCATCTATTCCAGCGTGCATGACATGGCGCGCTGGATGAACGTGCAATTGGCCCAGGGCACGCTGGAGAACGGCCAGCCGCTGTTCACCGCCAAGACCCAGCAGGCGATGTGGCAGATGATCACCCCGCAGGTCGTGCCCGAGCCGAGCGTGCCGCAGCTTGCGGCGGCACGGCCGAATTTCGCCGGTTATGGCGAGGGCTGGAGCCTGAGTGATTACCGTGGCCAGAAGCTGGTCTGGCACACCGGCGGCTGGCCCGGCATGGTCTCGCGCGTGACCCTGGTGCCCGAGCACAAGCTCGGCATCGTGGTGCTGACCAACCAGGAAGTGGGTGCCGCCTTCAACGCAATCACCATGGAAGCGCTGGACGCCTACCTGCAGGCGCCGGCCACCGACTGGGTCGCCGCCTATGCGGCCGCCGTGGCCAAGTCGCAGGAGAAGGCGGACGAGGGCTGGGCCAGGCACCAGGCGGCGCGCGATGCGAAGTCCACGCCGTCGCTGCCGCTGGCACGCTACGCGGGCGGTTACCGCGACGCGTGGTACGGCGACGTATTCGTTGAACAGCAGGGCGGCAAACTGCGCCTGCGCTTCGGCAGGACCGCGCAGTTGATCGGCACGCTGGAACATTGGCAGCACGACACCTTCCTGGTGCGCTGGGACGACCGCTCTCTCAATGCCGATGCCTTCGTGAATTTCAGCCTGGATCCGGACGGCAAGGTCCGCGAGGTGCGCATGCAGGCGGTGTCGTCGCTGACCGATTTCAGCTTCGATTTCCAGGACCTGCTGCTGACCCCGATCGCGCCGGAGACCAAGGGCTGAACCCCGTCGCCGGCGTGTGATGGAGGTGAGAGTAAAAGGGCAGGCCGCGGTGGGATAATCGCGGCCTGTTTTGTTTTCGGTGCACTGCGATGTTCCGCTGGTTCGAATCGCTGATTCCGGTTTTCCCGCCGATCGATGGGCGCATGCCGCCGCGCAAGGTGGTGCCGTTCTACATCCACTATCTGCGTCCGGTGTGGCCGGTGCTGCTGGCCACGTTGATCGCCGGGCTGCTGCTGGCGCTGGTGGAAGTGGCGATGTTCGATTTCCTGGGCCGCATCGTCGACATGGTCGCCGAGCAGCCCGGCAGCGACTTCTTCGCCCGGCATGCCAACACGTTGATGTGGATGGCCGGCATCACCCTGATTGCGCGGCCGCTGCTGGTCTCGCTGCACAGCCTGCTGGTCAACCAGGCGATCGTGCCGGGGTTGAGCAACCGCTCGCGCTGGCTGATGCACAACTACGTGGTGCGGCAGAGCCTGAGCTTCTTCCAGAACGATTTCGCCGGCAGCATGGCCAACCGGGTCATGCAGACCGGTACCTCGCTGCGCGAATCGGCCGTGCAGATGGTCGATTCGCTCTGGTACATCATCGTCTACACCGGCACCGCGCTGTACCTGTTCGCGCAGGCCGACTGGCGGCTGATGCTTCCGCTGGGGCTGTGGATGGCCGGCTATGCGGTGATCATGTGGTACTTCGTGCCGCGGGCCAAAGAGCGCGCGTGGATCGCCTCGGAGGCGCGCTCCAAGGCGATGGGCCGCATCGTGGATGGCTACACCAACGTGCCCACGCTGAAGCTGTTCGCCCATGGCGGCCGCGAGCAGGCCTACGTGGCCGAGGCGATCGACGAACTGGCGGTCAAGCACCGCGGCCAGACCCGGGTCACCACCGGGCTGGAAGTCACCATCGCCATCGTCAACGGCTTCCTCATCGTGGGCACCTGCGGCCTGGCGCTGTGGTTGTGGAACGGCGGGCACATCACGGTCGGTGCGATCACCCTGGCCACCGGCCTGGTGATACGCATCCACAACATGTCCGGCTGGATCATGTGGACGATCAACGGCATCTTCGAGGATATCGGCACGGTGCAGGACGGCATCACCACCATCTCCCAGCCGCTCACCGTGCAGGACCGCGCCGATGCCGTGCCGCTGGTGGTCAGCCAGGGCGCCGTGCATTTCGATCACATCCATTTCCACTACGGCAAAAGCGGTGGCGTCATCGCCGGGCTGGACCTGCAGGTGAAGCCCGGTGAAAAGATCGGTCTGGTCGGCCCCTCCGGTGCCGGCAAGTCGACCCTGGTCAATGTGCTGCTGCGGCTGTACGACCTGGAGAGCGGGCAGATCCGCATCGACGGCCAGGACATCGCCGGCGTGACCCAGGAGAGCCTGCGCCGGCAGATCGGCGTGGTCACCCAGGACACCTCGCTGCTGCACCGCTCGATCCGCGACAACCTGCTTTACGGCCGCCCGGACGCCACCGAGGAACAGCTGCATGCCGCGGTGGCCAAGGCACGGGCGTCGGCCTTCATCGACACCCTGCGTGATGGCGAAGGACGGCAGGGTTACGATGCGCACGTCGGCGAGCGCGGGGTGAAGCTGTCCGGTGGCCAGCGCCAGCGCATCGCGATCGCGCGGGTGCTGCTCAAGGACGCGCCGATTCTTGTGCTGGACGAGGCGACCTCGGCGCTGGATTCGGAAGTGGAAGCGGCGATCCAGGACAACCTGGACGAACTGATGACCGGCAAGACAGTGATCGCGATCGCGCACCGGTTGTCCACGATCGCGCGCATGGACCGGCTGGTGGTGATGGACCAGGGCCGCATTGTGGAGACCGGCACGCACGCCGAACTGATCGCGGCCGGCGGCTTGTATGCCCGTCTGTGGGCGCGGCAGACCGGTGGATTCGTGGCGTCAGACGAGGCGCCCGTGTGGTAGATCGCCTAAAGCTGCCGATTTCGAGTGGTAAGAGCTACTCGGTAAACTCTAGATTGACGCGCCTTGGCGCATACGCAGCGCTTGATAGTGGTCGTGGCCCTTGCGCGTGATGATAGTCCGCTGATCCCTTCAGATATCTGGAGGTCTTGCCGATACTGTTCAGGTAGTAACTGTACCGAATTTGATGCTCAAGAGTGCTCGTCATATCAAGGAAGAAATGAGACATGGCCGCAAGAATTGTACGTAGCACTAGCACTGCGCTGATGGGGGTGCTGCGTGAAATAGGCACGGAAGGAGCAGACGAAAGCCAGTTGGTCGAGCGGATGATGGAACTGGCGTCAGATGTAAGCGATCGATGGGGTGGGCTCCGATACCGCCCCAACCAGCTTGGCCGGTTGCTTGACGACAAAGCCAGGTTCGGCAGCCACGTCAGAGTACAGCTGGGGCAACTGGAGCTGATGGGCTTGGTCGAGAAAGAAGAGGGAAGGTGGAGGTTGCCTCCCGTATTACTCACGTCGCTTGTGTCAGGCCCTGGTGGAGTGATGAGGGAGGAAGACGGCTTGCAAGTACCGTCAAGTGCTCGCGGAGGCCTGGGTCAAGTGCTGTCGCACCCGTCATTGTTCTCAGTTCAGTCAGCTGAGTTCGAGCGCATCGTTGAACGAGCTATCTGGGGTGAGAGTTGAACAGTCAGGTGACAGTCGTAGACTGCCTGGGACTGCTGGCTAGCAAAGTCGCTGCCGACGTTTTTGACGTTTCCAGCGGCCAATACCATGTGAGTCTGAGGGATCAAATCGTTCGTGGCAGGTTGCTCGTGAGAGACCTCAATGCCCTCGATCCGGACTTTAGATCATTACTTGTCATTGGAGCAGGCGCAGCAGGTATCGCAGTGGCTACGGACGCGGCGATGCGGGGTAAACGGGTTGTTCTGCTGGAAGCTAATGACGCGCCGATGTCTCTGCAATCGTCGGTAACTAAGCGATATGTTGGACCGTTCATGTACGAATGGCCCTGGAGCTTCAGTGGTGACCAGACTTATCCACCCAGTGATGCGGATGTCTGGCAGGATTTCACTGGTTGCCCGGTTTTTACGAGCCGCGTGCCACTGCCGGCGAGTGAATTCGCTCAAGAAATGGTGGACTGGCTCAGGCAGCAGGTACTTTCCTTGGGAAACCTGCACGTCGCGACCGGAGTCAAGTCCTTAGCTGGACTCTGTTTGAAGGACTACGTTCTTGACTTCGCTCGTGCCGCGTCTTCGCCATCGGCTGGGCAGAATTCAATTGGGAGGAAGCCGACTCTGGACATTTCAGAGATGAACTGGTGGGCGGGAAAGCCGGCCGAGGTATCCCTTAGCCCGAACTACATCGTGCTGGCTGCCGGTATGGGCACCGAAAATGTGAGCTTGCCTTCTCATGATGGTAGCGGCCCTACGAAAGGTGATCCGTTCATGGGCGTTCCTTTCTGGAAAGATGACGAATTGCAGGCGCTAGCAGATGAAGGCGGACGTATCGTCATTATTGGCGGTGGCGACGGCGCTCTTCAGGATGCTTTGCGCTCGCTCACTCGTTTCAATCTTCCGCTCGAGTTCGTGGATGAGGTTTTCAAGGATGCGGTGGATCGTGAACTCTTGGCTGCCCAACGGGAGAGGCTTCAAGCCATCGAAGCTCAGGGCAGACTGATGGCAAGTTGGACACTGGACGCAAGGGTGTGGAGCGCGCTGGATGAGAAGTGTCGAGCGGTTGCGCTCAGTCTTGCTAGCGAGCAAAGCGTAAGGTCTGCAGTGCTCGCTTGCTTCAGGCAGCCCCAAAGCAGCTTGGAAGTGACCCTGCTTGCAAAGCACGGTCACTTTGACAAGGCCTATCTTCTCAATAGGTTTGTGGTCCACCTTCTCAATTGCGTGTTCGATCATGTAGCGACAGATCGAGACCGGATGTTTGTTCGATTCATGGTCAAATTTGAGGTCGCTGTAACCGGGGTTGAGTCATTTTCAAGTTCTAATCATATAGTCCATTATCAAGATGTCGGGGCAGGGAGGCATGAAAAATTAAGTGCGAATCATGTCGTCGTGCGCTTTGGCGTGGACAAGGAAAATGCGCCGGGATTTCAGATGATTCAACTTGGATCAGAGGATAGTGGTCAGCGCACTACCTTCAGTCATATCCCGCTGCCTTTCGCTGTATAAAAGAACGGCCCGGTAATAACCGGGCCGTCCGCTTTTTAACACTAAGGCTCGATCACTCGATCGGCTGGTCCAGCATCAGCTGGCGCGCGAAACGCACCGGCGGCGCGCCATAGGACAGCATCTGGTCGTGGTAGGCCTTCAGGTTGAACTTGGCCCCCTGCTTGTCCTGCACGGCCTTGCGCGTGTCGAAGTGCTCCTGCGCACCGACGAAGTAGGTGGGCAGCTGCGCGGAGGTCAGCTGCGCACGCACCCACTTGCCCGAGGCTTCGCTTTCCTGCTGGAAGGCGTCGTGGGTCATCAGGTGCATCGCCTGCTCGCGCGTCCAGTTGTCCACGTGCACGCCCTGGTCCAGGATCGCGTTGGAGATGGTGCGCAGGTAGAACTTCAGCTGCACCAGGTGGAACAGCGGATCGTTGTCCAGGTAACCCTGCTCCTGCATCATCCGCTCGGTGTAGACCGCCCAGCCTTCGGCAAACAGGCCCGAACGCAGCACCGCGCGCAGCGTGGAGGGGAACTTGCCCGAGTGCCAGCCTTCCAGGTAATGGCCCGGCGTGCCTTCGTGGATGCTCAGCAGGTGGATCATGCGGCTGTTGTATTCGCGCAGGAACGAATCGACCTGCTTGTCGGTCCAGTCGTCCGGAATCGGCGAGACCGCGTAGAAGGTCTTCAGGTTCTTGTCGAGCGGGCCCGGCGAATCGCAGTAGGCCACGGCCACGCCGCGCTGGAATTCCGGCATCAGGATGATGTCCACCGGTGAATCCGGCAGCGTCATCAGGTCGTGCTTGCGCACGAATTCGGTGGACTGTTCCAGCGCGGCCTTGGCGTCGTCGACGACCTTGTCGCGGGCCGGCTTGTCGGCATAGGCCAGCTCCAGCGCGGCTTCGATCGCCGCCTGCTGCTGCTCGTCACTCGGGTTGGCCGGCAGCGCCGGGGCGCCCGGCTTGTCCTTGAGCACGGTCTGCGCGATGCCGTACATATCCTGGCGCACGCGCTTGAGTTCGGCACGCGCGCGCTCGCCGATCTCGGCACGCGACAGCGAGGAGTTCAGCGCGAACTTGAGCTTCTGGTCATACAGGTCCGCGCCGATGCGGAAATCGCCCTTGGCATTCGGCACCAGGGTCTTGTCCAGCCAGGTCTGCTGCTCCTCGACGGCCTTCTTCAGGCCCTCGATCGCGGCCTGCAGGCGCTTCTGGTCCTCGGCGGGGAGTTCGCCGATGTGCGGGGTGATGAAGGTATCGACGATGCTCAGGATGCCGCGGTTCTGCTTGGCCACGGTTTCGGCGTGGATCTTCGGCACGCGGGCCGGGTCCAGGTTCTCACGGGCCTGGGCGAAGATCTGCGGCAGTTTCTCCATGCGCGCGGTGGCCGACTTCAGGCGCTCGGGCAGCGGCGCGAACTCACGCGCCATCAGGCCGTACAGCGCGCTGCCGGCCATGCCGTTGTACATCTGCGGGTCCCACTTCGGCGACTGCAGCACTTCGGCGGTCCAGACTTCGGACTGCAGCTGGTTGCGCAGGATCGCCGCGTCCACCTGGTTCTCGCGCGAGAGCTTGCTCACGTCGATCTTGTCCAGGTCGGCGAGCAGGGCCTTGTACGCGGTCAGCACCTTCTGCTGGCCGGCGGCGCTCAGGTCATCGATCTCGCTGTCATAGCGGTGGTCGCCGATCTGCGTGGCGCTGATCGGGGACAGCTGCATCCAGGTGTCCAGGGCGCGCTTGGACAGATCGGCGAAGGCCGTATCGACCGCGGCATCGCCGGCGGGGGCAGCCGCTTCGGTGCCGGTGGCGGGCGCAGGGGAGTCGGCCTGCTGGCAGCCACCAAGGGCGGCGATCAGGGCGAGGGCAAGCAGATGCTGGCGCATCGGTGTTCCTGTACTGGGGACAATCCCCGAGCATAGGGCCGATGGCCCCCGTTGTCCCCGTGCCATTGGATTACCATGCGCCGTGAAGATCACCGCATTGACTGGAGCTGCACTGTGACTGGATGGACACGACGGGCCCGCGCCGGGCTGGCAGGGATGCTGTTGTTGGGCCTGGTGGCCTGTGGCCGCGGCGGACAGGATTACGCGGCCGATGCGGCCGCCGGGGCGGTCGCCTCGCCGGAGGGTGCGTTCCTGGCCTATGAACATGACCTCCGCATCCAGCTGGATGCCAAGCGCATCAGCGAGCGGGTCAAGGCCGTGTCCGAGGCCTGCCAGAGCAACCGGTTTGGCGACTGCGCCGTGCTGCAGGTGGGCGAAGAGGGCGGTGAGACCCGCTCCGGCTCGATCCGCGTGCGCATCGCGCCCAAGGGTGTCGAGCCGATCATCGCCCTGGCCGGTGAAGGCGGCGATGTGGCCTCGCGCAATACCCATGCCGAAGATCTTGCCCAGCAGGTGGCCGATACCGCGCTGACCCAGGCGCGGCTGCAGAAGGAGCATGCCCAGTTGCAGGCGTACCAGCAGCGCAGCGACATGAAGGTTGCCGATCTGTTGGCGGTCTCACAGCGCATGGCCGAGATTGAAGCGGGGCTGGAGCAGGCCAACAAGGACGCCGCGCAGCAGCGTCGCCGGATCGATACCCAGCTGGTCACGATGCGTTTCGAAGGCCCGGCCGGGCAGCGCAGCCGCAGCGAGATCGGCAAGGCGGTCAGTGAGTTCGGCTCGATCGTCACCACCAGCATCGCGTTCGTGATCCGCGCGGTTGCCGCGCTGCTGCCGGTTGGTGTGGTGGCCTGGGCAGTCGGTGCCGTGGTCGTGGCGCTGTGGCGTCGCCGCAAGCGACGCAAGGCCGCGGCGGCCGCACGCTGAGCCTGCCTGTCGTGCCGCGCGTGACAGCGCGGCACGACGGTCGAGTCAGCCTTCGTCCTGCTCGTATTCCACGAAGACGTCCAGCTCCAGCGCCAGTTCCTGCACGGCGTCGCGCACGCGCTGGGCGCCGAGCGCATTGCCGACTTCCACTTCCAGTTCATGGGTGCCCGGGCCGATGTCATCGGACAGGCCGGCCGAGCTGGAGTCGTCGTCGTCCATGTGCGGCATCAGGTCGTCGGTTTCTTCGACGTGTTCGATCCCCTCGATGCTCTGCAGCAGGTCGGTGATGGCACGTGCATCGTCTTCGGTGCCGGTGATTCGCAGTCGCAACAGGGCCATGGGGTGAGCCTCGGGGAAAGGGACTCCAGCCTAGCCAGCGGTCGGAAAAGGTCGGGTGAGGATGCGCGCTGGGCCGTGGTGTCCGGTTCAGTCGCGCGCCGGGTCGGCGGGTGGCAGGCCCAGCAGTTCGTCAGGCAGGGCCGGCAGCGGGGTGCGCTCATCCAGCGCTTCGCGCTTGAGCCAATCCATGAAGGCCTGCGCGGTCGGGCTGAGTGCTCGGTGGTCGGCGTGCACCACGTAGTAAGCGTAGCGCGCCTTGAGCGCAGGGCCAGGCAGGCGCACCAGTTCGTAACGCTGCAGATAGGGTTGCGCGATGTGCTTGCGCGCCAGCACCGCGCCGATGCCGTACACCGCCGCGCGCATCGCATCGGTGCTGTCGCTGAAGGTGTGCAGCGAGGGCAGGTCCAGGCCGCGGACACCGGCAGCGCGGAACCAGTCGCGCCAGCCCTGCGGGGACATGTCGCTGAGCAGGGGCAGCGCGGCGATCTGCGCGGCGTCGCGCAGCGCCGAAACCCCCGCCAATGCCGGCGAGGCGACCGGGCAGAGTTCGTCGTCCATCAGGTGGTGCGCGGTCATTCCCGGCCACTGGCCCAGGCCGTAACGGATGCCCAGCTCCGGGCCGCTCTCGTCGAAGCGCACCAGCTCCGTGCTGGTCTGCAGCTCGATGCGCATGCGTGGATGCTGTCGGGTGAAGCGCGGCAACCGCGGGATCAGCCAGCAGTACGACAGCGAGCGGATGGTGGTGACCCGCAGCGGCACGATGTCCGCCTGCGGGTGGAGGTTGCCGGCCACGGCATTGAGATCGCTCAGCGCGGCGGCCGCCGCATCGGCCAATTGGCGTCCCTCGGCGGTCAGCCGCACGCCGCGCGCGTGGCGCTGGAACAGGACCGTGCCCAGCAGCTCTTCCAGCCGGCGCACATGGTGGCTGACCGCGCTGGCGGTCAGGTGCAGCTCCTGGGCGGCACGGGCGAAATTCTGATGGCGCGCAGCCACCGCGAACACCCCCAGCGCGGGCAGCAGGGCAGGGCGAAGGATCATGGTCGAGACCCAAATCATATTTGTGGCTTGCACGGATACTACGCGCTTGTGGGCGCGCGACGGCAGGCGGATGCTGTCGCCCTTCCTCTCCGGATCCACGCGCATGTTGCCGTCCTTTACCGCTACTCCAGCATGTAAGCGTCCTTGCGGAGACCCGGCGTGAGCGGGGCGCCGCTGGCGGCGGGCAGCGTGGATCGTGATTGGCGCACGCCGCTGGAGTTGACCGTGCTCGGCGCGATCTGGGGCTGCTCGTTCCTGTTCATGCGCGTGGCCGTGCCCGCCTTTGGGCCCTACGCACTGGTGGAGGTACGGCTGCTGCTTGGTGCCTTGGTGCTGCTGCCGTTCCTGTGGCAGGCGCGGGCGCAGTTCCCGGCGCACCGCTGGCTGTGGCTGGCGCCGATCGGCCTGATCAATTCGGCGGTTCCGTTCGTGCTGTTCGCCTGGGCCGCGCAGCGCGCCCCCGCCGCGATCGGGGCGATCTGCAACGCGATGACGGTGCTGTTTGCCGCCCTGATCGCCTTCCTGTTCTTCGGCGAAAAGATCGGCGTGCGCCGCGCGATCGCCCTGCTGGTCGGCTTTGCCGGCGTGGTCGTGCTGGCCACGGCCAAGGTTGCCGGGCTGAGCATCGGCGCAGCGGTGGTCGCCGGTGCGCTGGCCGCGTTGCTGTACGGGCTGGGTGTCAACCTGGTGAAGCGCCACATGACCGGCCTGCCGCCGGCCGCCTCCGCCGGTGCCACGCTGGGCTGCGCGGCGATCCTGCTGCTGCCGATGGCGCTGACCCACTGGCCGGCCGCACCGATCCCGATGCTGTCCTGGGCCTGCGCGATCGCGCTGGGCGTGGTCTGCACCGGCCTGGCGTTCCTGATGTTCTACCGCCTGATCGCCCGCATCGGCCCGGCCCGCGCTTCGACCGTGACCTACCTGGTGCCGATGTTCGGCGCCCTGTTCGCCTGGCTGTTCCTGGGCGAACCGGTGACCGGCGCGATGGTCATCGCGGGCGTGTTGATTCTTGGGAGCGTGGCGGTGTCGCAGCGATAGGCCGTCGGGTCCGCGTGCGCCACCCATGAGGTGGCTCTACCGAGGCATCCGGACGCTGACGCGTCGGTTATCTCATCCTCAGCGCACCGGCACCGGGATGTTGCACAGGTCGATGTGGCCGGCCGGGCGCTTGTAGAAATCGTCGACACGGTTGCGGCGCGCTTCGGTCGCCTCGGCGAAGGTCCTGGAGTCGGTGCGCAGCACCTGCAGTCTGGGTCGCTGCGCAGCCGGGACATCGCTGGCGCGCTGGATCGACTGGATCGCGGTGCGCTGTGCCGGGTCGGTGTAGAAGCCCATCGGTGCCGGTCCACGCGGCAGCGCGCTGAGCAGCTCCATGCCCTGCAGCACGCGGCCGACCAGGGTGATGTTGCGGTCCAGCTGGCGCGGTGACTGCCCGGTCACGACGTACAGCTCGGCACCGATGCTGCTGTCTTCCTCGTTGTTGCGACCAGCGCCCAGCGCGCCATAGCAATGCGCCAGCCAGGTCTTGCCGTCCTTGCGGTCCTGTCCCACCGGGAAGCCATCGACAAAGCCGGTCTGGTCGGCCCAGCCGTCACGATCGGGCAGGAGGCTGACCGTGAGCCCCTTGCTGTCGCGCTGGAACTCGGCGGGGAGCTTGCGTTTGGCGCTGCCGAGCGGCTTTGCCTTGGCGGCATCATCAGCGTCGGCATCGCCGAACTGCACCACGAAGTTGTCCTGTGCACGGTAGATGCTTTCGCCATCCCAGAAGTGCTCGTGGGCCAGCGTCTGGATGTTGGCCACATGCTGCGGCGCGAATGCCGGGGCCAGCTCGATGATGACCCGGCCAGTGGGCAGGTTCATGTACAGCAGGTTGGCCGGGTCCGGTGTACGCCAGTCGCTGTCCGGCGAGGCGTCCAGAATCTGCTGCGGGCTGCGGTAGGGCGTGGCCGCACTGGCCCCGGGGGGCAGCAGGCATGCCAGGGCGAGGGCAAGCAGGGCAGGACGACGTGGCGACATGGCAGACCCGTTCAGGAAGGTGTTCCCCGATTGTGCGCGAACCACGTCGGCCACCGCCACCCGGCCCTGCCCAACCGGCACGGTGACTAACGACACATCCGCTATAGCGAACTTCGGACTAGTGTGGACTCCACGCTAGCGGAGACCGCCATGAGCGACCACGAGGTCCATCTCAAGAAGTTCCAGAAAGAGCTCAGCTCCGGCACGGTCTCCCTGGCCTTGCTGGCGGTGCTGGCCAGGGCGGGCGAGCCGCTGTACGGCTACCTGATCGCCAAGGAGCTGGAGCGGGTCGGCGAGGGGGTGCTGAGCGGCAAGCAGAGCGCGCTGTACCCGGTGCTGCGCAACCTGGAAGGGGCCGGGTTGCTGGAAAGCCATGTTGAACCGTCGGTGGCCGGTCCGCCGCGTCGCTATTACCGCATCAATGACACGGGGCGCGAAGTGCTCCGGCACTGGACCGCCGCGTGGCGTGCCACCCGTGATTCCGTCGATTCCGTCCTGGAAGGGGTAACCGAATGAACATCGAATCCGTGGCCGGTCGGGCCTTGCCGACCACCATTCCCGCGTATCTGGCGCAGCTGCGTGCGGCACTGCACGACGCCGATCCGGCGATGGTGCAGGACGCGCTCTACGACGCCGAGGAATACCTGCGCTCGGAACTGGCCGCACAGCCGGGCCGCAGCGAGGCCGAGGTGATCGCCGATGTCGCCGGCAGCTACGGGGCGCCGGAAGAGGTGGCCGAGATCTACCGCGAAACCGAGATCACGGTGAACCGCGCGCTGCGCACGCCGAGCGCCGGCGCGGCACCCCTGCGCCAGGCCGCGCCCAGCGGCCCCGGCATGGGCGCCGTACCGCCCCCGCATGCCCCGCCCAGGCCGCGCTCTGCGCTGGCCAGCTTCTTCGGTGTCGCACTGGAGGCCCGCACCTACGGCGCGCTGTTCTACATGCTGCTGTCGCTGGCCACCGGCACGTTCTTCTTCACCTGGGTGGTGACCGGGCTGTCGCTGTCGCTGGGCCTGATGGTGCTGATCATCGGCATCCCGGTGGCGGTGTTGTTCTTCGGCTCGGTGCGCGGCCTGTCCCTGCTGGAAGGGCGCCTAGTGGAAGCGCTGCTGGGCGAGCGCATGCCGCGCCGGCCGACGTACTCCGACCGCAGCCGCACTTGGCTGCAGCGCATCGGCGACATGTTCACTGACGGGCGGACCTGGCTGACCCTGCTGTACTTCGTGCTGATGCTGCCGCTGGGCATCGTCTACTTCACGATCGCCACCACGCTGCTGTCGACCTCGATCGGCTTCATCTGGGCACCGGTGGCGGCGCTGTTCTCCAGCGACTACGTGGGCATCCACATCGACGGCATCCAGATGCTGCCGGTCTGGGTCACGCCCCTGCTGGCCGTGGTCGGCGTGCTGCTGCTGTTCGCCACGCTGCACCTGGCCCGCGGCATCGGCCGCCTGCACGGGATGATGGCCAAGCATCTGCTGGTGCGGTTGTAAACGGGACACGAGGATGGCGAGGGTGACGACCAACGGTCGTCACCTACCGGCGCTGCAGAACCCGAGGATCCGGTAGTGCCGGCCGCTGGCCGGCTCCCCAGGCTGCTGGATGAAAGCGCAGCCGGCCAGCGGCCGGCACTACCTGGTTTTCGTTCTGCAGCGCGTGGAGCCGGCCAGCGGCCGGCACTACCGCATATCCGTGGCGTCAGCCGGCTTTACGCCGCAGCGGCGTCACGTTGCTCGCGATCTTCGCGGCCTTCTTCGGCTTGCTGGCCACGGTCTGCGCATGGGCGGCGAAGAAATCACGCACCTTCGGGTAGACGGTTTCGCGCCAGCGGCGGCCGCTGAAAATGCCGTAATGGCCGGCGCCTTCCACGATGAAATGCTCGCGGTGCGCAGCCGGAATGCCGGTGCACAGTTCCTGCGCCGCTTCGGTCTGGCCAAGGCCGGCGATATCGTCCAGCTCGCCTTCGATGCTCAGCAGCGCGGTGCCGGTGATCGCGCTGGGATCCACGCGTTCCCCCTGCACGTACCACTCGCCGCGCGGCAGCAGGAACTCCTGGAAGACCACGCGGATGGTATCGAGGTAGTACTTGGCCGGCATGTCGAGCACAGCGTTGTACTCGTCGTAGAAACGTCGGTGCGCGTCGGCATCTTCCATGTCGCCCTTGACCAGGTCGGCATAGAAATCCCAGTGCGAACTGAAATGGCGGCTCGGGTTCATCGACAGGAAACCGGCATGCTGCAGGAAGCCGGGATACACGCGGCGGCCTGCACCCGGGAAGGTGGCCGGCACGGTGTGGATGACGTTGTTTTCGAACCACGACATCGGGTTCTGCGTGGCCAGGTTGTTGACCGCGGTCGGGCTGCAACGCGCATCGATCGGGCCGCCCATCATCACCAGCGAACGCGGCGTGGCTTCACCACGGCTGGCCATCAGCGAGACGGCGGCGAGCACCGGCACGGTCGGCTGGCAGACGCTGACCACGTGCAGTTTTTCCGCGCCGAGGTGGCGGATGAATTCCTGCACATAGGCGATGTAGTCATCCAGCCCGAACTCGCCTTCGCTGCCGGGCACCATGCGCGCATCGACCCAGTCGGTCACGTACACGCGGTGGTCGCGCAGCAGGGTGCGCACGGTATCGCGCAACAGCGTGGCGTGGTGGCCGGACAGCGGCGCCACCACCAGCACGAACGGCTGGTTGAGCATGGTGTGCAGCTGGTCGGCTTCATTGCTGTGGCGCTTGAAGCGCAGCAGCTTGCAGAACGGCTTGCTGACCTCTTCGTGGACGACGATCGGCACGCGCTCGCCCTCGACGTCGATCTCGTTGATGCCCCATTCGGGCTTCTCGTAATCCTTGCCGATGCGGTGGAACAGCTCGTTCACAGCGGCCAGGCGATCCGCGCCGGGCATCTGCGACCACCAATGACCTTGATTGGCGAAGAACTTCGCGTTGGCCTGGGCCTGGTGCACCCACGGGGCGAGCAGGTTGCGGGTCAACTCATGCAGCTGATATAGCATGACGTCCGATATGTATGGTCTTATGTTGCCGCGCAGCATAGCGCACCCGTCGCGCGGGCGCGTTAATGCGGGTCCTGTCTCAATTGTTATCGAGACTCAGGGCGCGCCGCGCTCCAGTGCCGCCGCCTGCCCGGACAGTGCGGGTGACAGCCAGCAATGCGAGCCCAACGCGGTGAATCCGACCCGCTTGAGCTGGCTGCGGTACCAGCGCGCCGGACGGGCCTGAAAGCCTTCATGGTCGCCATCGAAGTCATCCTCGGCGGTGAACGCCTCCAGGAACGCGACGCCGGCGGTGAGTTCGGCGAAGCCTTCCAAGGCCGGGCGCAGTTCGCGGCTGGGCACGTAGTGCATCACATCCGAACAGATCAGCAGATCGACCGGCGCGCACGGACGCAGCCAGGCGAAATCGCCGACCCTGGCCGGGTGCAGGTTGCGGCTGCGGCCGTAGCGATGCACCGCGTAATCGCTGCTGTCGAACCCCAGGTACTGCACGCGCGGGCGCAGCTTGAGCAGCGGCGCACGCCAGGCGCCTTCGCCGCAGCCGATATCCAGCACGCTGCGGATCGGGCGTTCCAGGTAGTACTCGGCACTGGCCACGGCGAGTGCCACCTTGCGCGCCAGGCGCGCGGCGCCACCGGTCTGGTCAGGCTGGTACCAGCGCTGGAAGTAGGCGGCGTCGTAGGTTTTGTCCATGGGGATCTGCACGTGGGCGAAAGCGGCGCCTATCGTACGGTGTGACGCCCGCGGATGCGCAGCCGGGGTGCGGCGAAGGGTCGCGTCGGCCACCCGTGGGGCGGCGCAACCGGGCATGCGAGAATGGCGGCCAACCTACGCCAGCCGCGGGAGCAAGCGCATGCAGTCCTATTACTGGGTCAAGACCTTCCACCTGCTGTTCGTGGTGGCATGGATGGCGGCGGTGTTCTATCTGCCCCGGATCCTGGTCAACCTCAGCGAGACCGCCGGCCAGTTGCCGGTGACCGAGCGGCTGCAGCTGATGGGCCTGCGCCTGTACAGGTTCGGGCACATGATGTTCGGCCTTGCGCTGATCCTGGGCGTGGTGCTGTGGCTGGGCTATCGCGTGATTCCGGACTTCCCGACCATGGTCGCCCCCGGTGCGGCAGGCTGGCTGCATGCCAAGCTCGGCCTGGTGGTGCTGCTGCTGGTGTACTACTCGTGGACCGGCCGGCTGTTGAAAGGCGCGGTGAAGGGCAGGGTGCTGCCGTCCTCGCGCGCGCTGCGCTGGTTCAACGAACTGCCGCTGGTACTGTTCATCGGCGTGGTGTGGCTGGTGATCGCCAAGCCGTTCTAAGCGATCCGCAGCGGTGGTGCCGGCCGCAGGCCAATTACCTCGGACCCGCGTGCGAAACCGGGTAGTGCCGGCCGCTGGCCGGCTCACGGTGATGCCGGGGATGCCGGATAACGGAGGAGCCGGCCAGCGGCCGGCACTACCGCCGAGCCAGGCCGCCGGCGTGCAGCACAAAAAAAGCCGGGCGCTCGCGCGTCCGGCTTTTTCGTTTCCGCCGCAGCCCGGTCAGGCTACTTCGTAGGTTCCGTAGCTGCGCAGGCGCTCGTAACGCTTCTGCAGCAGCTCATCCACGGGCAGCTTCTCCAGCACGTCCAGCTCGTTGAGCAGCACAGCCTTCAGGCGCTTGGCCATCTGGTTCGGGTTGCGGTGGGCGCCGCCGGTGGGCTCACGCACGACCTTGTCCACCAGGCCCAGGCTCTTCAGGCGCGGGGCGGTCAGGCCGAGCTGTTCGGCGGCATCCTTGGCCTTGGCCGGGTCCTTCCACAGGATCGAGGCGCAGCCTTCCGGGCTGATGGTCGAGTAGACGCTGTATTCCAGCATCACGGTGCGGTCGCCCACGCCCAGCGCCAGTGCGCCACCGGAGCCGCCTTCACCGATCACGGTGCAGACCACCGGCACCTTCAGTTCGGCCATTTCCATCAGGTTGCGTGCGATCGCTTCGGACTGGCCGCGCGATTCGGCGTCGATGCCCGGCCAGGCACCGGCGGTGTCGATCAGGGTCAGCACCGGCAGGCCGAAGCGTTCGGCCATCTTCATCAGGCGCAGCGCCTTGCGGTAGCCCTCCGGCTTGGGCATGCCGAAGTTGCGCTTGATCTTTTCCTTGGTGTCGCGGCCCTTCTGATGGCCGATCAGCATCACCGAGCGGCCGCCGATACGGGCCAGGCCGCCGATGATCGCCTTGTCGTCGGCGAAGGCGCGGTCGCCGGCCAGTTCCTGGAACTCATCGCAGATGATGCGGATGTAGTCCTCGGTGTACGGGCGGGACGGATGCCGGGCCAGCTGCAGGACCTGCCAGGAGGTCAGGTTGCGGAAGATCTGCGCGGTGCGCACCCGCAGCTTGTCCTGCAGGGCATTGACCTCGGCCTCGACATTGACCGCAGGTCCGGCGCTGGCGCTGCGCAGTTCCTGGATCTTCGCCTCCAGATCAGCGATGGGTTGCTCGAAGTCGAGGTAGTTCGGATTCATCGGAAACCGTCGTGAAGAAAAGAGGGAAAGTGTAGCCGAATGCGCCGAAAAGCCCCGTACGCCGTCGTCTGGAAACCGACGGTAGCGCAGCGGGGCCAAGGGCGCCAGTGAGGTCAGGGCACGACCAACGCCGCGCTGCCCATCAGCCTGCTGCGGGTCTGCACGAAGGTGTTGTAGCCCTCGTTGGCCTCCTTGGGCAGGCCCGAGCCCAGCGTGGCGGTCGCGGCGGTGAAGGCCATCTGCGCCTGGAAGGCCTCCTGTTGGAGCTGCAGCTGCGCATCGGCGGTGGTGGCATGCAGGTAGCGGGTGTACAGCTCGCGCAGCGGGCCGGCATGGGCCTCGAAGGCCGGGTCCAGCGCAGGCAGGGCGGTCGGAGCGGCTTCCAGCGTGTAGGTGGGCGCGACATAGCCCTTGGGCTGGTGGCGCACATAGACGCCGGGGTCGCCCAGGTTGTCTTCGACATAGTCGATGAAGGCCGGGGCGGTGAAGATCTTGGCGTTGATCCGGCCGCCGCTGGCGTCCACGTGCATCACGGTCTGCTCTTCGGGGAACGGCTCGTGGACGCCGAAGTTCCACGTCTTGTCGATGAACAGCGCGTGGGTACTCTGGTACGGCCCCTCGAAGTTGACGCCGCCCAGCTCGATCTGGTTGTTCAGGTCGCCGAAGTTCCTCAGCTTGTCTTCGCCGGTGACGTAGATCTCGTTGGCGATCACGTACTCGGCCAGGGTCGGGTTGATCAGGCCACCCTTGCCCTTGGCGTAGACGATGAAGCGCACGTCGCCGAGGCGTTCGGTCTGCAGATGATGTTCACCGGGCTTGAGCTTGACCGGGCGCGAGGCGTGCGCGGCGATCGGCAGTTCGTTGCCATCGATGCGCAGGGTCAGCGGGGTATCGCCCGGGTTGTCGATCTCGAACGTCTGGGCGGGGCTGGAACAGCCGGTGAGGGCAGCGGCTGCGATCAGCAGCCCGGTAAAACGCTTGATCAAAACAAAACACCTGTGTTGCAACAGAAAAAAAAGAATCAGTTCGCCCAGGGCGGGCTGTAGCGCACTTTCACCGTGCGTACCGCAGGGTCGGCGCGCAGCGCTTCGACCAGCTGGCTGTCCACGCGCACGGCGATCTCACCGGCCACATCGAGCATGCCGGCCACCGGGCCCTGCGCCGAGCCGAGCAGCAGGTCCAGGCGCAGCGGCGTGCGGCCCGGGCGATGGCGGTCGAGCAAAGCGTTGATGCGGTTCCACACGGCGCCGTCCTGGCGCAGGTCCAGCCGCAGCGACAGGCGCGTGGCGTAGTTGGCGCAGATGTCTTCGTAATCCCAGACCTGGCGGATGCGCAGCGCGTAGCCACCGTTGAACTCGTCTTCGCGCAGGCCGCCCTTGACCACCAGGATGCGGTCCTTGGTCATCAGGTGGCCGAACTCGGCCAGGCCATCGGTGAAGGCGCTGCACTCCACGCGGCCCTTGCCGTCTTCGAGCTGCATGAAGATCTGGCTCTCGCCCTTGCGGCGCACCCCGACCACCAGGCCGGCGAGGATCACCGGGGTTTCCTGGCGCCAGGCACGCTTCTCGCCATCCTTGCTCGGGCGTGCCGGCGGGATCAGCTTCTCGAGCATGCCCAGGTCGGTGCCGACCAGATCCTTGACGTCATCGGCGTAGGGATCGAACGGGTGGCCGCTGAGATAGAAACCCAGCGTTTCGCGTTCGCCTTCCAGCAGCTGGCCCAGCGCCCACTCTTTGGCTTCGGGCAGTTCCAGCTGCATCGCGGTGGTGACCGGATCGGGCGCACCGAACAACGAGTTCTGGCCGGAGGCCTTCTCGCGTGCCATCTGGTCGGTGGCCTTGAGCACTTCGGGCAGCTGCAGCATCAGCGAAGCGCGGTTCTTGCCGAGCCCGTCCATCGCGCCGCAGTTGATCATCGCTTCCAGCGTGCGGCGGTTGAGCTTGCCGGACTCGGCGCGCATGCAGAAATCCAGCAGCGATGCATAGCGGCCGCCACGCTGGCGTTCCTCCACGATCGCTTCGCAGGCACCCTGGCCGACGCCCTTGATCGCGCCCAAGCCATACACGATGGTGTCGGCGCTGGAGGCTTCGAACATGTAGGCCGATTCGTTCACGCGCGGCGGCAGCACGGTCAGACCGAGGTTGCGCACTTCGGCGAGGAAGCCGACCACCTTGTCGGTGTTGTCCATGTCCGAGGATAGCGTCGCGGCCATGAACTCGGCCGGGTAATGGCGCTTGAGCCAGGCGGTCTGGTAGCTGACCAGCGCGTAGGCGGCGGCGTGCGACTTGTTGAAGCCGTAGCCGGCGAACTTCTCCATCAGGTCGAAGATCGCGTCGGCCTTGGCTTCGACGACGCCATCCTTGGCCGCACCTTCGCGGAAGATCTCGCGGTGCTTGGCCATTTCGGCCGGCACTTTCTTGCCCATCGCACGGCGCAGCAGGTCGGCGCCGCCGAGCGAGTAACCGCCCACGATCTGCGCCATCTGCATCACCTGCTCCTGGTACACCATGATGCCGTAGGTGTCTTTCAGGATCGCTTCGGTGCGCGGATCGGGATAGATGATCTCTTCCTGCCCGTGCTTACGCGCGTTGAAGGAAGGAATCAGGTCCATCGGGCCGGGGCGGTACAGCGACACCAGCGCGATGAGATCTTCGAAGCGGTCAGGGCGCGCGTCTTTCAGCAGGCGGCGCATGCCCGAGGATTCGAACTGGAACACCGCGCCGGTATTTCCGTTGGCGAAGATGTCCTTGTAGGTGGGCACGTCATCCAGCGGCAGCGCGGTGATGTCCACCGGCGGGATGCCGGCGCGTTCATGGCGCTTGTTGATCGCCTTGACCGCCCAGTCGATGATGGTCAGCGTGCGCAGGCCGAGGAAGTCGAACTTCACCAGGCCGATTTCTTCGACGTCGTTCTTGTCGAACTGGGTGACCGGGTTGCGGCCGCGGCCGCCTTCGTCATGTTCGGCGAACAGCGGGCAGAATTCGGCCAGCGGCTCGGGTGCGATCACCACGCCGCCGGCGTGCTTGCCGGCGTTGCGGGTGAGGTCTTCGAGCTGGCGTGCCAGGTCGATCAGGTCGCGGACATCATCTTCGTTCTGGTAGCGCTGGATCAGCTCCGGCGAGGCCATTTCCGAATCCTTGCCTTCGCCCATCGCATCCTTGAGCGAGATGCCCAGGATGTTCGGAATCAGCTTGGAAACGCCGTCGACCAGGCCGTACGGGAAGCCGAGCACGCGGCCGGAGTCGCGCACCACGGCCTTGGCCGCCATGGTGCCGTAGGTGATGATCTGGCTGACCCGGTCGCGCCCGTATTTACGCGCGACGTAGTCGATGACCTCGTCGCGGCGGTCCATGCAGAAGTCGATGTCGAAGTCGGGCATCGACACGCGTTCGGGGTTGAGGAAGCGCTCGAACAGCAGGTTGTACGGGATCGGATCCAGATCGGTGATCTGCAGCGCCCAGGCGACCAGCGAGCCGGCACCGGAACCGCGGCCGGGGCCGATCGGAATGCCCTGGTTCTTTCCCCACTGGATGAAGTCGGCCACGATCAGGAAGTAGCCGGGGAAGCCCATCTTGATGATGGTGGCCAGTTCGAACTCGAGGCGCTCGAAATAATCGGCGCGGGTCTTGCCCGGCGCCAGCGGATTCTTTTCGAGGCGCGCTTCCAGGCCCTTGCGCGATTCGCTGCAGATCCAGCTGTCGAGGGTTTCGTCCTCGGGCACCGGGTAGTTGGGCAGGAAGTAGGTGCCCAGGCGCATTTCGATGTTGCAGCGCTCGGCCAGCGCGAGCGTGTTGTCGATCGCGTCGGGGATGTCGGCGAACAGCGCGCACATGTCCTCGGCGGACTTGAGGTACTGCTGGTCGCTGTAGTCGCGCGGGCGCTTGGGGTCGTCCAGCACGCGGCCGGAGGAGATGCACACGCGGGCTTCGTGGGCGTTGAAGTCTTCCGGCTGCAGGAAGCGCACATCGTTGCTGGCGATCACCGGCAGGCCGCGCTGGCCGGCGGCCTGCAGGGCGAACTGGTTGAAGGCTTCTTCGCCGTCGCGGCCGGTACGGGTCAGCTCCAGGTGCAGGCCATCGCCGAACACGCGCTGCCAGTCGGCCAGTTGCTGCTCGGCCAGGTCATGGCGGCCATCGCCGGCCAGGCGGCCGGCAAGGCTGTCGCGGCCGGCCAGTGCAAACAGGTTGTGGCAGCCGGCTTTGAGCCACTCCGGGTGCACAGCGACGCCGCCTTCGGGGCGGTGGCCTTCCATCCAGGCGCGGGTGAGCAGCCTGGAGAGGCTGAGGTAGCCTTCGCGGTCGCGGCAGAGCAGGGTCATGCGCCAGGGCGTCATGCCTTCTTCGGCGATCATGATGTCCGCGCCGGCGATGGGCTTGATGCCCACGGTTTCGGCGGCTTTGTAGAACTTGACCAGCGCGAACAGGTTGTTGAGATCCGTCACTGCCAGTGCAGGCAGCTTCAGTTCGACCGCGCGGCTGAGCAGGTTGGCCTGCTTGGCTTTTTTCGGGTCAGCCTGATCCGGCTTCGCCGGGACACGGATGGTCGAATCCGCCAGCGAAAATTCGGTGTGGACGTGGAGATGTACGAAACGGGAAGTGGACATGCCGAACCAATGTGATGCCCGGTCAGGGTAGCGGTGGTGGTGGACGCTAACAAGGCTTGACAGGGGTGTTGCGGGGGCGCGGGCGGGCGCTGGGGTTCAGGTTTGCCAGGGCATCCGACGCCACCGCTGGCCGATGCGCAGTGGCGGGCAACCCCCGTATGTCCAGCGCTGTGGTGCCGGGTGCCGTCCGGCCATGGCAGCGCTCAGGCGGGGAGGCTGCTCAGCGCAGGTTCCAGGCACGCGCGCACGGGGGCGAAGCTGCGCCGGTGCTGGGGGCAGGGGCCGTGGTTGCGCAGGGCGGCGAGGTGAGCGGGGGTGCCGTAGCCCTTGTGCTGGTCGAAGCCGTACTCGGGATGGGCGTCGTGCAGGCGCTGCATGAAGCGGTCGCGGCTGACTTTGGCCAGGATCGAGGCGGCCATGATGGCGCGGTCCAGGGCATCGCCGCCGATCAACGCCTGGGCCGGGCAGGGCAGGCCCTTGGGGACGACGTTGCCGTCGATGCGGGCGAACTGGGCGACGTGGGCGACGCCTTCGACGGCGCGGCGCATGCCGAGCATCGTGGCCTGGTAGATGTTGAGCGCGTCGATTTCGCTGACGTCCACCATCACCACGTGCCAGGCCAGGGCGCGGTCGAGGATCCTGTCGTAGAGCTGGTCGCGGCGGGCAGCGGTGAGCTGCTTGGAGTCGTCCAGGCCGTTCAGGCGTGGGCGGTCCGGGCAGAACACGACGGCGGCGACGGCGACCGGACCGGCCAGGGGGCCGCGGCCGGCTTCATCCACGCCGGCCACGTAGCGCGGGGCCACGGTGGCCAGGGCGGCGCCGTCGAACAGGGCCAGCGAGGCGGCAGCGGCGTGGCGACGGCTCATGCGGCGCGACCGCCGTTGGGGCCGCGTTCGAGCAGGTCGGTCACCGCGTCGGCGGCGCGTGCGGAGGCATCGCGGCGCAGTTGCAGGTGCAGGCGTTCGTAGGTGTCGTGCAGGTCGATCACGCGCTGGGGGTGGTCGAACCACTGCAGGATCGCGGCGGCCAGTTTGTCCGGCGTGCAGTCGTGCTGCATCAGTTCCGGGGCAAGGTCCTTGCCGGCCAGGATGTTGGGCAGGGCGAAGCGGTCGACCTTGAGCAGGCCCAGCGCTTTGACGATGCGGTAGGTGAGTTCGGCAACGCGGTAGCCGACCACCATCGGGCGCTTGACCAGCATCGTCTCCAGGGTGGCGGTACCGGACGCGAGCACGACCACGTCGGCGGCGATCATCGCAGTGCGCGCGTTGCCGTCGAGCAGGTGCGAATGGGCGACCGGCAGGGCCGAGGCGGAGAGCTGCTCGCTGATCAGCTGGCGGCAGGCGGCGTTGGCCGCCGGCACCACCACGTGCAGGCCCGGAATGCGTTCGGAGACCTGCCAGGCGGCTTCGAAGAACGGCTCGCCGAGCTTGCCGATCTCGCCCAGGCGGCTGCCCGGCAGGACCGCCAGCACCTTGGCATTGGAGGGCAGGCCGAGCTCGGCACGCGCCTGTTCGCGATCATTGTGCAGCGGGATGTCATCGGCCATCGGGTGGCCCACGAAGCGGGCGTCGATGCCGTGCCTGGCGTAGATCGGCGGTTCCATCGGGAACAGGCACAGCACCAGGTCGGCGCTGGCCCCGATCTTCTCGGCCCGCTTCTCACGCCAGGCCCAGACGGAAGGGCTGACGTAATGAACGGTGCGGATGCCGCGGTCCTTCAGCCAGCGCTCGACGCCGAGGTTGAAGTCCGGTGCGTCGATGCCGATGAACACGTCCGGCTGCCACTCCAGCGCACGCGCGCGGAACTCCCGGCGCAGTTTGAGCAGACGCGGCAGGTGGCGCAGGATTTCGGTCAGCCCCATCACCGCCAGTTCGCTGGCATCGAACCAGGTCTGGCAGCCGGCGCTGCGCATGGCATCGCCGCCGATGCCGGCGAACTCGGCGTTCGGGAAGCGCAGGCGCAGCTCGCGGACCAGGCCGGCACCGAGCAGGTCACCGGAGGCTTCGCCGGCGACCAGGGCGATCCGCACCGGGCGGTCGGAGGTGCGCACGGCCAGCGTCTGTTCGACGCTGGTCGCCATCGCAGCGAGCGGAATGATCTCGGCGGTGGTGATGCCCGGGGTGTGCCCGCCTGGACCCGTCATCGCAGCAAGGGCCTCTCGGCGCTTTCGATGAAGTCCAGCAGGTCCTTCACATCGGCGCTGTGGCTGGCCTGTTCGGCCAGCTGCACCTTGGCTTCGGCCAGCGGCAGGCCGGCCACGTACAGCGTGCGGTAGGCGCGCTTGATGCTGGCGATGCGTTCGGCGTCGAACCCACGGCGCTTGAGGCCTTCGCTGTTGATGCCGCGCGGGCGGCCCAGGCTGTCGCTGCCGACCATGGTGAACGGCGGCACGTCGCCGTTGGTCAGCGCACCCATGCCGAGGAAGGCGTGGGCGCCGATGCGGCAGAACTGGTGGGCACCGGCGAAGCCGCTGATGATCACGTAGTCGCCCACGGTGACGTGGCCGGCCAGCGTGGTGTTGTTGGAGAACACGCAGTGGTCGCCAACGTGGCAGTCATGCGCCACGTGGGTATAGGCCAGCATCCAGTTGTCGTTGCCGACCGTGGTGATGCCGCCGCCACCGGCGGTGCCACGGTTGATGGTGACGAATTCGCGGATGACGTTGTCATCGCCGATCACCAGTTCGGTGCGCTCGCCTTTGTACTTCTTGTCCTGCGGCTCGCCACCGATCGCGGCATGGCCGATGAAGCGGTTGTTGCGGCCGATCCGGGTCGGGCCATGGATCGAGCAGTGCGGACCGATCTCGGTACCGGCACCGATCTCCACGTCCGCACCGATCAGGCAGAACGCACCCACGCGCACATCCGCAGCCAGCGTCGCCGACGGGTCGATGACCGCGGTGGGGTGGATGAGAGGGGCGTTGTCACTCATTGCAGTTCTCCTGCCAGGATCATTCGCGGGTGCCGGCGCACAGCACTTCGGCGCAGGCGACGATCTCGCCATCGACCTTGGCCACGCAGTCGTACACCGCCATGTTGCGGATCACGCGCTTGATCTCCACGTGCATTTCCAGCACATCGCCGGGCACGACCTGCTTGCTGAAACGGGCCTTGTCCACCTTGACCATGTAGAACAATTTGGACTGCGCATCGCGGCCCAGGGTGAGCTGGGTGAGCACGCCGCCGGCCTGGGCCATGGCTTCGATGATCAGCACGCCGGGCATGATCGGCTGGCCCGGGAAGTGGCCCTGGAAGAACGGCTCGTTGATGCTGACGTTCTTGGTGGCGACGATCTTCCGGTTCTCGAAATCGAGCGAGATCACCTTGTCCACCAGCAGGAACGGATAGCGGTGCGGGATCAACTGCTGGATCTGGTTGATGTCCGGCAGATTCTGGTTGTTGCTCATTCCTTCTCCTTGCTCACAGACAGGATGCGCCGGGCGAGCGCATCGAGCTGCTTGAAGCGCGCGGCATTCTTGCGCCACGTGCGGTTGTCGGTCAGTGGGGTGCCGGAGGAGTACTCGCCCGGCTCATGAATGGAGTTGCGCACCACCGATTTGCCGGTGATGACGACCTTGTCGCAGATTTCGAGGTGACCGACGACGCCGACGGCGCCGCCCAGCAGGCAGTAACGGCCGATCTTGGCGCTGCCGGCGATGCCGGTGCAGCCGGCGATGGCCGAGTGGGCGCCGATCTGGACGTTGTGGGCGATCTGGACGAGGTTGTCCAGGCGCACGTCGTTTTCCAGCACGGTGTCTTCCAGCGCGCCGCGGTCGACGCAGGTGTTGGCGCCGATCTCGCAGTCGTCGCCGATGCGTACGCCACCCAGCTGGGGCACCTTGATCCAGTGGCCGGCATCCATGGCCAGGCCGAACCCGTCGGCACCGAGCACGGCGCCGGGATGGATGCGCACGCGCTTGCCGAGCTTCACGCGGGTGACCAGGGTCACGCGGGCGATCAGCTCGCAGCCGGTCTCCAGGGTGCAGTCTTCGCCGATGACGCTGCCGGGGCCGACGATGCAGTTCTCACCGACCACGCTGCGGGCACCGATGGTGACGAACGGGCCGATGTGGGCGCTGGCGGCGACCTGGGCGTCCGGATCGATGCAGGCGCTGGGGTGGATGCCCGGCGCGCGCGGCGGTGCGATGTCGAACAGCGCGGCGATCTTGGCGAAGGTGGTGTACGGGTCCTTGGCGACCAGGGCGGCGCCGGGCGCGGCCTCGGCATCCTCGGCACGCAGCACGACGATGGCGGCCTGGCTGTCGGCCAGCTGCGCGCGGTAGCGCGGGTTGGCCAGGAAGGTGAGCTGGCCGGGGCCGGCATGGGCGAGCGTAGCCACGCCATGGATGGCAGTGCTGCCATCACCATGGACCTGCAGGCCAAACTGCTCGGCGAGTTGCTGGGCGGTATAGGTAGGAGTGTTCACCGGGGGAGTTTACCGTGTGATGCCGAAACGGTCATGCGGGGCGGGGGTTCCGGGGTGTGGTGGGCGGTTTGTTGCGGCCCGGCGCATCCGGGGTGATCGCGCGGCTCCGTGGCGGGCAGCCCCCACGGACCCCGATGGTTCAACCCGCGCGCGGCAGGGTAGTGCCGGCCGCTGGCCGGCTCGCATTGATCCCGGACGTTCGTGCCGACCAACGGTCGGCACCTGCCCAGAGCGGCATCGAACGACCAGTGCCACCCCAAAGCGGCATCGAACGATCAATCCCAACCCAAAGCGCCCCGACCCATGATTGGTTCGAACCCCGATCGGCACGGAGCCATGATCGCTCCCAGCGCCCAAACGAAAACGCCGGGCAAAGCCCGGCGAATGCGTACCGCGTCTGGTGGAGAGGCCCCCTTCTGTCAAGGGGGCCGCGCCGACGGCGCGGGTATAGGAGGAATCGTTGGGCCCCAAGGTTTGCTGCGCAAACCTTGGGCAATTCACGTTAGGCGGTCAGAACTGACCGCCGAACGTGAATTGCAGACGCTCGACTTCGTCGCCGTCTTCCTTCTTGAGCGGGAAGGCGTAGCTGATCGAGATCGGGCCGACCGGGGCGCGCCACAGCAGGGCCACACCGGTGGAGACGCGCAGTTCGTTGGCCTTGAAGTTGTCCACGCCGTTGTAGACGTTGCCGAAGTCCACGAAGGCCGAGATGCGGGCCGAGGGGCTGTCGAACAGGCGCGGGAAGTAGGCTTCGACCGAACCGACGGTCTTCAGCGAGCCACCCAGCGGCTGGCCGCGGTTGTAGCTCAGGGTCGGTTCCGAACGCGGGCCGAGGGTGTTGTCCTCGAAGCCGCGCACCGAGTTGGTACCACCAGCGTAGAAGTTCTCGTAGAACGGCAGGCCCGAGGCGGTCACGACGCGGGTGCTGCCATCCGGGTTGGTGATCACGCGGGTGGTGTCATTGCCGTAGCTGTCGCCGTAGCCGACTTCGGCGCGGGTGTTGATGACCAGCTGCGGGATGATCGGCCAGTACTTGGAGAACTGGTAGTTCAGCTTGTAGTACTCGACGGTCGAGCCCGGCAGCGTGGTTTCCAGGCCCACGCGCTGGTAGGTACCGCGGGTCGGCATGAAGTAGTCGTTGCGGGTATCGCGCGCCCAGCCCAGCTCGGTGCGCCAGGAATGGAACGTGCGCTGGCCGATGGCGTCGATGTAATCGATGATCGCCTGCGGGGTCGAGCCCTGGTAGGTGGTGATCTGGTTGCTGTCGATGCCCACCATCAGCGAGACGGTGTCGTTCTCGGTGATCGGCACGCCGAACACCACCTGCGCGGCACCGTTGGTGCTGTTGTACTGCGCGGTGTTGAAGTCGGAGTAATCCAGTTCGCGCCAGGACAGGTTGTAGCCCAGCGAGACGCCGTCATCGGTGAAGTACGGGTTGGTGTAGCTGAAGCCGTAGCGCTGCAGGTAGCTGCTGCGCGAGGCTTCGACCGACACGCGGTTGCCGCCGCCGAGGAAGTTGTTCTGCGACAGCTGCACCGAGGTGGTCATGCCGTAGGACTGGGAATAGCCCAGGCCGAACACGAAGCTGCCCGAGGTGGTTTCCTTGACGTTGTAGACCACGTCGACCTGGTCGTTGCTGCCGGTGACCGGCGGCGTTTCCACGTCCACCGATTCGAAGTAGCCCAGGCGCTGCAGGCGGATCTTGGAGCGGTCGATCGCAGCCTGGGAGTACCAGCTGTTCTCGAACTGGCGCATTTCACGACGCAGCACTTCGTCGGAGGTGCGGGTGTTGCCCTTGAAGGTGATGCGGCGCACCGACACGCGCGGGCCGGGAACGACCTGCATGTTGATGGCCACCGTGCGGTCGGCACGGTTGCTGGTCGGGATCGGGTTCACCTTGGCGAAGGCGTAGCCGATGTTGGACAGCGAATTGGTGATCTGGTCCGAGCTGAATTCCAGCAGCGCACGCGAGAACGTGTCGCCGGACTTCTGGATCACCATGCGCTCGACATCTTCCTGCGGCAGGATGGTGTCGCCGGTGACCTTGATCTCGGAGATCTTGTACTGCTCACCCTCGGTCACGCCGGCGGTGATGAACATGTCGCGCTTGTCCGGGCTGATCGAGACCTGGGTGGAATCGATGCTGAAATCCACGTAGCCGCGGTCCAGGTACCAGCCGTTGAGCTTTTCCAGGTCGCCGGACAGCTTTTCCTTGGAGTACTGGTCATCGCGGCGGTACCACGAGGCCCAGTTGTGCTCCTTGGATTCCCAGGTTTCCAGGATGTCCTTGGCCGGGAACTTCTCGGTGCCGACCAGGTTGACGTGCTGGATCTTGGCGGCCTTGCCTTCCTTGATCGCGATGGCGATGTCCACGCGGTTGCGGTCCAGCGGGCTCACCGTCGGGGTGATGTCCACGTTGTACTTGCCACGGTCGTTGTACTGGCGGCGCAGTTCCTGGGTCACGCGGTCCAGGCTCAGGCGGTCGAAGGTGCCGCCCTCGGTCAGGCCGATGTCGCTCAGGCCCTTGAGCAGCTGGTCGCTCTTGATGTCCTTGTTGCCGGTGACGGTCAACTTGTTGATCGCCGGGCGTTCCTTGACCGTGACCACGAGGATGTCGCCCTGGCGGTTGAGCTGGACGTCTTCGAAGAAGCCGGTCTTGTACAGCGCACGGATGGTTTCACCGACCTTGTTGTCGGTGATGGTGTCGCCACGTTCCACCGGCAGGTAGGTGAACACGGTACCGGAGGTGATGCGCTGCAGACCATCCACGCGGATGTCGCTGACGGTGAAGGGCTCGGCTGCCTGCGCCAGGGCGGGCGCGCCGAAACCGGCAACGAGTGCGAGGGCCAGCAGGCGGCGATTGGGGAGTCGCGTCATGTCACGTCCGGTTGGAGTCGATTTCAACATTGCGGGATGCCGGCGCATAAGACGACGACAAAAGGAAAAAAGTTCATCGCGGGACCAGGCCGAGGATGTCGTTGTAGAACGCCAATCCCATCAGCCCGGCCAGCAGCGCCAGGCCCACATACTGCCCGGCAGCCATGGCGCGCTCGCTCAGCGGGCTGCCCTTGACCAACTCGATAAGGTAATACAGCAGGTGCCCGCCGTCCAAGATGGGGATGGGCAACAGGTTGATGATGCACAGGCTCAGCGACAGCAGGGCCAGGAAATACAGGAACCAGTCCAGGCCACGTTTGGCCGAGACATTGGCGACCCGGGCAATGGTGACCGGGCCGGAGATGTTCTGCAGCGAGGCATTGCCGGTGACGATGCGGCGCATCATCCCCAGTGAATCCCCCGCCATCCGGGCGGTTTCACGCAGGGCGACCGGCACTGCCGCAAACGGCCCGAACTTGAGCTCAGCGTCGTATGCCGGGGCATGGGTCTCGGGGAAACCGATCCCGATCTGCCAGGTCGGCTGGCCGCGGCCGTCCACGCCCTGGCGGGGGGTGATCTCCAGCGCCAGCCGCTCGCCGCCGCGCAGGACGTCGATCATGCCGGGCCCACCGCGCTGGCCGAGCGCGGCGATCTGCGCCGGGACCTGGTCGGCACCTTCGATGCGCTGGCCGTCCACGGCCACGATCAGGTCGCCCGGCAGCAGCACGCCCTGGGCAGCCGCATCGGGCAGGACCTTGTCCACCAGCGCCGGCTGCAGCCAGAACTGCCAGCTCAGCCCGGTCAACTGGGGAACGCGGCGCTCATCGAAGCCGGCCGGCAGCTGGGACAGGGGCAGGGTGCGGGTGCGTACCTGGTCCAGGCCATCGAGGACCTCGACCTGGGCATCGTGACGATCCATCGCCGCGGTGGTCAGCGCCATGCTGGCCTCGCCGGCGGTGGCCACGCTGCGGCCATCGACCTTGACCACACGGTCCCCGGCCTGCAGCCCCGCAGTCTGGGCCATGCCGGTGGTGCGGCCGATGGTGGCCGAGTAATCCTGTTTGCCGATCACGAACATCGCCCACAGCAGGGCGATGCACAGGATCAGGTTGGCCGCCGGACCGGCGGCGACCACCGCGATCCGCTGCCACACGGTCTTGTGGTTGAAGGCCTGGCCGCGCTCGGCGGGATGTACCTCGACCTCGCGCTCGTCCAGCATCTTCACGTAGCCGCCCAGTGGAATGGCGGCGATCGCGAATTCGGTGCCCGCGCGGTTGCGGCGCGACCACAGCGGCTTGCCGAAACCGACAGAGAAGCGCAGCACCTTGATCCCGCAGCGGCGGGCGACCCAGTAGTGACCGAACTCGTGGAACGTCACCAGCAGGCCAAGGCTGACGATCATCCACCAGACGGATCCGATGAAATCACCCATGGTGATCAGCACTGTAAGGGGGCGTGTGGGGCATTCAGGCGTGGTCGATGGCGGCTTGGGTGATCTGGCGGGCGCGCTGATCGGCGGTCAGCAGGCCCTCCAGTGTATCGGCGGACTCGCTGGACAGTGTTGACAGAGCGTTAGCGACCAGCGCTGGAATGGCAAGGAAAGCTGCCCGCCCCTGAAGAAACGCTGAAACCGCGACTTCGTTGGCGGCATTGAGGATCGCCGGGGCGGTCCCGCCGGCGGCCATGGCCTGCCAGGCGAGCTTCAGGCAGGGGAACGCCTCGGTGTCCGGGGCTTCGAAATCCAGCCGGCCCTGGGTCAGCAGGTCCAGCCCGCCGACCCCGGATTCGATCCGCTGCGGCCAGCCCAGGCCGACGGCCAGGGTGGTGCGCATGTCCGGCAGGCCCAGCTGGGCCAGGGTCGAGCCGTCGACGAACTCGACCAGCGAATGCACCAGGCTCTGCGGGTGGACCAGGACGTCAATACGCTCGCCCGGCACGCCGAACAGGTGGTGGGCTTCGATGACTTCCAGCCCTTTGTTCATCAACGTCGCCGAATCGACCGAGATCTTCGGGCCCATCGACCACTTCGGGTGCGCCACGGCCTGGGCCGGGGTGACCTGGGCCAGCTGTTCGCGGGTACGGCCACGGAACGGGCCCCCGGAGGCGGTCAGGATGATCCGGCGCACGCCGGCACCGTCCAGACTGGCATCGCGCGAACGCAGGCACTGGAAGATGGCGCTGTGCTCGCTGTCGATCGGGATGATCTCGGCCCCGGCGGCAGCGGCCTGGCGCATCAGCAGCTCGCCGGCCAGCACCAGCGATTCCTTGTTGGCCAGCAGGATCCGCTTGCCGGCCGCGGCGGCGGCCAGGGTCGAGGACAGTCCGGCCGCGCCGACGATCGCCGCGACCAGCGTGTCGCAGACATCGCTGGCGGCCAGCTGGTCCAGCGCCCCGGCGCCGGCATGGGCCTGGGTGGCCAGGCCGGCGTCACGCAGGCCGTCGCGCAGGGCGGCGTACCGCGATTCATCGGCGATCACGGCATGGGCCGGGCGATGCAGGGCGCACAGGGCAACCAGCGCATCGACCTGGCGGCCGGCGGCGAGCACGGTGACCTGGTAGCGGTCCGGATGGCGTGCGATCACGTCCAGCGCGGATGCGCCGATCGAACCGGTGGCGCCGAACACGGCGACCTGGCGGGGGGCGGAGGCGCTGGCCATGGTTAGAACCCGAAGATTTCCTTGCCGAGTGCGAACACCGGCAGGGCGGCGAGGACGCCGTCGATACGATCGAGCACGCCGCCATGCCCCGGGATGATATGGCCCGAGTCCTTGGCACCGGCGTGGCGCTTGATCAGGCTTTCGTACAGGTCGCCCAGCACCGAGGCGAACACGGTCACCACGGCGGTGATGACCAGGCCGATCAGGTGGCCGCTGTCGATCCCGGCCAGCCAGCCGAAGCCCAGGGCCACGATCAGGCCGGCGACCATGCCGCCGCCGAGACCTTCCCAGGTCTTGTTGGGGCTGATCCGCGGGGCGAGCTTGGTGCGGCCGAAGGTGCGGCCGGCGAAATAGGCGCCCGAATCGGCGGCCCAGACCACGGCCAGCGCGGTCAGCAGCCACAGGTGGCCGTTCTCGCCACTGGCATGGATCAGCACCAGCGATGCCCAGGCGGGCACGATCGCCAGGGTGCCGGCGAGCAGCTTGAGGGCACGCGCCGGGCTGCTGGGGCTGGCGCCGAAGTTGAAGAAGCGCAGCCACAGCAGGGCCAGCAACCACCACCCGATGCCGACCAGCGCGGCGATCTGGTACAGCACCAGCGAGCCGGCATCGGCCCACACGATCAGCACCATCAGCACCAGGTTCAGCACCAGCAGGATGGTGCGGGCCAGGGTGTCTTCCACGTCGGCCAGCTTCAGCCATTCCCACAGGCCGATCAGGAACACCGCGGCAGCGGCAGCGGCCAGCCACTGGGTCGGCAGCATCAGGATGGCGAGGATGGCGACCGGCGCCATGATCAGCGCGGCGATGACTCGGGTCTTGGTCATGGGGAAGAGGTCTCGGTGGCCAAGGCGGCGATCTGGGCGCTGGTCAGGCCGAAACGGCGTTCACGCGAAGCATAGGCGTCGATCGCCTGCTGCAGGACGGCGGCGTCGAACTCGGGCCACAGTACGTCGGTGAAC
Source organism: Stenotrophomonas sp. BIO128-Bstrain (assembly GCF_030128875.1). Taxonomy (NCBI): domain Bacteria; kingdom Pseudomonadati; phylum Pseudomonadota; class Gammaproteobacteria; order Lysobacterales; family Lysobacteraceae; genus Stenotrophomonas; species Stenotrophomonas sp. BIO128-Bstrain. Next base: position 2,414,153 of record NZ_CP124620.1, on the reverse strand, counting down.
CACAGTTCGGTGTAAGCCAGCTGCCAGAGCAGGAAATTGCTGATGCGGGTGTCGCCACCGGTGCGGATGAACAGGTCCGGCGGCGGCAGGTCTGCCAGGGCCACGCGGCTGCTCAGCATCGCTTCGTCGATCTGCTCGGGCAGCAGGCGGCCGGCCGCGACCTCGGCGGCCAGTTCGCGTGCGGCGCGGGCAATGTCCTGGCGGCCACCATAGCTGGCGGCGATGCTCAGGGTCATCGCACGGTTGTCGGCGGTGCGTTGTTCGGCCAGCTGCATGCGGCTGACCAGCCCGGCGCCGAAGCGCTCGCGCTCGCCGATGAAACGCACGCGCACGCCACGGCGATGCAGCTCGTCCACTTCGCGGTCGAGCGCATTGAGGAACAGCTTCATCAACGCATCGACCTCATCGGTCGGCCGGCCCCAGTTTTCACTGGAGAAGGCGAACAGGGTCAATGCGGCGATGCCGTTGTCGAGGCAGAAATCGATGGTGCGGTTGACCGCGCGCGCGCCGGCACGATGGCCGATCACGCGCGGGCGACGACGCTTCTGTGCCCAACGCCCGTTGCCATCCATGATGATGGCGACGTGGCGCGGCATGGGCGCGGCAGTGCCGCTGGTCGGGGCCTGGGACATGGGGCTCAGACCGCCATCAGTTCCTTTTCTTTCTCGGCGACCACACTGTCGACGTCCTTGATGGACTTGTCGGTCAGCTTCTGGATGTCATCTTCGCCGCGCTTCTTGTCGTCTTCGCTGATCGCCTTGTCCTTGAGCAGGTTGGCGATCGCCTTGTTGGCGTCCTGGCGGATGTTGCGGATGGCGATCTTGGCGCCTTCGCCTTCCTTCTGCACCTGCTTGCCCAGCTCCTTGCGGCGCTCTTCGGTCGGCGGCGGCAGGTTCAGGCGGATGACGGTGCCGGCCACGTTCGGGGTCAGACCCAGATCGGAGGCGTAGATCGCCTTCTCGACGTCCTTGATCATGCCCTTGTCGAACAGCGTGATGACCAGCGAGTGGCCCTCGGAAACGCTGATCGAGGCGACCTGGTTAAGGGGGGTGTCGGTGCCGTAGGCCTTGACGGTGATGCGGTCCAGCAGGGCCGGGGAAGCACGGCCGGTGCGGATGGAGGTGAGGGTGTGCTTCAGAGCATCGATGCTCTTTGCCATGCGCGTCTGCGCGTCCTGCTTGATTTCGTTGAGCATCGCCCGAATCCTGGATGTAACTGGGAATCGGGCGATTATAGGCGAATACCGACCCTTTCCGGGCCGTTCAGGGCGCCCGGCGTCGGGCGCCGCTCAGGCTCAGGCGTTGTCGCGGCCCTGGACCAGGGTGCCGATGTTGTCGCCGTGCAGGATCTTGAGCAGCTCGCCCGGCTGGCCCATGTCGAACACGCGCAGCGGCAGGTCGCTGTCGCGGGCCAGCGCGAAGGCGGCGGTATCCATGACTTCAAGGCCCCGGCGGATCACTTCGTCGTAGGTCAGGCTGTCGAAACGGACCGCGTCGCTGTACTTGTTCGGGTCCTTGTCGTACACGCCGTCGACCTTGGTAGCCTTCAGCAGCAGGTCCGCGCCGATCTCGATCGCGCGCAGGGCAGCGCCGGAATCGGTGGTGAAGAACGGGCTGCCGACGCCGGCGGCGAAGATCACCAGGCGGCCCTTTTCCAGGTGGCGGATGGCGCGGCGGCGGATGTAATCCTCGCAGACGTCATTGATCTTGATCGCGCTCATCACGCGGGCCTTGGCGCCCAGCTTTTCCAGGGCGTCCTGCATGGCCAGCGCGTTGATGACGGTGGCGAGCATGCCCATCTGGTCGCCGGTGACCCGGTCCATGCCGCCTGCGGCCAGGCCGGCGCCGCGGAAGATGTTGCCGCCGCCGATCACCAGGGCCACTTCGGCGCCGGCCGCCTGGGCTTCCATCACCTCACGGGCGAGGCGGTGGATCACCTTGGGGTCGATGCCGTAGTCCTCGTCTCCCATCAGCGCCTCCCCGGAAACTTTCAACAGGATGCGGCGATAGGCGAGCTTTGACATGGCGATCTCTGGGTGCGTGGAAAACGCCCGGATTCTACTGGAAGCCGGGCCATCGGGCAGCATAAATTTGCTGCGGTGCGGCGCATGGGGGCGCTGTGGGGGCCGTGATGACGGCCCCGCGCGGGGCTAACGCTCAGGCCGGTGCGGTGCTGGGCGAGCGCGCGATGACCCGGTTGCGGCCTAGGTTCTTGGAGCGGTACAGCACGTCGTCGGCGGCCTTGAGCAGATCCTGGACATCGGCGAAACGCTCATAGCCCCCCTGGGTCGCCACGCCTGCCGAGAAGGTCACGAACAGCGGGCCGCTGGCGACTTCGGCCATCGGCGTGTTGACGATGCTGGCCAGGACCCGGCGCACCACTTCCAGCGCGACCGGCTCGGTGGTGTTGGGCAGCAGCGCGATGAATTCCTCGCCGCCGAAGCGGGCCACCGTGTCGCTGTTGCGCAGCTGCTCCTGCAGCTTGGTGGCGAACATGCGCAGCACCTGGTCACCCATCAGGTGGCCATGGGCGTCGTTGATCTTCTTGAAGTCGTCCAGGTCGATGAAGGCGACCGAAAGCGGCCAGCCATGCCGGGTGGCGCGCAGGAATTCCTGCTCGAGCACGGCTTCCAGCTGGCGGCGGTTGAGCACGCCGGTGAGGGCGTCACGGTGCGCCTGCTCGGCCAGCCGGTTGGCGCGCGCTTCGAATTCATCCGCCCGCTTGCGGGCCAGGGCGGCGTCCTGCATCTCGCGCAGGTTGCGCAGGGTGGCCAGCTCCTGGGCATGGTCGATCAGCTGCTGCACGCGCGAGGGCGAGAACAGCGGGGTCTCGAACAGGGTGCTGATGTCCGGGAGCGATTCACCGATGCGGGCCAGCACCTGGTCGAACTGGGCGCTGTCCAGGCCGAGCGTGTCATGTACCTGCTGCAGGGCGTGCTCGCGCGCGGCATCGGCATCGGTGCCGAGCCAGATATCGGCCACCGCGCCGGACAGGGCGACGCAGTTCTGGAAATTGTCATCGCCGGTGGCGGGCGATTCGCTGTGCGCGATGCTGTCCACCAGGTAGCGCGGCAGGCCCCATTCTTCGGCGACCCACGCGCCGACGTCGGCGTGGCTGCACTGCAGGTGTTCGCGCTCCAGGGCGACCAGCGCGTCGTTGTCGGTGGCCTGGCGCAGCAGCGGCAGGTAGGTGTCCGGTTGCGCCTGGGCCAGGGCCAGCACGCCGATATCCTGCAGCAGGCCGGCCAGCATCAGCTCTTCGGCTTTGCGCAGGCCGCGCGCCTGCCCCAGCAGGCTGGCGGCCAGGGCGCTGAGGATGCTGCGGCGCCACGCGCGCTCGCGCAGGTCCTGGCCGTCGCCGGCGGCGGTCAGGTTCTGGGTCACGGTGAAGCCGAGGGCCAGGCTGACCGTGGCATTCAGACCGAGCATCGTCAGCGCCTGACCGAGATTCTCGATCCGGCGGCGGCTGGCATACAGCGGCGAATTGGCGATGCGCAGCATGCGGGCACTCAGCGCCATGTCGATGGCGATGATGTCGGCGGCGGTGGTGATGTCCGCTTCCGGATCCTGCGCCAGTTCGATGATGCGCAGGGCAATACCGGGCGGGGAGGGCAGGTTGCGGCAGAGCGCCAGGGCGGCTGTCAGCTCGGGAGGCATGGCGGGGTTGTCAGTATGTTGGGGCAAGAATACCTGAGGTGCATCACAGTTTCGTCCTTGATTTCTTGCGTTGACGCGGCAGATCGGTTTGGGAGTATTGCCCTGATCCGGCACACAAAGCAAAGCCAGTGGACAAAAAAAAGAAGCCGCGGAGTCCGCGGCTTCTTTCGTAACACATTCGAGCGGTGAAGATCAGGCCAGGCCGGCCTGCTTCATCACTTCGGCGGCGTAGTCTTCCACCACCTTCTCGATGCCTTCGCCGACCGCCAGACGCTGGAAGCCGACCACGTCGGCACCGGCGGCCTTGAGGACCTGCTCGACCGACTGGTTGGTGTCCAGCACGTACGGCTGGCCGTACAGGGTCACTTCGTTGACGATCTTGGCGATCTTGCCGCTGATGATCTTTTCCAGGATATCGGCCGGCTTGGACTTGTCCTTGTCGGACATCTTGGCCAGTTCGATTTCCTTTTCCTTGGCAACGAACTCGGCCGGCACATCGGCGGCCTTGTTGTGCGGCGGGTTCATGGCAGCCACGTGCATGGCCAGGCCACGGGCCAGCTCTTCGTTGCCACCGGCCAGCTCGACCAGCACGCCGATGCGGCCGCCGTGCACGTAGGCAGCGACGTTGTTGGTGGATTCCAGGCGCACGATGCGACGCACGTCGACCTTCTCGCCAACCTTGGCGATGACGGCGGCGCGGGCTTCTTCGATCGTCTCGCCGGACGGCAGCTTGGCGGCCTTCAGGGTGTCGATGTCGGCAGCGCCCGAGCTCAGCGCGGTGGCAGCAACAGCCTTGGTGAAGTCCAGGAAGTTGCTGTCCTTGGCGACGAAGTCGGTTTCCGAGTTGACTTCGACCAGCACGGCCTTGCCGCCGTCCTGGGCCGCCACGATGATGCCTTCGGCAGCCACGCGGTCAGCCTTCTTGTCGGCCTTGGCCAGGCCGGACTTGCGCAGCCATTCGGCCGAGGCGTCGATGTCGCCGCCGTTTTCGACGAGTGCCTTCTTGCACTCCATCATGCCGGCGCCAGTGCGCTCGCGCAGTTCCTTGACCAGGGAAGCAGTGATTTCCACGGGATTTCCTCACGAAAGAAAGGGGTTGGGCCGGCATGGTGGCCGGCCCGTATGACAGTGTCCTGTCGTCGCGCCATCGGCAGCGGACAGGAGCGGTGGGCGCGCTGCGCCCACCGCGGGCCTGGATCAGGCCTGGGCTTCGCCAGCAGCCGGCGCGTCGGCGGCCGGAGCAGCAGCAGCCTTCTTGGCCGGAGCGCGGCGGGCCGGCTTGGCTTCTTCGCCAGCAGCGGCTTCGCTGAACTCTTCTTCACGGACGGTGGCGGCGTGCGGCGCAGCAGCCTTGCCTTCCAGCACGGCGTCGGCAGCGGCGCGGGCGTACAGCTGCACGGCACGGATGGCGTCGTCGTTGCCCGGGATCGCGTAGTCGACCAGTTCCGGGTTGTAGTTGGTATCGACCACAGCGATCACCGGGATGCCGAGCTTCTTGGCTTCCTTGATGGCGATGTCTTCATGGCCGATATCGATGACGAAGATCGCGTCCGGCAGACGGTTCATGTCCTTGATGCCGCCCAGCGAAGCTTCCAGCTTGTCGCGCTCGCGACGCAGGCCCAGCACTTCGTGCTTGACCAGCTTGTCGAAGCTGCCGTCGGTCTCACCGGCTTCCAGTTCCTTCAGGCGGGCAACCGACTGCTTCACGGTACGGAAGTTGGTCAGGGTGCCGCCCAGCCAACGCTGGTTCATGAACGGCATGCCGCAACGCTCGGCTTCTTCACGGATCGACTCGCGGGCGCTGCGCTTGGTGCCCAGGAACAGGATGGTGCCGCGCTTCTGCGCAACGCTGGAAATGAAGTTCATCGCGTCATTGAAGAGCGGAACGGTCTTTTCCAGGTTGATGATGTGGATCTTGCCGCGGGCGCCGAAGATGTACTGGCCCATCTTGGGGTTCCAGTAACGGGTCTGGTGGCCGAAATGGACGCCGGCTTCCAGCATCTGACGCATGGTGACCTGGGGCATTGCAGTAACTCCTGATAGGGAACCGGCCGCCACGGGTAATAGTTGGGCGGTCCGCCGCAAGGCGGGTGGTTCCGGGGTTTGGCTTCCCTGTCGCTTCCGTGACCGAACTCCTTGCGGAGCACCCCGGCACGGATATGGGCGGCAGGTGTGGATTCACCGGTGACGTCCGGTGTTGACGTGTTCCTGCTTCGATGAGGCAGGAGATCCGGTCGATTATAGCCCGGCCCCGGCCCGCGCCGCAATCTCGGCGGGCGGGGCGGCCAGGATCGCTTCGGCGGCATGGTCCAGGCGGGCAAGGAAACGGCCGTCGGCATAGCCGTCAGGGCGGGGCGGCAGGGCCCAGCTGCGGGTACTGTGCGGCAGGACGTACCCGGCCAGTCCATCGATCAGGGGCTGGCGTCGGCCGCGCGCATCCACGTACACCAGATCGGCAAGGTGGGCATGGGCCGCGCCTTCATTATAGAGGCGCAACACCGGTGCGGCGGGGCTGCCGGCCGCCGCCACGCGCAGGCGCGAGCCGGTGGCAGGGATGCTGGGTTCGAAGAAGACCGGCAGGGAATAGCGCGCGGCGCCGGCGGCGGCCTCCGGCCCGGGGCTGAGCACCAGCCGGTATGCCTGTTCAACGGCCGCCGGCGCCGTCCCCAGCCGGACCACGCGCACGCGCTGGCCGCCGCCCGGGGCGATGGCCAGATGGGTCGGGCTCACGGCCACGTCGTCGGCGGGGAGCAGGCGTTCCTGGTCGCCCGCCTGCTCCCATCGGTACAGCCGGGCCTGGCCGCGCCAGGCGGTGCTTCCGGGGTTGTCCAGCCACAGGTCGGCCTGTGCCGCATCGGCCGGCACCGAGACACGGACCGGACGGATTTCCAGTGCCTGCGCGGGCAGGGCGGTCACGGCGATCAGCAGGGCAGCCGGCAGCCACTGCATCAGTAGGTCACGGTGACCGGCGCGGTGCGCCCGGTATCCGCGATGGCCGGACTCAATGCGGCCACCTGCGCGGGCACCGGATGCAGCGCGTCGCCTCGCTGGCGCGCGGGCCGGCAGGTGGGCAGCGCCTCCGCCCCGGGGCTGCCGCAATCGGCAACGATCCTTACCGCCACCTGCAACGTGGCCGCGCTGCCTGCGCCGGGCCGCGCGGCGGCCGGTACGGCGGCGTACACAGCGGCGTATACGGCCAGCAGCCAGGCGAGGACGAAGGAGGGTGGTCGCGCGGGCATCGTGCATCGCACTGCGGAGGGATGCGAGCGTTAGCGGCCGCGACGGCCACGGCTTGAGGGCCTGGCCGGCGCTGCTCAGTAGGTGATCGTGACCGTGATGACGTCGCTGTAGCTGCCCTGGGCGGGCACCGCGCCGACGCTCGGCGGGGCACGCCCATACACGGTGAGGGTCTGCGCGGCGCCAGTGCCGGTGCCGGCCAGGGTGTCGGTGTTGAGCGTGTTGCCCCAGCGCTGGGAGCGCGCAGCGTTCCGGTACAGCTCGTAGGGGATGTAGTAGACGCTGCCGTCCAGTGCAGTGAAGCGCATGCGGCGCACGTTGCCCGATGCGTTCTGCCCGTTGTTCAGGCCGATGCTGTAGGCGGTGCGGTTGATGCAGGTCAGGCCGATCGTCGAGGTGCGGTCCAGGTTGGCGGTGATCGCCCCCGCGTTGCTGCCGAAATCCATGTCGGTGGTGACGTAGGTACTGCACTGCGGCAGGACGTTGGCGCTGACCGTGAACGGGAAGGCGCCATCGGCTGTTTTGTGGCCGCTGACCCCGCTGGTGCTGGTGCACAGCGCCGGCGGCTGGGCGGTGCCGATGATGCTCTCGTTGTAGGCATACTCCAGGCTGACGTTGGCGGCGGTGAAGCTGCTGGCAAAGGCGCCGGCCGACAGCACCTGCGCGGCGGGCACCTGCCCGTAGAGCGTGACCGATTGGGCGCCGCTGCCGCCGGTGATCAATGGCACGCTGTAGCCGAGGGTCACGATGGCTGCCGGCGGCGAACCCCCCGGCACCGCGCCCCACACCGTGGTGCGGCCACCGTTGGTATAGAGCTGGAATGCCATCGGATCGGCGGTGGTGTTGCTCATGCTTCGGCTCGGCAGCAGCGTGCTGCCGGTGCTGCCGGTGCCGATCTTCAGGCAGGCGCGCACGCTGGCGCTGCCCAGCACGCTCAGCGCGGTGGTGTTGCAGGTGATGGTGAAGCTGGTCATGGCATCGGTCGCGCTGGCCGCGCCATTGGTGATGGTGCCGAACGCCAACGCGCCTGGCGCCGTGGCCGTGCAGGTCGTATCCGCACGTGCCCCGGGTGCCCAGCACAGGGCCATCAGCATCAGCACGACCATGAGCGTACGCGCGCCGGTCATGGTCGGGAGGTCGGCACGCAGCGCAGCGGCCCGACTCGGGGTACGCCGGGGGAGGTGGCGGTGACGGGCGGGTCCAGGCGTACGCTGCAGTGCCCTTCGGGCAACTCGACCTGCAACTGGGCCGGCAGCACGACATCTTCCAGATAGGTCTCCCCGTCGTAGCCCACCGTGGCAGTGCCGCCAGCGGGCAGGCGCACGCTGCTGCCGACCGGCAGCGGGGCCCCGGCGTCATCGTGCAGGATCACGCGAATGGCCCGGGTGCGGCGCAGGCCGAAGTCGACGCCCAGCCCGGCGCTCTGTCGCGGCGTCACCCAGGTGTCCACCCGGTCGGCGCGCATGTCCGCCGGCAGGTCCAGCGTATCGATGGAGAGCCGGTTGCGCTGCCACGACAGCAGCGGGGTCACCAGCAGCAGGCCGTTCCTGTCGGTACTGCCGATCAGCCGGTTTTCCAGCCGCACCGGGATGCCCGGGTAGCCGTCGGTGGCGACCACGGCGAAGGCGTCGGGCACCTCGCGCGCGGCGAATACATGTCCGCCCATCCACACCACGCTGCCACTGGCGCTGGCGTAGCCGTAGTCAAGATCGCCCTGGCGCGCGTAGCCCATCGAGTAGCGCCCGACCCGGTTGAGCCAGCCGAGTTCGGCCAGGCCGCCGCCGCCATCGTCGCCGCCGCGCGCCTGCACCCGCCACCCGTAGCCGCCCTGGCTGCCATCGCCGGGCACGGGCTGGGACAGATCGGCGACATAGGTCATCCGTTCGCCGTTGCGTTGTGCCGACAGGCTGCTCTGGCGGTTGCGTCCCAGCGCAGCGGAGACCGACAGATAGGCACTGCGGTCATCGCTGTCGGCCAGGTTCTGGTTGAACGAGAGATAGGCCGACCAGCGATCGCCGAAGCTGCGCGACCAGAACACGCTGGCGTAGCGGTTGTCGTCGCCGTCGGGGTAACGCAGCCGGAGGTAGCTGGCGCTGAGCGAGCCGGCGCGCTGCAGGTTGATGCCCAGGGTAGCCTGTTCGCTGATATCCGGGGGCAGGGTGTCCTGCAGCGCGCCCAGGTCGCGGTAGTGGCCGTGGGTTCGCCGGGTCAGCAGGTTGACGTTGAACCGGCGGTTGTTCCAGCTGTAGCCCAGCGCGTATTGCCCTCCCTGGAGAGCGTCGTGGCGGCTGTGTGCGTAGGCGGCGTTGACCACGCCGGCACCGCCCAGCAGCCACCAGCCGCCAGCGCCGCCATTGACCACGCCGCCGCCCCCTTCCACGTGCGCTTCGGCCGTGAAGCGATCGCTGGCGCCGTAGCGCCAGGTGGCGCTGCCGATCACGGGCGTTTCATAGGCGAACGAACGGATGCCGTAGTCCTTCCGCATCCTGCCCACGCCGGCCGACCAGTCGGACAGGCCCTTGGCGAGCAGTTGCTGCGTGCCATAGAAGGCGAAGTCCAGGGTCTGCATCCGGCCGAACGCATCGGTGATCACGACCTGGGCATTGCCGGTCCCGTTGATGCCCGGCTGGGCCGCCAGCTGGAAGGGCCCGACCGGGACCTCGCCGTTGTACTGGCGCAGGCCATCCACATACAGCTCCACGTTGGACGGAACCACGGCTTCCCCCAGGAACGTGGGGGTGGGGCTCAGCACGCGATAGGGCTGGAGGCCATAGTTGCGGCCGATCTGCACACCGCCCATGCGCACCGGCCGGCTCCAGTCGACGAAGCCGCTGTAGAAATCGCCCACCGTCAGCGACACGGCCGCGTCCGGGAAGTCCAGGCGCCACGCCGTATCCAGCCGCACGCTTTCGCCCCGCCACCGACGATCGGCCGGATCCTGCCAGGTGCGCTGCAATGCACTCGTTTCCAGTACGCCGTGGCCCACCCCGAACAGGCGCAGTTCGGTGGTCAGGGCCAGGTTGCCGCCGCCCTCGTTGTGGCTGCCGTAAAGGTCGTAGTTGATCAGCATGCCAAGCGAGGACGCCGCAGGCGGCGCAGTATCGGCTGCACGCTCCAGCCGCGTGGTAGGCAACGACAGCTGTTCCAGCGGGACGTCCAGGGCCAGCGTCTGCAGCGCTGCGTCGTAGCGCACGACAACCCCGCTGAGCTGGTCCAGCGCGACCTGCTCTTCGCCCCGTGCGGAAAACCCGAGCTGGCGCAGCGTCGCGCCCGAGGCCATCAGCCTGCCCTGCAGCTCGGTGAATGGCAGCAGGCCACGCGGTGCCTGGTTGAGGGTCACATCCAGGTACAGCGTCTGTGCGGCCGTCAACGGCGTCGGCGGCGGCAACAGGGTGTCGGCCGATGCGTCGATGCCCGCGTCGGCGTCCGCTGCCATCGCGGCGCACGGGGCCAGCGTCGCGGTAAGCAGCATCCGCATGCAGGCCTCAGCGAGCCGGCGGCGCGGCGGGCAGTGGCGTCTGGGCCGACTCGCCATTGATCTTTGCCGAGACTGTGGCGCCCGCCAGGCGGGCGGCCGGGACATCCAGCGGCCAGCGCATGGTCTGTCCACCGAGTACGTAACCGAGCAGGCCAGGATGGACGATCTGCGGTCGGTCGACGGGCCCCAGGCCGATGTCGGCCAGCTGCGCGTAACTGTTGCCGCTGTTGTGCACCTCCAGGGCCGGGCGCCCGTCATCCAGGCGTATCAGGCGTACCTGCAGCGCGTGTTCGAGCGGGCCCTCCGCACCGGGCTGGACAAACACCGGCATCGAATAGCGCAGCACGAACTGCATCCCGCTGCGACGCGGATCCACCGTGGGCAGTTCATCGACGATCACCCGGTAAGCGCGCTGCGATGAGGGTGCCTCAGCGTCGCTGCGCACCACGCGGATCAGCTGCTGCTGGCCGGCCGCCAACGACTGCATCGGCGGACTCACCAGCAGGTCGGTGGTGGGCAGGAGCTGGTCCTGGCCGGTGTCCTGGCGCCACTCGAAGACCCGCACCTGCACCTGCACCGGCGTCGTACCGCTGTTGGTCAGCCAGAGCGCATCGGCGTTCTGCCGTGGCGTCAGCTGCAATGAGGTGGGGGCGACCTGCAGGCTTGCGGCGGTGGCGCTCCCCATCAGCAGCCACAGCCAGCCCAGCACCGCGCACCCGAACCGCCCAGGGCGACGCCCTGCGGAAATCGGCATGGCGGACCTCAATAGGTGATGGTGGCGGTGATCGTGTCCTGATAGTTACCCGCAGCGGCGTTGTTGACGCTGGGGTTGGCGATCTGGCCGTAGACATTCAATGTCTGCGCCAGGCCAGTGCCGATGCCCGCCGTCGTATTGGTGCCGGTGGTCGCGCCCCACACATTGGTATGGGCGGCATCGCGATAGAGCTGGTAGCCGACGAAATTGTTCGCCGTCACGCTCGCATCGGTGTTCTTCATCCGGCGGGTGGTCACGTCATTGGCGGTTCCCGCGTTCGCACCGGCATTGAGGGCGACGGTGTACGGGGTCAATGCCGAGCACTGGGCGGTGATCGTGCCCTGGGCGTTGGACGGGGTGGTGGCCGTGGAGAGGGCCGAGCCGAAATCCACATCGGTGGCGGCCGCTGCGGTGATCGTGCAGGCCTTGGTGATGATGATCTTGACGTTGAAGGTCGTGGTATCGGCCGCCAGGGCGGGCGCAGCGAGGCTGGCAATGGCCAGGCTCAACAGGGCAGGACGGAGAAATCGCATGGGCATGCTCCTTGGACGCGGGTCCTTGCTGAACAACACGATGCTGCCGAACGGGTGGGGCGATGGAACGGTGTTGACCCGGTTATAGGTTTCGCCTTGTTGGGAGGCCGTGAGATTTGACAGATTCAATGGCCGTTTTCGGCACAATCCTGCGTTCTGGGACGTGCATCGCAGTCATTCATGGACCTGACCGGCCCGGCCGCCCAAACCGCGGCTGTCAGCGTTCTATCCGATCCCGTTCAGATTGGCCCCGGATCGGCGATAATGGGCGCCATGAGCGTGAATCTGAAAACCCCCGAGGAAATCGAACTGATGCGCATCGCCGGCCGTCTGGCCAGCGAAGTGCTCGACATCGTCACCCCCCACGTCAAGCCGGGCGTGACGACCGAAGAGCTGGACCGCATCTGCCACGACCACATCATCAACGTGCAGAAGGCCACACCGGCCAATGTCGGCTACCGCGGCTTTCCCAAGACGGTCTGCACGTCGGTCAACAACGTGATCTGCCACGGTATTCCCAGTGAAGCCAAGGTCCTCAAGGACGGCGACATCGTCAACATCGATGTCACCGTGATCAAGGATGGCTGGCACGGCGATACCAGCCGCATGTACTACGTGGGCACGCCGTCGGTCATGGCCAAGCGCCTGGTCGATGCGACCTACGAAGCCATGTGGCGCGGCATCCGCGCGGTCAAGCCGGGCGCGACGCTGGGCGACATCGGCCACGCGATCCAGAGCTATGCCGAATCCGAGCGTTTCAGCGTGGTGCGCGAGTACTGCGGCCATGGCATCGGCAAGGTCTACCACGACGAGCCGCAGGTGGTGCATTACGGTCGTCCGGGCCAGGGCCTGGTGCTGCAGCCGGGCATGACCTTCACCATCGAGCCGATGATCAACGAGGGCACCCGCTACAACAAGGTGCTGCCCGATGGCTGGACCGTGGTCACCAAGGACCGCAAGTTGTCGGCGCAGTGGGAGCACATGGTCGCGGTCACCGAGACCGGCGTCGACGTGCTGACCCTCTCGCCCGGCGAATCGCAGGTCTGAGCATGCTGCCGGCGAGCCCGATGCTGGACGCGCCGGCCGAATCCGTCGCCGACCCGGACTGGGCGGCGCTGGCGCGCCAGTCGCTGCAACAGACCGACGCACGGCTGTACCGCCGTTTCGACCAGGGCGACAACATCGAGCGCCTGCTCGCGTTGCGCGCCCGCGCGGCCGACCACCTGATCCGGTTGGCGTGGCACCGCTGCCTGCCGGCCGGGTCTGGACTGGCCTTGTTTGCCGTCGGTGGGTATGGGCGCGGTGAGTTGTTCCCGCGCTCGGATATCGACGTGCTGGTGCTGGGTACGCCGGAACAGCAGCGGCGGCACGAATCCGGGCTTGCGCGCTTTTTCGCGCTGCTGTGGGATTGCGGCCTGCCCGTGAGTCACGCGGTGCGTTCGCCAGCCGAGTGCACCCAGGCCAGCGCCGACCAGACCGTGCTGACCGCACTGATCGAATCGCGCCCGGTGGTTGCCGACGACACCGCGCGCGCGGCCTTGAAGGCCGCGGTGAACGTGGACGGCCTGTGGCCGCCGCGCGAGTTTTTCCTCGCCAAGCGTGAAGAGCTGCTGGCCCGCCATCAGCGCTTCGGTGATACCGCCGACAACCTGGAACCGGACATCAAGGACGGTCCCGGCGGTCTGCGCGATCTCAACACCCTGGGCTGGATGGCGTTGCGTGCCTTCGGCGTGCGCGACCTGGAAGCACTGGTCGGCCTGGGCCACCTCGGCCCGGATGAAGCGGCCGCGCTCAAGCGCGAACGCTGCGCCCTGGCCCGGCTGCGCTTCGGCCTGCATCTGGTCGCCAACCGGCCCGAAGAGCGCCTGCGTTTCGATTACCAGAAGACACTTGCCGCCCGCCTGGGTTTCGAAGACGACATCGAAAGCCTGGCCGTGGAAAAAATGATGCAGGGCTTCTACCGCAGTGCCACCGTGGTGCGGCGGATCAGCGACCGCCTGCTGCAGCGCTTCGAGGAACAGTTCGATGGCGAGGCGGTGCCCGAGCCGGTCAGCGTGGGGTTCTCGCTGCGCCGTGGTTACCTGGCGGCCAACGATCCGGCCTGGCCCGAAGGCGACATCGAACAGGTGTTCGCGCTGTTCTCCAGCTGGGCCTACAACCCGGATGTGCGCGGCCTGCACTCGCTGACCGCCCGCGCGCTGGCCGAAGCGCTGCCGGACCTGGCCGCGTATACCGACGCCAGTCCCGCCGCACGCGAGCAGTTCCTGGCCCTGCTGCGCAGCCCGCGCGCGGTCGACACGCTGGCGCGGATGGCGCGCCTGGGCGTGCTCGGTCAGTGGATCCCCGCATTCGCGCAGGTCTCCGGGCGCATGCAGTTCGATCTGTTCCACGTCTACACCGTGGACCAGCACACCCTGATGGTGCTGCGGAACATCGGCCTGTTCGCCAGCAGCCGCGCCGACGAGCGTTTCTCGATCGCGCATGAGGTCTGGCCGCGCCTGCGCAAACCGGAACTGCTGCTGCTGGCCGGCCTGTTCCATGACATCGCCAAGGGCCGCGGCGGCGATCACTCCGAACTCGGTGCGGTGGACGCGCGTGAATTCTGCGAGGCGCTGGCGCTGAGCAGTTCGGACACCGAACTGGTGGCGTGGCTGGTCGAACAGCACCTGCGCATGTCCATCACCGCACAGAAGCAGGACATCTCCGATCCGGACGTGATCCATCGCTTCGCCACCCTGGTGGCCAGCCGCGACCGGCTCGATTACCTGTATCTGCTGACCTGCGCCGACATTGCCGGGACCAGCCCCAAACTGTGGAATGCATGGAAGGACCGCTTGCTGGCCGACCTGTATTTCGCGGCGCGGCGCGCGCTGCGCGACGGGCTGGAGAACCAGATGCCGGCCGCCGAGCGTGTTGCCGAAGCGCGCGAATCGGTGCGCCAGCTGGTGCGCGAGCGCGGCTACGACGACGCGACGATCGAGCGTCAGTTCACCGTGATGCCCGATGAGAGCTTCATCCGGCTGCGGCCCGAGCAGCTTGCCTGGCAGGCCGCCGCGCTGGTACCGGTCAAGCAGGGCCAGACCCTGGTCAAGGTGCGCCGGATCACCCCGGACGACCACGCGCTGGAGGTGTTCGTGCACTCGCCGGACCGCGATGGCCTGTTCGCCGCGATCGTGATGACGCTGGACCGCAAGGGCTACGGCATCCACCGCGCGCGTGTGCTGGATGGCCCGGTCGATACCATCTTCGATACGTTCGAAGTGACCCCGGCCGACAGCTTCGCCGATGGCGATGCGCTGCGCCTGGAGGCCGGCCTGCGTGAAGCGCTGTCCGGCGACCTGACCCGGCTGCGCCCGTCGCGGCGGGTCATTCCGCGCCAGCTGCGGCACTTCCGTTTCGCCCCGCGCATCGAGTTCCGCGATGTCACCGATGGCGAGACCACCAGCACCCGTTTCAGCCTGGTCGCGCCCGACCGCCCCGGCCTGCTGGCCGACGTGGCGTTCGTGCTGCGCAACCAGCGGCTGCGCGTGCATGATGCGCGCATCGCCACCTTCGGCGAACGCGCCGAAGACATGTTCGTGATCAGCGATGAGCATGATCACGCCCTCACCGAATCCGCCAGACAGCAGCTGCAAGACGCCATGCTCGCCTGCCTGGACCCTGATCGAAAAGCCGGAGACCCCCACTGATGGCCACCAAGCCTGCCAAGAAGACCGCCGCGAAGACCCCGGCGGCCAAGACCACTGCTGCCGCACCCGCGGTGAAGAAGACCACCGCCGCGGCAAAGAAGGCGGTGCCGGCAGTCAAGAAGGCCGCCGCGAAAAAGGCGCCGGCACGCAAGGTCGCCGCCACTCCGGCCGAGAGCGCGGCCAAGCGCAGCGCCAGCCGTGATGCCACCATTGCGCGCAAGTCGCTGCGCAAGCCGGCCACGCCGGGCGTGGAAGAGCTCAAGTTCGGCATCGAAAGCGCCTTCGAGCGCCGCGCGACGCTGACCCTGCACGAGATCGAAGGCTCCACCAAGCCGCTGGTCGGCCGCGTCATCGATGGCCTGGAAACCGGCGAATTCCGCGTCGCCGAGCCCGATGGCCACGGTGGCTGGAAGGTCAACGAATGGCTGAAGAAGGCGGTGCTGCTGTACTTCCGCGTCAACGACATGGCCGTGGTCGACGCGCGTCCGGCGCCGTTCTGGGACAAGGTCGAATCGCGCTTCGCCGGCTTCGATGAAGCCAAATTCCGCCGCGCCGGCGTGCGCGTGGTGCCCGGCGCGATCGCGCGCCGCGGCAGCTACTTCGGCAAGGACGTGGTGCTGATGCCGAGCTTCACCAACATCGGCGCCTACGTGGGCGAGGGCACCATGGTCGACACCTGGGCCACGGTGGGTTCGTGCGCGCAGATCGGCAAGCACTGCCATCTGTCCGGCGGCGCCGGCATCGGCGGCGTGCTCGAGCCGCTGCAGGCCAGCCCGACCATCATCGAAGACCATTGCTTCATCGGTGCGCGTTCGGAAGTGGTGGAAGGCTTCGTGGTCGGCCACCACAGCGTGATCGGCATGGGCGTGTTCCTCGGCCAGAGCACCCGCGTCTACAACCGTGCCACCGGCGAAATCAGCTACGGCTCGGTGCCGCCGTACAGCGTGGTGGTGTCCGGCCAGCTGCCCTCCAAGGACGGCTCGCACTCGCTGTACTGCGCTGTGATCGTCAAGCAGGTCGATGCCAAGACCCGCAGCAAGACCAGCGTGAACGACCTGCTGCGCGGCCTGGCCGACTGAGCCGGGCACGCCATGACCACCACCGTGTATGGATTGAAGAACTGCGACACCTGCAAGAAGGCCACCAAGTGGCTGGACCGTTTCCAGGTGCCGTACACCTTCGTCGACTACCGCGAGCACAAGCCGACGCCGGAAACCCTGATCGACTGGGCCGCCCAGGCGGGTGGATTCCCCGCGTTGATCAACCGGTCCTCCACCACGTGGCGGCAGCTGCCGGAGAACCGCAAAGCGGCGGACTCCGAGGCCGAATGGAAGCTGCTGCTGCGCGAGTACCCGCAGCTGATCAAGCGTCCGGTGGTGGTGAGCGCGGACGGGGCAATGACCCAGGGCTTTTCGGACAACGGTTTCAAGCAGCGGTTCGGAGTGGGCGCGTGAATGACGTCGTCGCGCTGACCTGTGACCTGATCGCGCGCGCTTCGGTCACGCCGGAGGATGCCGGCTGCCAGCCGTTGCTGGCGGGCCGTCTTGAGCGCGCAGGGTTCCACTGCGAACACCTGCGCCTGGGCGAGGTCGACAACCTGTGGGCCACGCACGGCCAGGGCGCGCCGGTACTGGTGCTGCTCGGGCATACCGATGTGGTGCCGACCGGCCCGGTCTCGGCCTGGGCCAGCGATCCGTTCGATCCGCAGATCCGTGATGGCGTGCTGTACGGGCGCGGTGCGGCGGACATGAAAGGCAGCGTGGCCGCCTTCGTGGTGGCCGCCGAGCAGTTCGTGGCTGCCCATCCGGATCACCCCGGCACGCTGGCGGTGCTGCTGACCAGCGATGAGGAGGGCGATGCCATCGACGGTGTGCGCCGGGTGGCCGACCTCTTCCGCGAGCGCGGCCAGGCCATCGACTGGTGCATCACCGGTGAGCCGTCTTCCACCGCGGTGCTTGGCGATCTGCTGCGCGTCGGCCGGCGCGGCAGCCTCTCGGCCACGCTGACGGTGAAGGGCGTGCAGGGCCATGTCGCCTACCCGGACAAGGCACGCAATCCAATCCATCTGGCCGCTGCCGCCCTGGCCGAACTCACCGCCCGGCACTGGGATGACGGTTTCGAAAGCTTCCCGCCGACCAGCCTGCAGGTCTCCAACATCCATGCCGGGACCGGCGCCAACAATGTGATCCCCGGCGAGCTGCAGGTGCTGTTCAACCTGCGCTACAACCCGCACTGGAACGCGCCGGCGCTGGAGCAGGAGATCGCCGCGCTGCTGGACCGCCATGCGCTGGAGTACACGCTGAAGTGGCATCGCAGCGGCGAGCCGTTCTACACCCCGGAAGGCACGCTTCGCCGTGTCGCCCGCGAGGTGCTCGGCGAGTTCGCCGGTGCGCCGCCGGAAGAGAGCACGGGCGGTGGCACCTCCGATGCGCGCTTCATCGCACCGCTGGGCGCGCAGTGCATCGAAGTAGGCCCGGTAAACGCGAGCATCCATCAGGTCGACGAGAACATCCGCGTGGCCGATCTGGAAGCGCTGCCGGCGCTGTACCAGCGCTTGATCGAACGCCTGCTGGCCTGAATCCAGCGGATGGAACCGACGGTCGCGGTAGTGCCGGCCGCTGGCCGGCTGCTTCTTCGGTCTGGCAGTCATGAGAGCCGGCCAGCGGCCGGCACGACCGGGTGCATGTGCTGCGCCGAGCCGCGGTCGGCGGCTACCGTGCGGCAGCAATCGGCCGAGGGTCGGTTTGCTCTTACGCCACGATCAACCCGAACGACGCCAACGCGGCCGCCGCCTGGCGCTGCGAAATCACCGCCTTCTTGAACAGCTTGGCGTCCATCACGTTGAGCCCGCTGATGTCGGTGCCACGCAGGTCGGCACCTTCGAAGCGCGTCAGCCGCGTCTGTGCATTGCGCAGGCTGCCGCCGTTGAACACCGCATCGCGGAAATCGCAGCCGGACAACTCCGCTTCGGAAAAGTCCATGCCGTCCAGCTGCGCTTTGCGGAATGACATCCCGCGCAGGTCGGCGCTGACCAGCAGGCACTCGCGGAACTCCAGCGCCCAGCCGGTCACTTCCTGCAGATGCGCGCCGGTCAGCTTGCAGTCCTGAAACCGCACCGAGGACAGCGTCGCGCGGCGCCAATGACTGTTGTTGAGATCGCAGTGCGAGAAGCGTGCGTCGCTGAGCAGCGCCGAGCTGAAATCGCACTGGCTGCCCCGGCACTTCGTCCACTGGGTTTCTTCCAGCGAGGCGGCCAGCCAGTTCGCACCCGTGACCGAGCACTGGTTGAACTGGAACCCATCCATGTCCAGCCGCGAGAAGTCGCCGTGATCGAACGTGCAGTTCTCGAAGGCGGCCGCGCGCGGATGCGCGGCAATGATGGCCTGCATGCGCTCGCGGGTGAGCGTGTCGTCGCGGAAAATGGCGGTGGTCATGCGGCCATTCTCGGTGATGGGCGGCGCAGGCGGCAGTCTTGAAGGCAGCGGCGGAGTGTGTACAGCGTCACCGGCGCGCATACGTGGTCCCCTCCGACGTAGAGCCGACCGTTGGTGCAGACACGTGGGGCGACACGTGCAGCCGACCAACGGTCGGCTCTACCGCGTGGGGCGACACGTGCAGCCGACCAACGGTCGGCTCTACCGCGTGGTTATCCTGTCAGTCGAAGGTCCAGAACGGGGCTTTGATCCGGTCGCGCCAATACGTCTCCCCGGCCAGGTAGAACTTCTGCGCAGACGCCTTCGCGAACCAGCCGGCGGCTGCGTCCAGATCGCGCGTTACGCCGGCGCGGCCACGGCCCAGCAGCAGGCCGCTGAAATACTGCCCGTACACATTGCCCTGGTCGGCCGCCAGCCGGTACCAGCGCAGCGCTTCCACGCCATCGCGCGGCAGGCCCATGCCGAGTTCGTACATGGCGCCCAGATCCACCTGGGCGTCGGCATCGCCACGCTGCGCACGTCGCTGGATCTCGGCGACCAGCGAATGCACGGTGCCATCCGGCCGCGCTGCGATCGCCTGTGGCAGTCGCGAGGATTCGGACGGCATGTGATGGTAGATCGTCGCGCGCAGGTCCCAGCGCAGCGCGCTGGCCGCGTCACCGTGGTCGCGATGGAACCTGGCCAGCATCAGCATCGCCATCGGGTTGCCGTGCTCGGCAGCGGCGCGATACCAGCGCTCTGCCTTGCGCGGTGAGGCGCGCAGGGCAGTGCCCTGGCGGATGTTCGGGCCGGTGCCATGCAGCAGCTCACCGTGGGTCCAGATCCTGCCCAGGGCCTCTTCGGCCTGCGGGTTGTGGAAGGTCCACGGGGTAACGGCTGCCGCACGCTCGTACCAGCCCACGGCGCGCGGGTCGTTGAAGGTTTCAAAGGTCCTGGCTGCCTCCCAGGCACTGTCGAAGCTGCCATCGGCCGCCTTGGCCTCGACCGACTGCACGATGCTCGCAGGCGTCCGTGCAGGGCTGCTGCTGCAGGCAATCAGGGAAAGGGCCAGGGCGATGCCGCCCAGGCGTGTAGCGATGCGTCCAATGCGAGGGATCATGCCAGCCGGATGGTGCAGAAGGACCGTGATTATCGCGCGGCCCCGAAGCGCCGGGTTGTCCGCGGCGGCCTGTTTGGTTGCCATCGCAACAGTTGCGCCGCCGTCAAAACCCGGTTACGGTCGGTCCATGTCCTCGTTCCCGGCCACCGCTGTCAGCAATACCAACCGCAATAATCTGCGCGCGAATAATCGTGCGCGGCCGATGCGGGACTGCGACCAGGGCTAGTACAAGCAATACGCCCGGACCCCAGAAAACCCGCATCGACCGATGCGGGTTTTTTTGTGGCCCGGGTTTACCCCTTCCGGGCCTGGGTGGCCGGTCGAATGCCTGCAATACGTGTATTCCCCCATCATCAGGAGCTGTTCCCATGTGTTCGATCTTCGGTATTTTCGGCCTGCAGGCCGGCGACGACCTCACCGCATTGCGCCGCCATGCGCTGGACCTCTCGCAGCGCCAGCGCCATCGCGGCCCGGACTGGAGCGGGGTGTACGTCGATGACGGCGCCATCCTGGTCCACGAGCGCCTGGCCATCGTGGACCCGGCCGGCGGTTCGCAGCCGCTGCTCTCCGAAGACGGCGGCCTGGCGCTGGCGGTCAACGGCGAGATCTACAACCACCGCGAACTGAAGGCCGAGCTGGCCCAGCCCTACGCCTTCCAGACCGGCTCGGACTGCGAGGTGATCAACGCCCTGTACCGCGAAGACAGCCCGGCCTCGTTCCTGAACCGCCTCAACGGCATCTTCGCCTTCGCCTTGTGGGACCGTGCCGCGCAGCGCGTGCTGATTGCCCGTGATCCGATCGGCGTGGTGCCGCTGTACTGGGGCCACGACAAGGATGGCCGGCTGGTGGTGGCCTCCGAACTGAAGTCGCTGGTGGACATCTGCGCCGATGCGGCGCAGTTCCCGCCGGGCCACTGGTACGACAGCGCCACCGACACCCTGACCCGCTACTACGAGCGCCCGTGGCGCGACTACGACGCGGTCGAAGGCGTCGAGGCCGACCGGGTCGAACTGCGTGAGGCCTTCGAGCGCGCGGTACACCGCCAGCTGATGACCGATGTGCCCTATGGCGTGCTGCTCTCCGGCGGCCTGGATTCGTCGCTGGTGGCAGCGGTGGCCGCACGCTATGCCCGCCACCGCGTTGAGGATGGCGACCAGAGCGAAGCGTGGTGGCCGCGCCTGCATTCTTTCGCGATCGGCCTGAAGGGCTCGCCCGACCTGGCCGCCGCGGCGATCGCGGCCGAAGCACTGGGCACCGTGCATCACGGCTTCGAGTACACCTTCGAAGAAGGCCTGGACGCACTGCCGGAAGTGATCCGCCACGTGGAAACCTATGACGTCACCACGATCCGCGCCTCCACCCCGATGTTCCTGCTGGCCCGCCGGATCAAGGCGATGGGAGTGAAGATGGTGCTGTCCGGCGAGGGCAGCGACGAAATCTTCGGTGGCTACCTCTACTTCCACAAAGCCCCCAACGCGCGTGAGTTCCATGAAGAACTGGTGCGCAAGCTGGACGCGCTCAACAACTACGACTGCCTGCGCGCCAACAAGTCGATGATGGCCTGGGGCGTGGAGCCGCGCGTGCCGTTCCTGGACCGCGAGTTCCTCGATGTGGCGATGCGCATCGATGCCAGGCACAAGATGGTCGGGCAGGGCCCCGCCGGTGCACGCCGGATCGAGAAGGCGGTGCTGCGCGAGGCCTTCGAAGGTTACCTGCCGGACTCGATCCTGTGGCGCCAGAAGGAACAGTTCAGCGATGGTGTCGGCTACGGCTGGATCGACGGACTCAAGGCGCACGCCGAAGCCCAGGTCAGTGACCGGGTGATGGCCGCGGCGGACAAGCGCTTCGTGCACAACCCGCCGCAGACCAAGGAAGCCTACTTCTACCGCCACGTGTTCGAGCAGTACTTCCCGACCCAGGCGGCGGCGGAAACGGTGCCGGGTGGCAAGTCGATCGCATGCTCCTCGCCGGCGGCCATTGCCTGGGATGCCAGCTTCGCGGCGATGGCCGATCCCTCCGGACGCGCCATCGCCGGCGTGCACGAGCAGGCGCTGGCCTGATCGAGGTGCCACGCCGCCGCGTCGATCGCGGTGGTGTGGCAGCGCGTGCAGCCCGTAGAATCGCCCCTTCAATCGATGGGGATCGATCATGGACTCTGACACCACCGGCATGCGCCGCAGCGGGCTGGCCTGGCGTTATCTGGGCTGGGTAGCGCTGCCCCTGTTGATCGGCCTGGGCCTGGCACGGTTTGCCGGTCCGGCCGTCTCGGCACAGGTGGCCCGTGCCGAGGCGTCGCTGGGGGCCGACTGGGCCGCGCACCTGCATGCGCCGCTCGGTCTGTTCCTGCTGCAGTTGCTGGTCCTGCTGCTGGTGGCCAAGGGTGCGGGGTGGCTGTTCCGCCGGCTGGGTCAACCCGGGGTGATCGGGGAAATGGCGGCCGGTCTGATGATGGGGCCGCTGGTGCTTGGGGCCGTGCTGCCCCAGGTGCATGGCGTGCTGTTCCCGGCCGCCTCCCTCGGCTCGCTCGGCTTGCTCAGCCAGCTTGGCGTGCTGATGTTCCTGCTGGTGGCGGGGGCGGAACTGGATCTGGGCGGATTGCGAGGGCGGCGTCGTTTCGCTTTCGTGGTCAGCCACGCCGGCATCGCCGTGCCCTTCGTGCTCGGCGTGCTGCTGGCGATCTGGCTGTATGGCGCGCACGCACCGCCCGGCGTGGGCTTCACCGGTTTCGCCCTGTTCGTCGGTATTTCATTGAGCATCACGGCCTTTCCGGTGCTGCTGCGCATCCTCGCCGACCGCGGCTTGACCGGTACACCGCTGGGCCAGACCGCGATCGCCTGCGCCGCCCTCGGCGATGCCACCGCGTGGTGCCTGCTGGCGCTGATCGTGGCCGCCGCGCAGTCGCAGGGCTGGGTGCCGGCCACGATCAACCTGGTCTGCGTGGTCGCCTTCGTCGCACTGATGCTGGGGGTGGTGC
Source organism: Stenotrophomonas sp. BIO128-Bstrain (assembly GCF_030128875.1). Taxonomy (NCBI): domain Bacteria; kingdom Pseudomonadati; phylum Pseudomonadota; class Gammaproteobacteria; order Lysobacterales; family Lysobacteraceae; genus Stenotrophomonas; species Stenotrophomonas sp. BIO128-Bstrain. Next base: position 2,391,299 of record NZ_CP124620.1, on the reverse strand, counting down.
GGCCGTGGTTCTCGCGCCTGGTGATCGCACCGGGCCAGGAAGGACGCTGGCTGCTGATCATGTTGCTGATGGCGCTGGGCTGCGCGCTGGTCACCGAGATGCTGGGCATCCATGCGCTGTTCGGCGCGTTCGCGGCCGGCGTCGCGGTGTCCGGCAACGCGACGCTGCGGCACACCGTGGCCGAGCGCGTGGAGCCGTTCGCCGTCACGCTGCTGTTGCCGTTGTTCTTCGCCATGACCGGCCTGCGCATGCGCGCCGACGCCCTGCAGGCCAGCGACCTGGTGCTGTGCCTGATCGTGATCGTGGTCGCCACGCTGGGCAAGCTGATCGGCACCTGGAGTGCAGCGCGCAGTGCCGGCATGGACAACCATGACGCGTGGAGACTGGGTGCGCTGATGAACACCCGTGGCCTGATGGAGCTGATCGTGCTCAACCTGGGCTACGAACTGGGCTTCCTTGGCGACCGCCTGTTCGCCGTGCTGGTGATCATGGCGCTGGTGACCACCGCAATGACCGGGCCGTTGTTGAACCTGATCGAGCGTTGTCGACGATGAAGCTGGCGGTGTGCGGTGTACGACCAACGGGCGGCACCAACCCACATCACGGTAGAGCCGACCGTTGGTCGGCTGCCCCGTCACCGCCCACCCCCTGTCACTCCCGCGTCGGCACCAACCTAAGGGTATGCACCGTCGTGCCGGGGAGGAACGGCGTCGGCCTGCCGTTGACCCAGTCCTCATGTCCCGCGCCCCAGAACGGTGACAACGGGTGACCGCTCTGCCCACCGGGCATGTGGATCCATCCCTCGGCCTCGTGCCCGGGCGACACCACCATGCGCTGCGAGGCGCCAAACGCGGGGCCCTGCACGCGGGGCATGTCGCGGTCGCCGGGCAGGCGGTCGGCCGGCATGCACAGCCACGACCGGGCAAAGGCAGGCAGGGCGCGACTGACCGGGTGACAGATCGCGGCGGTATTGCGTTCGCCCCACGTACGCGCGTCCAGCGGGCCTTGACTGCTCAGGTCTGCTTCCAGCGCCTTGGCGGTATCGACCAGCAGTGCATCCCAACTGGAATAGGGGGGCGGCAGCAGATGCGCGGGACGTTCGCTCACCAGCGGCCACAACACGCCCTCGAACTGCCCCAGTCGTGGCTCCAGATAGTCCTCCCCGAGCTGTGCTTTCGCCGGGGCGAGCAGGCCTTCGCCAACGCGGTCGATCAGCATGCCGCGGAAACCGCGGGTGACCCGGTAGCTGACCGAGTCCACCCCCGCACGGCCGTCCCACCGCCGGGTTGCGACCTCCAGCCGCTGCAGGGCAGGGTCGTCGCTGGTGGTGACGACCTCGCGCAGCAGATGCCACCAGCGCGTGAGCAACAGGGCGCGATCGTCGAGCTGGATCGCCAGCAGGTCTGCCTCGGTGAAGCGCTCTTTCGCCAGCAGGCCATCGCGGATCTGCCGACCGCGTGCGCCCAGGTCGTAGCCACCGTTCCCGGCAATGGCCAGGGCGTCCCCATCGAGCACGCGGCCGTTGGCGGTCCACAGCCGATGCGTGGGGGGATCGATCAATGCGGGCGCGCCATCGCTGCGGATTGGCCACGGCGCACAGCGTGCAGGCGCGGTGGCGGTGTTGCCGTTCGGCGGGCAGTCCGCAGCGCGGTCAGGGCGTGTGCCGATCAACCGCCAGGCGATGCGACCGCTGCGGTCGGCGAGCACCAGGTTCTGCGCGGGAATGCCGCTGCGGTCGGCCACCTCGAACGCCTCGTCAAGCGTCGCCGCGCGCGCCATCTCGGCGAAGTCCAGGCGCACCGCACCGGGGAGTTGTGCCGTCCAGCGCAGTGCTTCGCCACTGCCGTCCTGCCGCGTGTGCAGCACCGGACCCCAGGCGGTCTCGCGCACGCGCAATGTCACCGGTGCCTGGCCGACGACGCGGATACGCTCCTCGTGCGTGGTGATGCCCGCCGCATTGGCCGGTACGCTGCGGAAATCGGCCGTGTCGATGTAACTGTTGGTGAAGCCCCAGGCCACGTGTCCGTTGCTGCCCACCACGATGGCCGGCAGGCCGGGCAGCGAGAAGCCACTGACATCGACGCGGCCGTCGGGAGCCTGTGCATCGGGATAGCGCAGCCGTACCCGGAACCAGAGATTGGGGGCGCGCAGTCCCAGGTGCATATCGTCGGCGACGATGGCGCGACCGTCCGCGGTCAGTGCACCGGCCACGGCGAAGTTGTTGCTGCCCAGCACATCGGGGTCCAGATGACCGGCCGTGACGGCACCGGTGGTCTGCGCCGGATCGGCCCGCCGGAGATCGAGGACGGCGGCCTCCGGTAACGGCGCGTTGCCGCGCGCTTCGCCAAACAGCGGCGCATCCCATTCGCTGCCATCGTGGCTGAGCAGGGCATACAGCGCCGGTGGCACCACCGCACGGATCCGAGCCATCGCCAGTTCGTTCTGATTGGTGGGGTCCTGCAGGTCGGCATACATCGCCAGCCCGGTCAGCACGCTGTCTTCGGCACGCCACGGTGCCGGCGCCTGGCGCAGCAGCAGATACGGCCAAGGACGTACCCGAAGCTCGGCAACGCCCTGGTTGATACCCTCCACATAGGCCTGCAGGGCGCCGGCACTGCTGCCCGTGGCAACCTCCAGGTGGGCCCTGGTGCGCGCCCGCAGCCGGTGCACACGCATGCGCTTGTCCATCTCGATCGCCGCCGGGCCGAACAGCTCGGCCAGCTCGCCAGCGGCGGTACGGCGCATCAGGTCCATCTCGAAATAGCGCTCCTGCGCATGTACCAGACCCAGCGCCCGCATCGCATCGGCCTGGCTTGCCGCGTCGATGGTGACCACGCCCAAGGCATCACGGGTGATGCTCACCGGCGCCTGCAGGCCGGCCATGGCCTGCTCGCCTTTCAGGGGGGGGAGACTGCCGCGCAGCAGCCACCACGCCGTGAACACCGCCGCCAGCGCCAGGATCAGCACGCCCCAGAGCAACCGCTTCAGCCAATGCCGCATCCTGCGCATCCCCGTGTAGGTAGGGCTTGATTGTAGGGGAGGCGTGAACGCCCTGTGCACGGCTAGCGAAGCGCAACTGCAACTGATTCCGATTAGACCACCGGATTTTCAGATAGGGCACCATGCGCGCATTGATTCATCAGGAGCACCCCCATGAAAGGCAACCCGGACGTCATCGCCTGCTTGAAGGAACTGCTGCGCGGCGAGTTGGCCGCGCGCGACCAGTACTTCATCCACTCGCGCCGCTACGAAGACCAGGGCCTGTTCGCGCTCTATGAGCGCCTCAACCACGAGATGGAAGAGGAGACCCAGCACGCCGATGCGCTGCTGCGTCGCATCCTCTTCCTCGGCGGCGATCCGGACATGCGCCCGCATGTGTTCGAGCCCGGCGTGACCGTGGAAGAGATGCTGCAGAAGGACCTGGATACCGAATACAGCGTCCGCGACAACCTGGCCGCCGGCATGAAGCTGTGCGAACAGCACCAGGACTACGTCAGCCGCGACATGCTGCTGGTGCAGTTGAAGGACACCGAAGAAGACCATGCCTGGTGGCTGGAGCAGCAGCTGGGCCTGATCAAGCGCATCGGCCTGGCGCTGTACCAGACCAGCAAGATGGATGCGAAGGGCACGGCCGCGCACTGAGCGGGTGTGTCCGGGTATTCCGGGGAGCCGGCCAGCGGCCGGCACTACCGGTGCCACTGCGCGCCAGCCAGCCTTCGCCAGCACGCCGCATCGAACCCTCGTCCGCCCGCCAGCATCCGCCAGCCAGCCGACGTTGCACCAAGCAGAAAGGCCGGGGAAACCCGGCCTTTTCTGTGGGCAAAAAAAACGGCCGGGTTTCCCCGGCCGTTCCGATTCACGTCGACGCTGGAACGTTACTCCACCGCCAGCCCCTCCACCTTCTGCCAGCCACGGGGCAGCAGATGGCCACGGGTGGCGCGGGTGCCCAGGTAGGTATCCAGATCCTTGAACGACAGGTTCATCGTGCGCTGGCCGCTGCGCACCAGCAGCGTGTTGCCCGGCGCCACCGAGACCACCGCGACCACGCGCTCGGTGGCGAGCTTGGCCTTGGGGATGTCGATGATCTTGTTGCCCTTGCCCTTGTCCAGTTCCGGCAGGTCGCTGGCGGCGATGGCCAGCAGGTTGCCCGAGCTGGTCACCGCCACGATGCGGTCGGTTTCCGGGTTGGCGACCGCGGCCGGGGTCAGCACCTTGGAGCCGGAGGTCAGGTTGAGCATCGCCTTGCCGGCCTTGTTGCGGCCGGTGAGGTTCTCGAAGCGGGTCACGAAGCCGTAGCCGTGCGTGGAGGCCAGCACGAAGCGGGTGTTGTTCTCGCCACTGGCCAGGGTCATGAAGGCGCTGCCCGGGGCCGGCGAGAAGCGACCGGTCAGGGGCTCGCCATTGCCGCGTGCCGAGGGCAGGGTGTGGATCAGGGTCGAATACGCGCGGCCCTCGCTGTCCAGGAACGCCACCTGCTGCGTGCTGCGGGCCCGCACCGAGCCCAGCAGCGCATCGCCATCGCGGTAGGACAGGGTCGAGGGGTCCATGTCGTGGCCCTTGGCCGCACGGATCCAGCCCTTCTCCGACAGCACCACCGTCATCGGCTCGCTCGGCACCAGCTCGGTTTCGTCGATGGCCTGCGCTGCGCCACGCTGCACCAGCGGCGAGCGACGGTCATCGCCGAACTTCTTCGCGTCCGCCACCAGCTCATCGCGGATCAGCTTCTTCAGCTTGGCCTTGCTGTCCAGGATGGCCAGGATTTTGTCGCGTTCCTTGGCCAGCTCCTCCTGCTCGCCACGGATCTTCATCTCTTCCAGGCGCGCCAGCTGCTTCAGCTTGGTCTCCAGGATGTATTCGGTCTGCTCCTCGCTCAGCCCGAAGCGCGCGATCAGCGCCGGCTTGGGCTCATCCTCGGTGCGGATGATGTGGATCACTTCATCCAGGTTGAGGAAGGCCACCAGCAGGCCTTCCAACATGTGCAGGCGGCGCTCGACCTTCTGCAGGCGGTGGTTGAGGCGGCGGGTCACGGTGGTGCCACGGAACTGCAGCCACTCGCTGAGCAGGGTCTTGAGGTTCTTGACCTGCGGGCGGCCGTCCAGGCCGATCACGTTGAGGTTGACCCGGTAGCTGCGCTCCAGGTCGGTGGTGGCGAACAGGTGGCCCATCAGCTGTTCGGCGTCCACGCGGTTGGAGCGCGGCACCAGCACCACGCGCACCGGGTTGGCGTGGTCGGACTCATCGCGGATGTCCTCCAGCCACGGCAGCTTCTTGGCGCGCATCTGCGCGGCGATCTGCTCGATCACCTTCGAAGGCGACACCTGGAACGGCAGCGCGTTGACCACGATGTTGCCGTTCTCCTTCAGGAAGGTGGAACGCGCGCGCACGCTGCCGTAGCCGGTTTCGTACATGGTGCGCAGATCGGCGATCGGGGTGATGATCTCGGCGAAGCTCGGGTAATCCGGGCCCTTCACGTGCTCGCACAGCTCGGCGACCGTCGCATCGGGGTCGTCGAGCAGGTGCAGCAGCGCGCTGACGATCTCGTTGAGGTTGTGCGGCGGCACGTCGGTAGCCATGCCCACGGCGATGCCGGTGGTGCCGTTGAGCAGCAGGTGCGGCAGGCGCGCCGGCATCCAGGTCGGCTCTTCCAGCGTGCCGTCGAAGTTCGGGGTCCAGTCGGTGGTGCCCTGGTTGATCTCGCCCAGCAGCACTTCGGCGATCGGGGTCAGCTTGGACTCGGTGTAGCGCATCGCCGCGAACGACTTGGGATCGTCGGTCGAACCAAAGTTGCCCTGGCCTTCGATCAGCGGGTAGCGGTACGAGAACGGCTGGGCCATCAGCACCAGCGCCTCGTAGCACGCGCTGTCACCGTGCGGATGGTATTTACCGATCACGTCACCGACGGTACGCGCGGACTTCTTCGGCTTGGAGGCGGCATTCAGGCCCAGCTCGCTCATCGCATAGATGATGCGGCGCTGCACCGGCTTTAGACCGTCGCCGAGGAACGGCAATGCGCGGTCGAGCACCACGTACATCGAATAGTCCAGGTACGCCCGTTCGGCGTACTCGCGCAGGGGCAGCTGTTCAAAGCCGTGGAACGCGGGGCGGGCAAGATCGGTCATGCGGGATTGTTACCTGTGGCAAGGGACGGCGACGGCTGTCGCCCTCGCAGGCGGACGATTATCCGGATGCGGCCGGGGATGCCAAGCCGCGTGATGGGTTCAGGGGGTGTCCACTGCGTGCCAGATAGCGCCCGGGCGGGCTGCCGAAGTGGCGGCGGAAGACCGTGACGAAGGCGCTGGGGCTGCTGAACCCCAGTTCGTGCGCGATATCGGACACGCTCTGGCCATCGGACAGGCGCCGCAGGCCCTCGGCCAGCCTGGCCTGCTGACGCCACTGCGCGAAGCTGAGCGTGGTTTCATCGCGGAAGTGCCGGGTCAGTGTACGCGGCGAGAGGCCGGCCCACTGCGCCCATTGGTCCAGGCTGCGGCCATCGGCCGGGTTGGCGATCAGCTGCGAGGCGATGCGCAGCAGGCGGCGGTCCTGCGGCATCGGCAGGTGCATGCGCTGGCGCGGGGCATTGCGGATCTCGTCCAGCAGCACCTCGATCATGTGCTGCTGGCGCAGGCTGGGCGCGGCCGCCGGCACCCATTCGGTGACGCGCAGCGCGAGCGCCTGCAGCAGATCGGAGATGGCCACCACGCACGGCGCGTCGGGCAGGTCATGGGCCATCGCGGCGCTGACGATCACCCCCCAGCCGCGCAAGGGACCGCAGATATCCACCGTGTGCGGCTCGCCCGGCGGCATCCAGCCGGCGCAGCCGGGCGGCAGCGACCAGGTGCCGTGCCGGGTGCGGACGGTCAGCAGCCCGGCTTCCACGCAGATCAGCTGGGCACGCCGGTGCTGGTGCCAGTCGATCTCCCGGTCCAGCCCGCGGGCGCTTTCGATCCGGAAGCCGAGTACCCCCAGCCCGTCATCCCGCTCGAACCAATCCAGCACCTGGTTGCGGATCATCTGGGTGGCGGCCGTCTCCCGCTCTGGCCTGAAAGTGTTATCCATTGTCCAGATTGTAATACCCGGCCAGTCCAGGCCGCCATTAAGGTAGTCGCCTGCCCATTGTTCTGATTGCTGCAACACAGCATTTGGTTCCAAATTAAATATTTCTATTGAGAAATATATTTTTTGGAAGAGAATGCTCACCCATGATCTGCCCTGATGCCCATCCCCCCAGCTTCGGACTCCTGCTGCGCCAAGTGCGCGATGGACTGGTCCGTCAGCTAGACACGTCGATGGCCGAGGAAAACCTCGGCATTGGCTTCACCCACTACCTCGGCCTGAAGGTGCTCGCGGCGCGTGCCCCGTGTACCGCCAACGAGTTGGCCCAGGCCCTGGACCAGGTACCCAGCGCGGTCACCCGCCTGCTGGACAAGCTGGAAGCCCTGGACTGCGTGCGGCGCGAACCGCATGCCCAGGACCGGCGGGCACTGCAGATCGTGCTGACCGAGCCGGGTCGCCAGTTGTGGGCCCGCCTCAAACAGCGGGGCGACCAGACCATCGACGACGCCATGCGTGACCTGTCTTCGGACGAACGCGCACAGCTGCTTTCCCTCATGACCCGTGTACGCGACTCACTGGTAACGCCATGACTTCCATGTTTGAACGCTCTCATTCACTGCGCCCGCTGCGGCCGGTGCTGGTCTCCGCGCTGGCGCTTGCGCTGGCCGCGTGTGCCAGCAGCCGCGGCCTGGAGCCGCAGGGCCGCCTGCTCGACGCCGACAGCCTGCAGACCCAGCGCACCCTGGCCGCCAACGGCCTGAGCCAGCCCGGCTGGCCGGCCACCGACTGGTGGCGCGCGCTGGGCGACCCCCAGCTGGATGCGCTGATCGCCGAAGGCCTGCAGCGCAATCCTGGCCTGGAGGCGGCCGATGCGCGCCTGCGCCAGGCGCGTGCCCAGATCGGTACCGCGCGTGCCGCACGCCTGCCCAGCCTCTCTGCTTCCGGGGGCTACACCGGTGTACGCCTGCCCGAATCGATGGTTGGCGACGAACTGGGTGGCAGCTATGCCGGCAGTGGCCAGGCCTACTTGAGCTTCAGCTACGGCATCGACCTGTGGGGCGGCAAGCGCGCCGCCTGGGAAGCGGCCGTGGACAGCGGTCATGCCGCCGAAGTGGACGCCCAGGCCGCGCGCCTGAACCTCTCTGCCGCCATCGCCGAGGCGTACGCGCAGCTGGGCTACGCGTGGACGCTGCATGACGTGGCCAGCGAAGAACTGGCACGTTCGCAGAAGACGCTGGATCTGACCCGCCAGCGTCGTGCTGCCGGCATCGACAGCGACCTGCAGACCCGCCAGGCCGAAGCGCGCATTCCAGCCGCGCAACAGCAGCAGCAGGCTGCACAGCAGCAGATCGACGAAGCGCGCACCGCGCTCGCCGCGCTGGTCGGGCAGGGCCCGGACCGCGGGCTGCAGATCCAGCGCCCGCAGGTGTTGAACCCGCTGGCGCTGCAGCTGCCCGGCGTGCTGCCCAGCGAACTGCTGGGCCGCCGCCCGGACATCGTCGCCGCGCGCTGGCGCGTGGAAGCGGCCAACCGCCAGATCCATGCGGCCAAGGCCGAGTTCTATCCCAGCCTCAACCTGACCGCCCTTGGCGGTGTGGTCTCCAGTGAAGTGGACCAGCTGCTCAAGAGCGGCTCGACGTTCGCCTTCCTCGGCCCGGCGCTGAGCCTGCCGATCTTCGACGGTGGCCGCCTGCGCGCCAACCTGGGCAAGACCGACGCGCAGTACGACCTGGCCGTGGCCGACTACAACCAGTCGGTGGTCAACGCGCTGCGCGACGTCGCCGATCAGGTCAACGCGGTGCATTCGCTGGCCGACCAGGCCAGTGCCCAGGCCCAGGCCGTCAGCACCGCGCGCGCCGCCCATGACCTGGCCGAGCAGCGCTACCGCGCCGGCATCGGCAGCTACCTGGACGTGCTCAGTGTCGAAGAGCAGCTGCTGGTCTCCCAGCAGCGGTTGGCCGACCTGCAGTCGCGCCAGATCCTTGTTTCGGTCCGCCTGAGCCAGGCGTTGGGCGGTGGTTTCACCCCGACCAGCGATGCCGCCACGGTCGCCGCCACCCCCGAATCCTCGCATTCCTGAGAGTCATCCCCATGAGTCAGACCTCCGCTCCTGCTGCCGAGAAGGCAGCTCCCTCCCGTCGCGGCAAGCTGCTGCGCGGCCTGCTGGTCATCGTGGTGCTGCTGTTGGCCGCGTTGGCCCTGTGGTACTTCATGTTCGGCCGCTGGTTCGAAGAAACCGACGATGCCTACGTGCAGGGCAACCAGGTCCAGATCACCCCGCTGATCAGCGGTACGGTGGTCGGGATCAACGCCGATGACGGCATGCGTGTCGAGCGCGGCCAGCTGCTGGTCCAGCTGGATCCGGCCGATACTGAAGTCGCCCTGCAGCAGGCTGAAGCCAACCTCGCCAAGACGGTCCGCCAGGTGCGCGGTCTGTACCGCAGCGTGGAAGGCGCGCAGGCCGAATTGAACGCGCGCCAGGTCACCCTCAAGCGCGTGCGCGAAGACTTCAACCGCCGTAAGGATCTGGCCAGCACCGGCGCGATCTCCAACGAAGAACTGGCGCATGCCCGCACCGAACTGGCCGCTGCCGAAGCAGCCGTGGCCGGCTCGCGCGAAACCTTCGAGCGCAGCAATGCACTGGTCGATGACACCGTGATCGCCACCCAGCCGGACGTACAGGCCGCCGCCGCGCAGCTGCGCCAGGCCTACCTCAACAACGCCCGCGCCGGTATCGTCGCACCGGTCACTGGTTACGTGGCGCGTCGTTCGGTGCAGGTCGGCCAGCGCGTGCAGCCGGGCACTGCCCTGATGGCCGTGGTGCCGACCGAGCAGATGTGGGTGGAAGCGAACTTCAAGGAAACCCAGCTGCGTCACATGCGCCTGGGCCAGGAAGTGGAACTGCGCTCGGACCTGTACGGCGGCGACGTGACCTACAAGGGCCGCATCGACAGCCTGGGCCTGGGCACCGGCTCGGCGTTCTCGCTGCTGCCGGCGCAGAATGCCAGCGGCAACTGGATCAAGATCGTGCAGCGCGTGCCGGTGCGTATCGCCATCGACGCCAAGCAGCTGGCCGAGCATCCGCTGCGCATCGGCCTGTCGATCAAGGCCGAAGTGAGCCTGCGTGACCAGAAGGGCACCGTGCTGCCGACCGAAACCGCCAAGGGCCAGGTGTTCGATACCGACGTCTACGCCAAGCAGCTGCACAGCGCCGACGACGTGATCCACCAGATCATCCAGAGCAACCTGCCGCAGCAGGCCAAGGCGAGCTGAGGCCACCATGTCCGCACAAGCTCCCGCCGCGCCGGGCGCCCCCGCGGCGCCAGGCATGGCCTTCCGGCCGGCCAACGTCGCCCTGTGTACCGCAGGGCTGGCGATGGCCTCGTTCATGCAGGTCCTGGACACCACCATCGCCAACGTCTCGTTGCCGACCATCGCCGGTAATCTCGGTGCCAGTTCGCAGCAGGCCACCTGGGTCATCACCTCGTTCGCGGTCAGCACCGCGATCGCGCTGCCGCTGACCGGTTACCTCAGCCGCCGTTTCGGCGAGACCAAGCTGTTCGTATGGGCCACGCTGGCCTTCACCCTGGCCTCGCTGCTGTGTGGCCTGGCCCAGAGCATGGGCATGCTGGTCGTGTCGCGTGCGATCCAGGGCTTCGTCGCCGGCCCGATGTACCCGATCACGCAGAGCCTTCTGGTTTCGCTGTACCCGCGTGAGAAACGCGGGCAGGCACTGGCGCTACTGGCGATGATCACCGTGGTCGCGCCGATCGCCGGCCCGATCCTCGGGGGCTGGATCACCGACAACTACAGTTGGGAATGGATTTTCCTGATCAACGTGCCGCTGGGCATCTTCGCCGCGCTGGTGGTGGGCAACCAGCTCAAGGGACGCCCGGAGCACGTTGAAAAGCCGAAGATGGATTACGTCGGCCTGATCACCCTGGTGATCGGCGTGGGCGCGCTGCAGCTGGTGCTCGATCTGGGCAATGACGAAGACTGGTTCAGTTCGACCAAGATCATCGTGCTGGCCTGTGTGTCGGTGGTGGCGTTGGCGGTGTTCCTGATCTGGGAACTGACCGACAAGGACCCGATCGTCGACCTGCGCCTGTTCCGGCATCGCAACTTCCGCGCCGGTACGCTGGCGATGGTGGTGGCGTATGCGGCGTTCTTCAGCGTGGCGCTGCTGATTCCGCAGTGGCTGCAGCGTGACATGGGCTACACCGCGATCTGGGCCGGTCTGGCGACCGCACCGATCGGCGTGCTGCCGGTGATCATGACGCCGTTCGTGGGCAAGTACGCCTCGCGCTTCGACATGCGCATGCTGGCCACGATCGCCTTCATCTTCCTGTCCTTCACCAGCTTCCTGCGCTCGGGGTTCAACCTGCAGGTGGACTTCGGCCACGTGGCCGGCATCCAGCTGATCATGGGTATCGGTGTGGCGCTGTTCTTCATGCCGGTACTGCAGATCCTGCTGTCGGATCTGGACGGTCGCGAGATCGCCGCGGGCTCCGGCCTGGCCACCTTCCTGCGCACGCTGGGCGGCAGCTTCGCCGCCTCGCTGACCACGTGGTTGTGGGCACGCCGTACCCAGGAACACCACGCGCATCTGACCGAACACATCTCCGGCTACACCCCGGGCATGCAGGACCAGGTGACCGCGATGGGGCAGGGCGACCTGCAGCATGGCGCGGCCGCGCTCAACAACATGATCAACCACCAGGCGTCGCAGATGGGCTTCAACGACATCTTCTTCCTGCTGGGCTGGATCTTCCTGGCCATCATCGCCTTCCTGTGGCTGGCCAAGCCGCCGTTCGGCGCAGGCGCGGGTGCTGCCTCGGCCGGTGGGCATTGAGGTGTTCGCGGTAAGCTGAAACGAAAAAACCCCGCTGAAAGGCGGGGTTTTTTTGTGGTTCCTGACCAGCGTGGAATGCGCTCCGTGCCTTTCCGGGCGCGGCGGCCAGAAACGAAAAAACCCGCTTGCGCGGGTTTGATCATTTTCCGAGTCATGGTGCCCAGGAGAGGACTCGAACCTCCACGAAGTTGCCCCCGCTAGCACCTGAAGCTAGTGCGTCTACCAATTCCGCCACCTGGGCGACTCAGGAGGAGAATTCTGCGGGAGAACTGTGATCGTGTCAACAGGATCGCGCGGGAAATGTTTCGCCAGTCGTCAGTCGTCATTGGCCGCGTCATCGCGGTGTTGATGCCACGCACATCGTGCGTTGCGCATCGACGCAGGGCAGGGCCGCGCATTGACGAACCGCAGAAACGAAAAAACCCGCTTGCGCGGGTTTGATCATTTTCTGAGTCATGGTGCCCAGGAGAGGACTCGAACCTCCACGGAGTTGCCCCCGCTAGCACCTGAAGCTAGTGCGTCTACCAATTCCGCCACCTGGGCGACTCAGGAGGAGAATTCTGCGGGAGATCCGGAATTGTGTCAACAGGATTTCGCAGGAAATTTCATTTGCCACGCATTGCAGCGTCATCGCGGTCCATTCCGCGCGAATCGTGCGTGGCGCGGACGCCAGAAACGAAAAAACCCGCTTGCGCGGGTTTGATCATTTTCCGAGTCATGGTGCCCAGGAGAGGACTCGAACCTCCACGGAGTTGCCCCCGCTAGCACCTGAAGCTAGTGCGTCTACCAATTCCGCCACCTGGGCGACTCAGGGGGCGAATTTTGGGCATGTCCGTGAGGCTTGTCAACGGTTTTGTGAAATTTCTTCACAATCCTGCACAGGCAGTGCCGCTGACCGGTTCTGCACACCCGCAGCGGTTACTATTGAGGTCAATGAAACCAAAGAAACCGACCCAGGGCGCGAAAGCCCCCAAGTCCCCGGCGCCCAAGAAGGCAGCCGGTCCGTCGGGCAAGCCCCGCGCTGCCGCCAAGAAGGCCGGCAAGCTGCCACCCTGGATGCCCGAATCCCTGAACACCCCTGAGCCGCCGCGTGGCAACAAGCGGGGCCCCAAGCCCGCGCACGCCGGTCCCATCCCGACCCGTCGCCGCCCGCATCCCACCCCGCTGGACGGTGAAGTGCAGCTGGATCCCTTTGCCGCCCGCGAGGCCGAGCGCTATGCGCAGCCGATCGCCAGCCGCGAGGCGATCCTGCAGCTGCTCGACCGCTGCGATGGCCCGCAGACCGCCGAAGAGATCGCCATCCATCTCGGCCTGACCGAGCCGGACCGCGCCGATGCCCTCGGCAAGCGCCTAGGCGCGATGTGCCGTGATGGCCAGCTGGTGCAGAACCGCCGTGGCGGATTCGCGCCGCTGCAGGCGGTCAACCTGATCACCGGCGTGGTGATCGCCAACCCGGAAGGGTTCGGCTTCCTCCGCCCGGTCGAAGGTGGCGACGATCTGTTCCTGCCGCCGTTTGAAATGCGCAAGGTGCTGCATGGCGACCGCGTGCTGGTCAACGTGACCGGCATCGATCGCCGTGGCCGCCGCGAGGCGAGCATTTCGCGTGTGCTCGAGCGCGGCATGAGCCGCCTGATCGGTCGCTTCAGCGTCGAATTCGGCATCAACTATGTGGTGCCCGACGACAAGCGCGTGCAGCGCAACGTGCAGATCCCACCCGACCAGACCGGCGAGGCCCGGGATGGCCAGCTGGTGGTCTGCGAGCTGACCCAGGCGCCGGATACCCGCCGCCCGCCGATCGGCCGCATCATCGCCGTGCTTGGTGACAAGCTGACCGCGTCGCTGGTGGTGGAAACCGCCATCCACGGCCATGAACTGCCGTTCGAGTTCCCGGCGGAAGTGCTGGCTGAAGCCACCGCAGTGCCGATGGTGGTCACCCCGGAACAGATCGGCCATCGCGAAGACCTGCGCAACACGCCGCTGGTCACCATCGATGGCGAGGATGCCAAGGACTTCGACGACGCCGTTTATTGCGAACCGAATGCCGAAGGCTTCCGCCTGGTCGTGGCGATCGCCGACGTTTCCAACTACGTGCGTCCTGGTACGCCGCTGGATGATGAAGCGCAGAAGCGTGCGACCTCGGTCTACTTCCCGGGCTTCGTGGTGCCGATGCTGCCGGAGACGCTGTCCAACGGCATCTGCTCGCTGATGCCCAAGGTCGACCGCATGTGCTTCGTCTGCGACATGCAGGTCAACCGCGAGGGCGAGGTCATCCACTCGCGGTTCTACGAAGCCGTGATGAATTCGCACGCGCGCCTGACCTACAACCAGGTCTGGGAAGCGGTGGGCGAGAACGACCCGGCCGCGCGCAAGGCGATCGGTCCGCTGATGCCGCAGGTGGATCGCCTGTACCAGCTGTATCACGTGCTGGCCAAGGCCCGTACCCGCCGCGGTGCGATCGAGTTTGAAACCTCCGAAGTACGCTTCGTGCTGGACAACACCGGCGAAGTCACCCAGGCCGGGATGATGGTGCGCAACGATGCGCACAAGCTCATCGAAGAATGCATGATCGCGGCCAACGTGCAGGCTGCTCGCTACCTGCTGGCCAAGCACGTGCCGGCGCCGTTCCGTGACCATGAGCGCCCGCCGGAATCCAAGTACGCCGACCTGCTCGAGTTCCTGAAGGAATTCAAGCTGAGCCTGCCGCCGTGGTCGAAGGTGCAGCCGGCCGATTTCACCAAGCTGCTCAAGAAGGTGCGCGACCGACCGGACGCAGCACTGCTGGAATCGGTGCTGCTGCGCAGCCAGAGCCTGGCGGTGTATTCGCCGGACAACCTGGGCCACTTCGGCCTGGCACTGGATGCTTACGCGCACTTCACCTCGCCGATCCGTCGCTACCCCGATCTGCTGGTGCACCGTGCGATCAAGCACGCGCTCAGCGGGGCCGCACCGGAGAAGTTCACCTACTCACCGCGTGAGATGGCGGCACTGGCGCTGCAGTGCTCCGAGCGTGCGCGTCGTGCCGATGAAGCCGAGCGCGAAGTGGACGAGCGTTACCGCGCCGCGTGGATGGAAAAGCACGTCGGTGGCCAGTTCGATGGCGTGATCAGTGGCGTGACCAGCTTCGGCCTGTTCGTGGAACTGGACGAATCCAAGGTCAACGGCCTGGTCCACGTGACCCAGCTGCCGCACGACTATTACCAGTTCGACGCGGTGCGCAAGACGCTCAACGGCGAGCGCCGCGGCAAGATCTACCGTCTCGGCGACCGGGTGCGGATCCTGGTGCTCAAGGCCAGCATGGAAGAGCGCAAGATCGACTTTCGCCTGGTCGAAGAGAAGGACGATTCGCTGCCCGAGCTGCCGCCGCGCGGCCAGCCGGCCAAGCGCCAGAAACAGAAGTATTGATCCACGCGTACCGGCCCTCGGCCGGTACGCGGACCATCCACCCGCCCTCCGCGGGTGGCATGGTGTTTCCCACGGACCCCGTCGGAGCGATCCCATGCCGTCCCTCCCCGAATACAGCGGCGGCTGCCAGTGCGGCGCGATCCGCTTCCACGTGGTCGGTGAGCTGACCCACAGCTCGATCTGCCACTGCCGGATGTGCCAGAAGGCGTTCGGCGCGTACTACGCCCCCCTGGTGTCGGTGCGTGGCAGCGAGTTCCGCTGGACCCGCGGCGAGCCCCGGCGTTTCCAGTCCTCCAACATGGTCCAGCGCGGCTTCTGCGCCGACTGCGGCACCCCGTTGACCTACGAAGCCCCGGATGGGGTGGCGATCGCGGCGGGCGCTTTCGACGAGCCGGCCCGCCTGCCGCCGACGATCCAGTACGGGATCGAAGCCAAGCTGCCCTTCGTGGACCGCCTGGGCTCGCTGAGCGCGTTGCGCAGCGAGCAGGATGCCGAGGCCGGCGACTTCCTGCTGCATATCGTTTCCCACCAGCACCCCGACCACGACACCAGCGACTGGCCACCCCGCTGAAGGCAGGCCGTGAACGCCCCCGTGAACGCCCGGCAGGGCAGGGTGGGCCTTGATGCTCTACCATTACCAACCCCTTTACCGGTCCCGCCCCCCGCAATGAGCAAGCAAAGCCAGTGGATCGTCGGCGTCAACGCCGTCGCCTCTTCGATCGAGAATGATGCCGAGAACGTCCGCGAGGTCCTCATCGAGGCCGGTGCGAAGAATCCGCGTCTGACCGAGATCGAGGAAAACGCACGCCGCAAGGGCATCGACGTGCGCAAGGTGAACACCCAGGCGCTGGACGGTGTGGGCGGTTCGGTGCGTCACCAGGGCGTGGCGGCGCGCTACCAGGCCGCGCGGACCTGGGGCGAGAACGAACTGGAAGGGCTGGTCGAAGCGGCCGAGGGCAAGGCCCTGCTGCTGATCCTTGATGAAGTGCAGGATCCGCACAATCTCGGCGCCTGCCTGCGCAGCGCAGCGGCCGCCGGTGCCACGGCGGTGATCATTCCCAAGGACAAGTCGGCCTCGGTCAACGCGACCGTGCGCAAGACCTCGGCCGGCGCGGCCGACCGCATCCCGGTCGTGCAGGTGACCAACCTCTCGCGCTGCCTGAAGGACCTGCAGAAGCTGGGCGTGTGGATCTACGGCCTGGCCGGTGAAGCCACCGAGTCGCTGTACGCAATCGACCTCAAGGGCAACGTGGCGCTGGTGCTGGGCGGCGAAGCCGACGGCCTGCGCCGCCTGACCCGTGAAAACTGCGACGGCCTGGTCAAGATTCCGATGCCGGGCGATATCGAGAGCCTGAACGTCTCCGTCGCCACCGGCGTGAGCCTGTTCGAGGCCGTCCGCCAGCGCGGCCTGTAATCCCCACGCGCGGGGGTAGAGCCGACCGTTGGTCGGCTGCCGACCCACCCACGTAGAGCCGACCGTTGGTCGGCTGCCGTCCTGCCGCGTAGAGCAGCCGACCAACGGTCGGCTCTACCCCCCCCGGCGTCAGCCTGCGCTGCCGCCCAATGCCTTGAACAACGTCACATCGTTGATCAACTGGCGCTGCCTCACCGACGCCAGCGACAGCTCCGCATCACGCCGGGTCTGCTGCGCTTCCAGCCAGGTTCGCAGGTCGGTGGCGCCGACCCGGTAGCGCACTTCATACATCCGCTCGATCTCGACCGCTTCGTCGTAGGACGCCTGCGAGGCCGCCACCTGGGTGGCAAACTGCGTGCGCGCCGACAAGGCGTTGTCCACCTCCGACAGCGCGGTGTACAGCGTGCGGCGGAAGCCGTTGGCGGCGATCTGATAATCCGTGCCGGCCAGCCGGGTGTTCAACTGCGCCTGGCGCACGTTGAGGAACGGCAGCGACAGCCCGGCGCCGAGCGTGGCGACCGGATTCTTCAGCACGTCCGACAGCGAGGTAGCGCCCGTACCCACGCTGCCGGTAAGGCTCAGCGCCGGGTAGTACTGGGTCGCGGTCACCTTGATGGTCTTCAGGCTGTTGCGCAGCCGCAGCTCGGCCGCGCGCAGGTCGGGCCGGCGGCCGAGCAGATCGGCCGGCAGGCCTTCGGCGATCACCGGGCTGGCCACCCGCTGCAGCTGTTGCGGCTCGTCGGCCACGGACAGCGGCTGCCCATCCAGCAGTACGGTCAGTGCATTGCGCGCGGCAACGCGTTGCTGCACCAGCGCACTCTGCGCGGCACGCTGTGCCTCCAGGCTCTGGGCGGCCTGGCGCACGTCCAGCCGCGAGACCGCACCGGCATCGAAGCGGGCCTGGACCAGTTCGCGGGTGCGCTGCAGGCGCTCCAGGTTGGCCTGCCCTGCGTTGATCGACTGGTTGAGGAAGGCCAGCGTCCAGTACTGCGTGGCCACGTCGCTGATTACCAGCAGGGCGGTGTTCTGCAGGTCCTCCTGGCTGGCCTGGGCTTCCCACTGGGCGATGTCGCGCTGGGTGCGCAGGCGCCCCCACAGGTCGATTTCCCACCCCAGTGACACGCCGGCCGAGCTGCCGCGGTTCCAGTCCGCGCTTTGGTCGATCGGGCGGTTGCCGCTGCTGCTGACACTGCCCGAGGGCTGTGGCCACAGTGCGTTGTCGGCCAGCCCGGCCTGCAGGCGCGCGCGCTGCACCGCCAGCCCGGCCGAGACGAGGTCGGTGTTGGCGGCCAGGGCGCGGTCGATCACACGGTCGAGGCCGGGGTCACCGAACTGGGTCCACCAGGCATCGGTGCGGACATCGGCCGATGTGGCGTGCGGCTGTTCGCTCACGGGCTCGGTGGGGGTGTTCAGGGTGGCATCGCCGCGGCCATAGGTGGCCGGTACTGCCGGCGCGTCGACTTGGTAGCGACCGGTGCTGACGCAGGCCGACAGGGTCAGTGCGGTCACGCAGGCCAGGGCCAGTGGACGCAGCGAAGCGGGGTGCAGCAGAGCAGGAGAAATCTTCATTCGCGCGCCAGCGCCTCCACGGGATCAAGTTGGGCGGCATTGCGGGCCGGCAGGAAACCAAACGCCACGCCGATCAGGCTGGAGCAGGCAAAGGCGGCCACGATGGACGCGGTCGAGAACAGCATCTGGAAGTCTGGCGCGAACTTGCCGAACAGCCAGCCGACCACCAGCGACAGGCCGACGCCGAGCAGACCGCCGAGCAGGCACACCAGCACCGCCTCGATCAGGAACTGCTGGCGGATGTCGCTCTGCCGCGCGCCGACGGCCATGCGCACGCCGATCTCGCGGGTCCGTTCGGTCACCGAGACCAGCATGATGTTCATCACGCCGATGCCGCCGACCAGCAGCGCGATGGCGGCAATGGCACTGATCAGCAGGGTCATCGTGCGGGTCGTCTGTTCGATGGTCTGGCGGATCTCGGCGCTGTTGCTGAGGAAGAAATCCTCGGTGCCGTGGCGCATGATCAGCAGCTTGGAAATCGCGGCCTGCGCGGCATCCATCGGGGTGGCATCGTCCACGCGCACGGTGATGCTGGACACATGGCTCTGGCCCAGCATCCGCGACATCACCGTGGTGTACGGCACCCACACGCTCAGGCTGGTGCTGCCGCCGAAACCGAAGCTCTGCCGCTGCGCCACGCCGACCACGCGCACCGGCACGTTGCCGAGCAGGATCACCTGGCCCACCGGGTCCTCGCCATTGGGGAAGAACTGGGTGCGGGTGTTTTCGTCGATGATCGCCACCTGGGCCAGGCTGCGCACCGCATCGGTATCGAAGAAGCTGCCGGCGACCAGGGTCACGCCCTTGACCCGGAAGAACTGCTCGCCCACGCCGTTGACCTGCGCGGTGGCCGACTGGTTGCGGTAGCGCGCGGTCACCGAGGAGGAGACGCTCGGCGTGGCACTGTCGATATAGCTCTGCCGGCCCAGTGCATCGGCGTCGCTGGCCTTGAGGGTCTGTACGCGGGCCGAGCGCATGTCGCCGAACCCGCGCCCGGGATACACATCGATCGTATTGGTGCCCAGTGCGCTGATGTTCTGCAGGATCTGCTGCTGCGAGCCGTTGCCCATCGCCACCACCGAGACCACCGAAGCGATGCCGATGATGATGCCGAGCATGGTCAGGAAGGTGCGCAGGCGGTGGGCGTTCATTGCCAGCAGGGCCATACGGAACGCTTCGGTGAAGCGGTCGCGCGCGGCCCGCCAGCTGTGGCCCTTGCCGGCGGCCACGGTGGGCTGGCGCTGCGCGCGGTAGCGCGGTGCATTCGGATTGGTGCGGTCGGCAATGATCTCGCCGTCGCGGATTTCGATGATGCGCTGGGCGTGTTCGGCCACGCTCATGTCGTGGGTCACGATGATGATGGTGTGGCCTTCGGCATGCAGCTCGCCGAGGATGCCCATCACTTCTTCGCCGGATCGGGTGTCCAGCGCGCCGGTCGGCTCATCGGCCAGGATCACCTCGCCACCGTTCATCAGCGCCCGAGCAATCGACACGCGCTGCTGCTGGCCACCAGACAACTGGCCGGGCTTGTGGTTCATGCGGTCGCCCAGGCCGAGCCGCTGCAGCAGCTGTTCGGCGCGTGCGGTGCGCACCGGGCCGGGGCTGCCGGCGTACACGGCCGGCACGGCGACATTGCCGCGCGCATCCAGATCGCCGAGCAGGTGGTAGCGCTGGAAGATGAAACCGAAATGCTCGCGGCGCAGTTCGGCCAGCTCGTCCGGCTCCATGCGGCCGGTCTCGCGGCCGGCGACCTGGTAACTGCCACGGGTCGGCCGATCCAGGCAGCCGAGGATGTTCATCAGCGTGGACTTGCCCGAACCGGACTGGCCAACGATGGCCACCATCTCGCCGGCGGCGATGTCCAGATTGACATCGCGCAGCACTGCGATGGTCTCATCGCCCGCCGGAAACTCGCGGCGCAGGTCGCGCAGCCGCAGCAGCGGCGTGCCCGTCGAGGCGCTGCTCATCGGCGCGGCCCGCCCATGCCGGGGCCGCCGATCCGCACCGTGCTGCCGCCGCGGTTGCCGCCACCGGTGCCCTGCAGACCGCCGCCTTCGCCGACGATCACCTTGTCGCCCTCGGCCAGCCCGGACAGCACCTCGGCATTGGCGCCGTTGTTGATGCCGATCTTGACCTTGCGCGGTGCCGGCATGCCATCGGCATCGGCCACGCGCACCATGTACTGCCCGTCGCGGGTCTTCGGGCCGAGTGCAACGGCCGGGATGATCAGCACGTCCTTGGCCTGCTTGAGCATCACCGAGACCTGCGCGGTCATGTCGATGCGCAGCGTGCCGTCGGGATTTTCCACGTCGAACAGCGCGTTGTAGTACACCGCCGTGCTGGAGCTGGAACTGGACGAGCTGGAGCTGCTCGAGCTGTCGTTGGCGATCGAGGCCGGCGCCGGATTGATCTGGCGCAGCGTGGCGTGGAACTTGCGGTCCGGCTCACCCAGCGTGGTGAAGTACACCGGCATGCCGGCCTTGATCTTGACCACGTCCGCTTCGGAAACTTCGGCATTGACCGTGACCAGGTCCAGGCGGGCCAGCATCACGATGGTCGGCGCGGTCTGGTTGGCGTTGACGGTGCGGCCTTCTTCGGCGACCACGGCGACCACGGTGCCGTCCATCGGCGCGGTGATGCGGGTGTAGGCCAGGTTGGCACGGGCGGTGCCCAGTTCGGTTTCGCGGCCCTTGATCTGTGCATCGAAGGACTGGATCTGGGCACGCGCGGTCCTGAGCTGGGCGTCGGCCGCATCGAACTCAGCGCGCGAAGTGGCCTCGGCGGCGAGCATCTGCTGCTGGCGGGCGAACTCCAGCTCGGCTTCGCGCAGGCTGGCCTGCTGCACCGCGCGCTGCGCCTTGACCTGGTCCAGCGAGGCCTGGGCATTGAGCACCTGGTTCTGCTGGGTGGTCGCGTCGATCTCGGCGATCAGGTCGCCTTCCTTGACCGTATCGCCGAGCTGGACCTTCAATGATTTGATCTGGCCGGAGGCCTGCGCGCCGACACTGACCAGCTTGTAGGCGTCGATCACGCCGGTGGCTTCCACGGTCTGTTCGATGTCGCCGCGGCTGACCGGTGACGTGGCCAGGGTGGGGGCGGCCGGCTTGCGCAGCATCCATGCCACAATCGCGGCGATCAGGATGACGACCACGAGCAACAGCAGCAGACGGGCACGGCGGGTTCTGGGCAAACGGGGCTTCACGATGATCGTCAACTCGGCAGGCCGGTGCATCGGCGTTGTCAGCATTGTGAAGATCGTTCACCGCCGGCTCAATGCTCGCCGTGTACCAAGATGTATCCCTGCGGTGCACAGCACATTTCGTTATGTATCTGCATGACCCTTTGAAACAGACGTACGCAAACCAGGAGATGCGGTTCAGCTCCCGACAGGGGATGATCACCGCATGGAGACTGCCAACAGCATGCATAGACTGCTGATCGTCGATGACGACAACGATATCCGCCAGCTGCTCGCCGAGCAGCTCGGCCGCGCCGGTTACCTGGTGAGCACTGCCGGCGATGGCCACGGCATGCGCCAGCTGCTGGAGCGCGAGCACGTGGACCTGATCGTGCTCGACCTCAACCTGCCGCGCGAAGACGGCCTGACCCTGTGCCGGGATCTGCGTGCGCGTTCGAGCACGCCGGTGATCATGTTGACCGCGCGGAGCGAGCCGATCGACCGCGTGCTGGGCCTGGAGATGGGTGCCGACGATTACCTGGCCAAGCCGTTCGAGCCGCGCGAACTGCTTGCCCGCATCCGCAACGTCCTGCGTCGCACCGAGGCGCTGCCGGCCAACCTGGAGCCGCTGGCGATCCGCCGCGCGCGCTTCTCCAGCTGGATATTCGATCTGGAACATCGCCACCTGGTCGATCCCGACGGGCGGGTGGTGGTGCTGTCCGGCGCCGAGTTCCGCCTGCTGCGGGTCTTCGTGGGGCATGCCAACAAGGTGCTGTCCCGCGAGCAGCTGGTCTCGCTGAGCAGCGGCCGCAACTACGAGTCGCAGGACCGTGCGATCGACCTGCAGGTCAGCCGCCTGCGCAACAAGCTGGCCGATGACGGGGGCAGCGATGGCCTGATCAAGACCGTGCGCAACGAAGGCTATGTGCTTGCGGCGGCGGTCACCCTGGAATGACACGCCTGCGCCGTTTCTTTTCCTCGATGGTGGGACGATTGTTCGTCATCCTGCTGCTGGGCATGAGCGTGGCCGCGATCGGCGCGACCATGCTGGCCAGCACCAAGCGCCAGCAGGAATTTGAACGGCAGAACCTCAACCGCATCGCTGATCGCCTGCAGGGCTTCGTGAACCTGCTCGACGGCAATCCGGAACTCCGCGAGCGCCTTCTCGGCAGTGGCGGGCCGAGCGTGCGCCAGTTGCCGGAAGGTGCGCGCATCGGCCGGCCCGACGCGGCGTTGATGGAGATCCTCGATGACCGGCCCGGGCCGGTGGCGAGCAGCCAGGTCGCCTTCACCTCCTTCCGCTCCTGCCTGCCGCGGCTGCCGGAACTGCTGCCGCCGCCGCGCGACAAGGAAAAGATGCGGCATCCGCCGCGTGAGCGTGATCCGTCTTTCATTCCGCCCAAGTGCCGTGTGGTGACCCTGCAGCTGAGCGATGGCACGCCGCTGCGGCTGGCGCTGGATTCCCCGGCGGTTGCGCATAACGGCGTGCTTGCCGTGGACCCGCTGTTCCTGACCCTGCTGGTGGTGGCGATCGCGATCCTTGCCTACATCGTGGCGCGGATGGCCAGTGCACCGCTGCAGCGCTTGGCTGATGCCGCCGCGGCGCTGGGCGATGACCTGCAGGGCGCGCCGATGCCGGTGACCGGCCCGTTCGAGGTCCGCCGCGCCGCGGAGGCCTTCAATGCCATGCAGAAGCGCCTGCAGCGCCACCTCGGTGAACGCACCCAGATGCTGGCGGCGATCACCCACGACCTTCAGACCCCGGTGACCCGCCTGCGGCTGCGGCTGGAGAACGTCACCGACGAGGCCCTGCGTGAGCGCCTGATCGGCGACCTGGGCGCGATGCAGGCATTGATCCGCGAAGGCCTGGAGCTGGCCCGCAGCGCCGAGAGCGCCGAACAGCGGGCCGCGCTGGATCTGGATTCGCTGCTGGAGAGCATCGTGGAAGATGCCGCCGAGGCCGGTGGGGATGTGCGCTTCGAGCAGCCGAGCGGGGCGGTACTGATGCTGCGGCCGCTGGCGATGCATCGCCTGTTCTCCAACCTGGTCGACAACGCGTTGATGTATGGGCAGACCGCACGGGTGCGCGTGAAGCAATCCGGGCAGGACGTCGAGGTCCGCATCCGCGACAGCGGCCCGGGCCTGGCCGAGGACGAACTGGAAGCCGTGTTCGACCCGTTCGTGCGGTTGGAAACCTCGCGTTCGCGCCAGACTGGCGGGGCCGGGTTGGGGCTGACCATCGCCCGCGCACTGGCCGAGAAGGATGGGGCAAGCCTGCACCTGCGCAACCATCCGCAGGGCGGGCTGGAGGCCATCGTGCGCTGGAGCTCGCCGGCGCGGGCCCCGGCCGGATCCCGCGGCGGCTGACGCCGGCTCCCCCAAAACGCAAGGATTTGCCTACTATGGGCATCTCTTTCCAGCGTCTCCCCCATGAGAGCGTACGACTCTGCCAGCCCCCGCGCTGGTGCACGGCCGTTCCCCCCATGCGCACGGCGCCTGCCCAAGGCTGATCCATACGGATGAGCGATCGGGGGGGCAGGAACCGGTGGCGGCCGGCACAACTGAAGTTCCCGGGCATGCCGACCCTGCAGGCGGCTGCGCTGTGGCTGATGCTGCTGTGCGCGGTCCCGTGGTCGCTCTCGGCCCAGGATGGCCCGCCGCCGCTGCGTGACTATGCGATCGATGTCTGGACCTCGCGCAACGGGCTGCCGCACAACTCGCTGCGCGACATCGCCCAGACCCCCGAAGGGCATCTGTGGTTCGCCACCTGGGAAGGCCTGGTCCGCTACAACGGGCTGGATTTCACGGTATTCGACCGCAGCACCACGCCGGGCCTGCGCGACAACGGCGTCGGCGCGCTGCTGGTGGACCGCAGTGGCGGGCTGTGGATCAGTGATTCGCGCGGCAATGTGACCCGGCGCGGCGCGGACGGCCGCTGGCAGGTCTGGGAGCATCGCCCCGATACCCCGCAGGTGCTGATCCAGGCGATGCAGATGGACAGCCATGGGCGGCTGTGGCTGCTGTATGAAGGCAAGGGCATCGGCAGCCTGGGCCCGGACGGCACGTTCGACTATCAGACGCCGCCGGCCGATGTGCCGATGGCGATGAGTTTCACCAAGCTGGTGGTGGATGCGCAGGACCGGGTCTGGGTCGGCACGCTGGACGGCCTGGTCGTGCGCGACACCGATGGCGTGCAGCGCCGCGCGCCGGACAGCTGGGGATTGGGGCGCGGCCTGGTATGGCCGTACCGCGCGCCCGATGGGGTGATGTGGGTGGTGGCCGGTGAGCGCATCTACCGCATGCAGGATGGGGCGCCGCTGCTGCAGCACCGCCTGCCGGGGGTGACCCACATCACTGCGATGCTGCAGGACCGCCACGGCGACCTGTGGCTGGGCACCGAGAACCAGGGCCTGCTGCGCTTGTCGCGGCACGGGCTGGAGCGTTTGCCGACCGGGCTGTCGCTGCCCGGGGGGCGCGTGGTCAGCCTGCGCGAAGACGCCGAGGGCAGCATCTGGGTGGGCGCCAATGGCGGCCTGTACCGCTTGCGCGAAACCTTGTTCAGCAGCTTCACCGAGCGCGACGGGCTCAGCGGCGACTACGTGCGCACGGTGTTCGAGGATCGCCTGCGCCAGCTCTGGATCGGCAGCGCCAGCGGCCTGGACCGGCGCGACGCGCAGGGGCGCTTCAGCCCGGTGCCGCTGCGCAACAACGTTGGCAAGAGCCCCTCGGTGCTGAGCCTGGCGCAGGATCGTGAGGGCAGGTTGTGGGTGGGCACGTTCGGCGACGGCATCTTCCAGATCAACGAACAGGGCCAGCGCCTGCACGTCTACGGCAACGCCGAAGGGCTGCCAGGCGGCAACATCCGCGCGATCAGCATCGACCGCGACGGGGTGGTCTGGGCCGGGACCCAGAAAGGCGTGATCCGCATCGAGGCCGGCCAGGTCGGGCAGCCGGCGATTCCCGGCATGCCGACCGGGCTGATCACCGCGCTGGCGCATGATGCTGAGGGCGGGCTGTGGATCGGCACCATCGAGGGCATCCGGGTGCTGCGCGGCGACCGGGTGCAGGCCATCGACCTGCAGCGCCTGGGCGGCGGGCGCAGCGTGTTCGGCTTCCAGCAGATCGGCGATGCGATGTGGATCAGCACCGACCGCGGCCTGTACCGCTACCAGCAAGGCACGCTGGCGCGGGTCGGCCTGGAGCAGGGCATGCCGGTGGACACCGTGTTCCAGCTGGTGCCCGACCGGGTCGGCAATGTCTGGATCAGCAGCAACCGCGGCGTGCTGCGCACCGACATGGCGATGCTCAATGCCGTCGCTGACGGGCGCGCCGCGCGGGTGGAGGTCGAGCATTACAACGAGATCGACGGCATGGCCAATTCACAGGCCAACGGCAGCTCCGGGCCATCGGCGATCCTGCGTCAGGACGGCACGTTCTGGGTGGTGACCGCTGGTGGCCTGAGCATGGTCGACCCGCTGCGGCTGCAGCGCTTCCGCGAGCGCCTGGCGCCGCCGGCGGTGATCGAGAGCGTGCAGGTCGATGGGGCGCCGCTGCATTGGCAGGGCAGCGACCATAATTCGATTCCCGGTGGGCGCCGCTTGAGCGTGAGTTACGTCGGGCTGAGCTATCTGCTTTCCGAGCGTATCCGCTACCGCACCCGTCTGGATGGCCTGGACAAAGGCTGGATCGAGCGCGGCCAGCAGCGCAGCGTGGAGTTCATCGGCCTGCCGCCGGGCGACTACACGCTGCACGTGTCCGCTGCGCATCCGGGCGGTGCCTGGAGCGACAGTGAAGCGGTGTGGGAATTCACGGTGGAACCGTTCCTGTGGCAACGCCGCAGTGTGCAGCTGGTCGCCGCGCTGATGTTGCTGGCCGGGCTGATCGCGTTGTACCGGTATCTGATCAACCGCTACAAGGCCAGCAATGTACGGCTGGCACGGATGGTGAAGGAAGCGACGCTGGATCTGCAGACGCAGACGGTGAACCTGCAGGCGCTGAATCTGGAGAAGACCGAACTGGCTGACCGGCTGGCAGTGCAGGCCGAGGCCTTCGAGCGGCAGGCCCGCGAAGACGCCCTGACCGGGCTGCCGAACCGGCGCGCGTTCGATGAAGCGCTGGCGCGTGATTTCGCGCGCTCGCAGCGCAGCCACCACCCTCTGTGCTTGGTGGTGCTGGACATCGACCACTTCAAGGAAGTGAACGACCGGCACAGCCATTCGGTGGGCGATGTGGTGCTGGTGGAAGTGGCGCGGCTGCTGGCCTCGGCCTGCCGTGATTCGGACATGCCGGCGCGTACCGGCGGCGAAGAATTCGCGCTGCTGCTCAATGACACCCGCCTGGACGAAGCCGCCCAGGTCTGCGCGCGCCTGCGCGGCTTGTTCCATGACCACCCCGACTGGGCAGGCATCGCGGGGCTGACGGTGACCTTCAGCGCCGGCCTGGTCGAGCTGGATGCCGCCGACCGCACGCCGATGCTGCTCTACCAGCGCGCCGACCGCGCGCTGTACCGGGCCAAGAGCGAAGGGCGCGACAGAACCGCTATCGGTTGATACCGCTCAGGGGCGCGGCCAGCTGTTGGCGACCTTGCAGAACAGCTTGGCGGTCTGCTCGGTGTCATACACCGCGCTGTGCGCCTCATCGGCATCCCAGCCCAGCCCGGCTGCGGTGGCCGCGCGTGCCAGCACGGTCTGGCCATAGGCGATGCCGCCGAGGGTGACGGTGTCGAACACGCTGAAGGGGTGGAACGGGTTGCGCTTGTGGCCGGTCCGGTTGACCGCCGCATTGACGAAGCCCAGGTCGAAGTGGGCGTTGTGCCCGACCAGGATCGCGCGCTGGCAG
The DNA here is from genome assembly GCF_030128875.1 of Stenotrophomonas sp. BIO128-Bstrain. NCBI lineage: Bacteria > Pseudomonadati > Pseudomonadota > Gammaproteobacteria > Lysobacterales > Lysobacteraceae > Stenotrophomonas > Stenotrophomonas sp. BIO128-Bstrain. The sequence goes on along the minus strand of NZ_CP124620.1, from coordinate 2,363,993 downwards.
CCGTACTTCTTCATCGCCACCCGGATCGGGGCGAAGATGTGGTCCAGCGCGTCGCGCTCGACCTTGGCCAGCCGGAAGGGGTGGTCCAGGATGATGCCGGTGATCTCCAGCGACTTGGGATCGATCTCCAGGCCTTCGGCGGGTACCACATGGGCGCTGGCGGTCTGGCCGGGATAGAGCAGGCCGGTCTCGTCCATCTCGATCGGCACCGCGGCGATCTCCAGCAGGGCGTGGCGATCCGAGTCGAATCCACCGGTCTCCACGTCCACCGCCACCGGCAGGAAGCCGCGGAAGCGGGTCGCCATCAAGCGCTGGGCGGCAGCGGGCAGTGCGTCGGCAGCAGCCGGCGCGTCGGAGCGGGGGAGGTCGTCAGTCATCGCCCCAGTTTAGCAGAGCGACCTGTATGCCCCCCCGCGCTCAGGCGCTGCGGCCGCCAGCGTCGGGGGCCGGTCCGATCACCCTGCTGTCGTGACATTGCCGCAGCAGGGCGGCGCCTGGCAGCAGCAGGGCATCGGCCGCCATGCCGTGTGCCTGCGCAAGCTGCTGCAGATACGTGGTGCCGGTGCTGCCGGGATGCTGACCGATCAGCTCCAGCAGCTGCGCGGCCATCGGGCTGACCGCGGCGAAGCGGACCTGCCCATCCGGGTCGCGGCGGACCAGCAACGCGGTCGGCTCGGGGTCGGGCCGCGTCGGCGCGTCATCGGTGCCGAGCCGGTGCACGGGCCAGCGATAGCGCAGCGGCCAGGCCAGCGGTGAGCGCTGCAGCGCCGCGCGCATCGGGTCCAGGCCGGGCGCGGGCGGCAGCGGGGACGCGTCCAACTGGTAGAGAGCCGTTTCCACCCACTCGTAATGGGCCAGTTCGGCCAGTGCCGGATGCGGCAGCGTGGCCTGGCCCTGCAACCACTGCACGAACTCGGCGGCCAGTTCGGTGAACAACGGGGTCTGCGCACGGTGTACTGCGAGATACCGCCGGACCAGGGCGGCCCACGCTGCCTCGCCGAGCAGGCGCACGCAGACCGGGAAGCCGTTGCCCAGCAGCCCGAGCACGTTGTTGAACACCAGCCGCTCATGGAGGCCCAGCCGGCGCGCGTCCAGACCCGGCGGGGCAGGGACCTGGGCCGGGTCGCGCAGGTGCGCGGTGAGGGCTCGCTGCTGCGCGTGCAGGCGCGCCGGGACGTCAGTCATGCCGGCCTCCTGCATGAGCGGCCATCCGCTGGCGGATGGTCTGCAGCTCGCCACGCAGCTCGGCATACGGGGGGAAGTTGAAATCGCGTTCCAGCAGGGTCGGGCGGGGCCCGATGCGCGCATAGGTGCGGCCGAGCAGCGCCCAGACCGGATCGATCACGGCGCTTCCGTGCGTATCGATCTTCAGGTCAGGGGCCTCATCGAGGTGACCGGCCACATGCAGGCAGACGATGCGCGCAGCCGGCAGCCCGGCGATGAAGGCATCAGCGTCGTAGCCGTGGTTGCAGGCGTTGACGTAGACGTTGTTGACGTCCAGCAGCAGGTCGCAATCGGCCTCGGCGAGCACCGCCGTGGTGAAGGCCAGTTCGTCCATGGCCGGCTCGGGGGCAAGGTAATAGGACACGTTCTCCACCGCGATGCGCCGGCCCAGCAGGTCCTGCACCCGGGCGATACGCGCTGCGGTGTGACGCACTGCTTCCTCGGTGAAGGGAATCGGCAGCAGGTCGTAGAGGTGGCCGTCATCGCTGCAGTAGCTCAGGTGTTCGCTGTACAGCGGCACCTTGTGCCGCTCCAGGAAGCGTCCCACCTGGTCGAGCAGGGAGGTATCCAGTGGCGCAGTGCTGCCCAGCGAAAGCGACAGCCCATGGCAGGTAAGCGGGTAGCGCGTTGCCAGTTCGGCCAGTGCATCGCCGGCCGGCCCACCGACGCCGATCCAGTTTTCCGGCGCGCATTCGAGGAAGTCGAGATCTCCCGCGGGCGCATCGCGCAGGTCCTGCAGCAGGGCGCGGCGCAAGCCAAGTCCGGTCGCCGCCGCAGGCAGCGGCAACCGGTCCAGCCCAGTGGCGGGAGCGTCAGTGCCTGGCACCGCACTTGCCTTCGCCGCACTTGCCTTCCGCCGCCTTGCTGTCGCCGGCGGTCTTTGCCTTGCCGCCAGCGGCCTTGCCTTTGTCGGCACCGCACTTGCCTTCCCCACACTTGCCTTCGGCGGTCTTGGCACCGGCGGTCGCGGCCTTGTCGCCCGCCGTGCTGCCGGCCTTGTCGCCGTGCGCACCACATTTTCCTTCGCCACACTTGCCTTCGGCCGCCTTGGTCGCCGCTTGGCCGGCCACCAGGTAGCCCTGGGCCAGGTCGGTCATGCTCAACGCGGACGCCGAGGCGGTCACGCCCAGGCCGGCGGCCAGCGCGGCCGCTGCCAACAGAGACTGCGCGCGGGTGGGTGTGCTCATCGGGTGGATCTCCTTGCAAGGGGCCGGGGCCCGGGATGGCGGCGTGGGGGCAGCAGGTGCGGCCATGGTGGACCGGCCCGGCTCATCGAATCCTCACACAGGATTCAACGTTTCGTGAAGTGCAGCGCCTCATTGCCGGAGCGCCCGGACGCTCCGGCTACAAAAAAACCGCCACCCGAAGGCAGCGGCTTTTGCTTTGCGTTTTTGAAGCGCGCGCTCAGACGTGATCGGTACTGCTCGTCTCGTCGCGCTTCTCGCGCGGCGGCAGGGCCTGCTCGCCATGCACCAGGAACCACACGTTCTCGGCGATGTTGGTGGCATGGTCGCCCACGCGCTCCAGGTTCTTGGCCATGAACAGCAGGTGGGTGCAGGGTGTGATGTTGCGCGGGTCCTCCATCATGTACGTCAGCAGCTCGCGGAACAGCGCGGTGTACTGCGCGTCCAGGCGGGCATCGTCGTCGCGCAGTTCCAGCGCGGCGGCGGCGTCGTTGTCACGGTAGGCTTCGATCGCGCGGCGCACCTGCTGCGCGGCCAGCCGGCCCAGCGCACGCAGGCCCTGGATCTGCGGCAGCGGCGGCACCTTGCTCAGGGCGATCGAGCGCTTGGCCACGTTGGCGGCGTAATCGCCGATGCGTTCGATGTCGGCCGGAATGCGCAGGCCGGCCAGGATCTCGCGCAGGTCGCGTGCCATCGGCCCGCGCAGCGCCAGGCGCATGACGTCGTGGCTGATGTGCTGCTCGAGCGCATCGATGGCTTCATCGTTGGCGATGATGCGCTGGGCCGCGTTCTCGTCGCGCTTCTCGATGACGTCCATGGACGCCTCCAGCTGGGCGACGGCCATCTCGCCCATGCGCACGATCTCGGCCACCAGGCGCTGCTGTTCTTCGTCGTAGCTCTTGACGATGTGGTCGTTGGGAAGATTCATGGTCTGCAATCCGGGTAGCGCCAGGCCATGCCTGGCTGGGACAGTTGGTGAGGGGACAGCACCGATCAACCGAAACGACCGGTGATGTAATCCTCGGTCTGCTGCTTGTTGGGCTGCGAGAAGATCACTTCGGTGCGGTCGTGTTCGATCAGGTCGCCCAGGTACATGAAGGCGGTGTAGTCGGATACGCGCGCGGCCTGCTGCATGTTGTGGGTCACGATGACGATCGTGTAGTCGTGCTTGAGCTCTTCCACCAGCTGCTCGATACGGCTGGTGGAAATCGGGTCCAGCGCCGAGGTCGGCTCGTCCAGCAGCAGCACGTCCGGGCGCAGCGCCACGGCGCGGGCGATGCACAGTCGCTGCTGCTGGCCACCGGACAGGCCCAGCGCGCTCTGGTTGAGCTTGTCCTTCACCTCGTCCCACAGCGCGCCCTGGCGCAGGGCCTGCTCGACGCGGTCGGTCATCTCGGACTTGGAGAGCTTCTCGTGGTGGCGGATGCCGTAGGCCACGTTCTCGAAGATGGTCATCGGGAACGGCACCGGCTTCTGGAACACCATGCCGACCTTGCTGCGCAGGCGGTTCATCGGGTACTTCGGCGAGAGGATGTTCTCGCCATCCAGCAGCACTTCACCACGCGCTTCCAGCTTGGGGTACAGCGCGTAGATGCGGTTGAAGATGCGCAGCAGGGTAGACTTGCCGCAACCGGAGGGACCGATCAGCGCGGTGACGCGCTTTTCCGGAATTTCCAGGTCGATGCCCTTCAGCGCATGGAACTTGTCGTAGTAGAAATCCAGACCGCGCGCGGCCAGCTTGATCGGCGCCGGGGTCTGCAGGTTTTCATGCGAGGCCGGGACCACGATGCGCTGCATCGGCACGGCATTGGAGAGATCGTTCATGGCGATGTCCGTGGAAAGGTCAGTCATGGGAGATACGGTTGCGCAGCAGGATGCCGCGCGCGGAAAGGCTGACCAGCAGCACGAACACAGTCAGCACCAGCGCGCCGGCCCAGGCCAGCACCTGCCAGGATTCATACGGGCTGCCGGCGAACTGGTTCATCACCACCGGCACCGAGGCCATCGGCTGGAACACGTTGCTGTTCCAGTACTGGTTGCCGAAGGCGGTGAACAGCAGCGGCGCGGTTTCACCGGAGATGCGGGCCAGCGCCAGCAGGATGCCGGTCACGATGCCGGCGGCGGCGCTGCGGTACAGCACCTGCACGGTCACCTTCCACTGCGGGATACCCAGCGACAGCGCTGCTTCGCGCATCTGCGAGGGCACCAGGCGCAGCATTTCATCGGTGGTACGCACCACCACCGGCAGCACGATGAAGGCCAGCGAGAGCGCACCGGCGAAGGCCGAGAACTGGCCACCGGTCTGCATCACATACAGGGTATAGACGAACAGGCCCAGCACGATCGACGGCGCCGAGAGCAGGATGTCGTTGACGAAACGGACCACCGTGCCGGCCTTGCGGAAGTTGCCGTACTCGGCCAGCCAGGTGCCCGCGAGCACGCCCAGCGGGGTGCCGATCGCGATCGCCAGGCCGCACATCACGGCACTGCCGAAGAACGCATTGGCCAGGCCGCCTTCCTGCATCGGCGGCGGTGTCATCTTGGTGAACAGGTCCAGGTTGATGCCGGCCAGGCCCTTGGAGGCCAGCGTCCACAGGATCCAGCCGAGGAAGAACAGGCCGAACAGCGCGGTCAGGCAGGACATCAGCAGCGCGACCACGTTGACGATGCGGCGGCGCAGGTACAGCGGTTGGGCGTTGGCGGTGGACATCAGTTGCCCTCCTTGCGGGCCAGGCGCATCAGCATCAGGCGGGCGATCGCCAGCACCACGAAGGTCACGATGAACAGCACGAAGCCGAGCAGCAGCAGCGCCGAGCGGTAGGTTTCAGTGGCTTCGCCGAAATCGTTGGCGATCAGCGCCGCAATCGTGGTGCCCGGTTCCAGCAGCGACGGCGACAGGCGCACGCTGTTGCCGATCACGAAGGCCACCGCCATGGTTTCACCGAGCGCGCGGCCCAGGCCCAGGAAGATGCCGCCGATCACCGCCGAGCGGGTGTAGGGCAGCACGATGTCCCAGCTCACTTCCCACTTGGTGGAGCCCAGCGCATAGGCCGATTCCTTCAGGCGGGTCGGCACGGTGAGGAACACTTCGCGCATCACCGAGGAGATGAAGGGGATCACCATGATCGCCAGCACGAAGCCGGCGGTGAGCACGCCGATGCCCAGCGGCGGGCCCTGGAACAGCGGGCCGATGATCGGCATCGTGCCCAGGTGGTCGTTGAGGAACGGGGTGACGTATTCGGTCATCACCGGCACCAGCACGAACAGGCCCCACATGCCGTAAATGATCGAGGGGATACCGGCCAGCAGTTCGATGGCGGTACCGACCGGGCCACGCAGCCAGCGCGGGGCGACCTCGGTCAGGAAGAAGGCGATACCAAAGCTCACCGGGACGGCGATGACCATCGCGATCAGGGCGGTGACGAGGGTGCCGTAGATCGGTGCGAGCGCACCGAATTTGTTCTCGACCGGATTCCATTCGGACGAGTAGAAGAAGCTCAGGCCCTGCTCCTGCAGGGCATGGCGGCCGCCCCACAGCATGGAGAGCGCGGCGCAGGCCAGGGCGACCAGCACCAGGATGACGGTGGCGATCAGTACCCAGCGGAACAGTGTGTCGTTGCGGGCATCACGCAGGTCGCGGAGGGACGGTGCGGGAACAGGCTGGGCGATGGCATTCATGGCTGAGGCGGGGGCCCGAGTGGTGGTTCGGCAGGGTGGTGCGGCGAGGAAAGCGGGCCTGCGCTGTGCACAGGCCCGCTGTCTGGCTTACTTGAACTCGCTGGTCCAGTAGGCTTCGATCTGGGTGACCAGTTCGGCCGGCAGCGGCACGTAGTGCAGTTCGTTGGCCTGGGCCTGGCCCTTCTCGAAGGCCCACTTGAAGAACGCCAGGGTGTCCTTGCTGCGCTGGGCATCCTTGGGCTGCTTGTGCATCAGCATGAAATTGGTGGCGGTGATCGGCCATGCCTGGTCGCCCGGGGCATTGGTGATGACCAGGTTGAAGTCCTTGGCGCTGGCCCAGTCGGCGCTGGCGGCTGCCGCGGCGAAGGTTTCCGCGCTCGGCTGCACCCAGTTGCCGGCGGCGTTCTGCATCGAGGCGTACGGCATGCCGTTCTGCAGCGCGTAGGCCAGTTCGACGTAGCCGATCGAGCCCTTGATCTGCTTCACGTACGAGGCCACGCCTTCGTTGCCCTTGCCACCCACGCCGTCCGGCCACTGCACCGAGGTGCCTTCGCCGACCTTGCTCTTCCAGTCCGGGCTGACCTTGGAGAGGTAGTTGGAGAAGTTGAAGGTGGTGCCCGAGCCGTCCGAACGGTGGACCAGGGTGATCTTGCCGTCGGGCAGCTTGACGCCCGGGTTGGCGGCGACGATGGCCGGGTCGTTCCAGGTCTTGACCTTGCCCAGGAAGATGTCGGCCAGCAGGGCGCCGCTCAGGCGCAGCTTGCCGGCTTCCAGTCCGTCGATGTTCACCACCGGGACCACGCCACCGATGGCCGACGGGAACTGGCCGAGACCGGCCTGGGCCAGTTCTTCGCTGCTCAGCGGCTTGTCGGAAGAACCGAAATCAACGGTGCCGGCCTTGATCTGGGCGATGCCACCACCGGAACCGATCGACTGGTAGTTGATCTTGGCGCCGGTGGCGGCGTTGTAGTCGGCCGACCACTTGGACACCAGCGGGAAAATGAAGGATGCACCGGCGCCGGAGATCTCGGCGGTCAGGCGATCGCCAGCGGCCGGAGCGGCAGCGGGCGCATCGGTGGCCGGCGCGGCGGCCTGGCCGTCAGCGCCCGGCTTGCAGGCGGAAAGACCCAGCGCGATGGCCAGGGAAAGGGCGGCAATGCTGGCCGTGTGCAGTTTCATGCGTCACTCCATAGCGGGATAAGGGCCGGTCTTTCCGGCGACGCGACTATGAAATGATGTTTTTGTTACAGCTTGATGACGCCGTGACCTGGCGCACGCAAAGCCTTGTCCCACAAGGGCCGCCCCGTCGGGGGCAGGCAACAAAAAGGCGCGGAACCTTGCGGCCCGCGCCCGATGGCGCCGGAAGGGGGAGAGAGGTCCCTCCGGCGCCATTGCACTGTCCAGTAGTTGCGTCGGGGGCGACGCGTACCGACCAACGGTCGGCACCTACCGGTAGGTCACCACCGTCGGTGGTGGCTTGCTCAATACTTCAGGTTCTGCGACCAGTAGGTCTCGATCTGCTTGACCAGGGTGTCCGGCAGCGGAACGTAGTCGAGCTGCTTGGCCTGCGCATCGCCGCTCTTGTAGATCCAGCGGAAGAACTCCTGGGTGGCCTTGGCGTTGGCGACGTTCTTGGGCTGCTTGCGGACGAGGATGAAGTTGGTGGCGGTGATCGGCCACGCATCGGCGCCCGGGGCGTTGGTCATGACCAGGTAGAAATCCTTCGAACTGGCCCAGTCGGCGCTGGCGGCAGCGGCGGCGAAGGAGGTGTCGCTCGGCAGCACGATCTTGCCCGAGGCGTTCTTCATCGCGGCATAGGACATCTTGTTCTGCAGCGCGTAGGACAGTTCGACGTAGCCGATGCCGCCCTTGATCTGCTTCACATAGGCGGCAACACCTTCGTTGCCCTTGCCACCGATGCCGACCGGCCACTGGACCGAGGTGCCTTCACCGACCTTGGTCTTCCACTCCGGGTTGACCTTGGAGAGGTAGTTGACGAAGTTGAAGGTGGTGCCCGAACCGTCCGAGCGGTGCACGACGGTGATCTTGCCGTCCGGCAGCTTGACGCCCGGGTTCAGCGCGGCGATCGCCGGGTCGTTCCAGGTCTTGATCTTGCCCAGGAAGATGTTGCCCAGGGTCGGGCCGTCGAGCTTCAGCGCGCCCGGGGCGATGCCGGCCACGTTGATCACCGGGACCACGCCGCCGATCACCGACGGGAACTGGGCCAGGCCGGCCGCCGCCAGTTCTTCTGGCTTCAGCGGGGCATCGGAGGAGCCGAAATCAACGGTCGCGGCCTTGATCTGGGCGATACCACCACCGGAACCGATGGACTGGTAGTTGACCTTCTTGCCGGTCGCGGTGCTGTAGTCGGCCGACCACTTGGACATGACCGGGTAGATGAACGAGGCGCCCGCGCCGGTCACATCGGCGGCGTTGGCGGCGAACACGGACGACGCGGCGAGGACGGCAACAGCGGCGCGCGATTTGAAGGCGTGGATCACGGGGTGGCTCCTGGGATGGATGAAGGTGCGGGGTGTCCCGCCCGGTGCTCATTCCATAACGGTTCGATGACAGCGCAGCGACTGTCATATGACTGCCTCGTGACACGCTTTCCGGGATGGGTGTCACAACGGCTGCAGTGCCTCCGGAACCGCATAGCGTCGGCCATCGAAGCGCAGCACGTGGCGCTCGCCTTCCACCGGCGTGTCCTGGTCGCGGCAGGTGACGCCATCCATCCAGCTGTGCGTGGTGACCCGGCGTTCGCGCAGAACGAGGTCGGCCAGCCCGTGCCTGCGTTGCGGGCCGACCGAGACGGTGCGCGACACATCGGTCGATTCACCGGCGCAGCGCGTGTCCCATTCGGCCTGGAAGCGACGCAGCACCATCGGTGGGCCGAGCGTGCGCAGCGTGTCTGCCTGCACCGCCAGGAGACGCAATTGTTCTTCGCTGAAAGGAGCACGAAAAAAGGCGCAGCCGAAGCTGCGCCTTTGTGTCACACGCGTACTGCAGGGCTTACCAGAAGAACTGCAGGCGCGCTTCGAGGATGTTCGGATCGTCGTTGACGAACGTACGGGCGGTGGAGCTGTACTTCTTGCTGTCCACCATCACGTAGTTCAGCGCGAACTTGGTGTTGGAGCGCCAGTAGTAGTTCACGCCCACGGTCCAGATGTCCATCTTGCCGCCGAGCACGCCATCGACGATCGGCGGGCGGCCGGCCACCGGATTCGCGTTCAGGTTGCCGTCGTTGAGATCCATGTGGTCGTAACGCGCACCCAGCTGCCACATGCCGCGGCCCGGTTCGTCCGGCAGGCCGGTGGTCGGGGTACCGCCCTTGTAGCCCCAGGTCTCGCCGCTGATGTTCCACAGGCCGCTGACGTAGTAGCCGTCGCTGCTGTAGTTGTCGTGCGAGTAACGCTTGGCCTTGCTGGTGTAGTACTCGGCCTGGGCCTTGAACGGGCCACCGATGTACATCGCTTCGGCACCGATCGTGCTGACGCGGTCGGTATCGACCAGGTTGCCGCTGTCGACCAGGCGCGCGGTGGCCAGGTCGGCGTTCGGACGGGCGCGCACGCGCAGGGTGTCGGCGTCGGTGTCGTAGTCCACATAGCTCAGGCCGAAGTGCAGGACCTGGCCCTTGTCATTGATCGGGGCCCAGGTACCACGCGCGCCGTAGCCGCTGCCGTGGGCCAGGTTGCGGGTCAGCTCGCGGCCGAAGGCGCTGGCGGTGACGGACCAGTTGTTGTCACCGATGCTGTAGGCGCCACCCAGGCGGCGGGCCACGGCGTAGGTGTTGGTGACCGCGGCCTTGGAGATGAAGTCGTTGTTCTTGGTGCTGGAGAGTTCTTCCAGGCTGTTGGGCTGCTTGAACTGGCCGAACTGCACGAAGTGGTTGGCGTTGCCGGCCAGCTTGTACTTCAGGTTGGTGTCCAGGAACTTGTCGGCCTTGGCGTCGTAGCCCACCACCCATTCCACGTTGCCCGGGCCCTTGCCCTTGAGCACCAGCTCGGCGCGGCGCAGCTCGAATTCGCTGTTCTTGCCGTTGCCGGCATCACCGCCGTTGAGGTCGGTCACATCGTTGTCGAACCAGTTGCCGTCGGCCTGGACCAGGCCCTCGAACGTGATTTCCGAACCGCCGATCACATCGATGGCCACTTCAGCGTGAGCGGCCGGAACGAACAGCGCAGCCGCCACGGCCGCAGTAAGAAGTTGGCGATGCAGTTTCATGGAAGGAGCCTTGCAGGCAGGTGGGAAGATGCTGCGCAGGCTAATTAGTGAAGATTGCGTAAATGTGACAGTTTCAGACAAACCGTCATCGCCCGCATCCCAAGCGGCGTCAGGGGCTGCTATTGATGCCCGGCGCAGATGACCGCCGGGTTGCGCCCATATGGCAGTCGCGTGCCCCGTTCAGGCGGCGGTTTTTTCCTTGAACCGGCACAGGTCGCGGATCACGCATTGCGGGCAGTCCGGCTTGCGTGCCTTGCACACATAGCGGCCGTGCAGGATCAGCCAGTGGTGCGCATCGAGCAGGAACTCGGCGGGAATCACCTTGACCAGCAGATCCTCCACCGCGCGCACATCCTTGCCCGGTGCCAGGCCGGTGCGATTGGACACGCGGAAGATGTGGGTGTCCACCGCCATCACCGGCTCGCCGAAGGCGGTGTTGAGCACCACGTTGGCGGTCTTGCGGCCGACACCGGGCAACGCCTCGAGTGCCGCACGATCACGCGGCACCTCGCCGCCGTGCTGGTTGACCAGCATGGCGCAGGCGGCAATCACGTTCTTCGCTTTGGCGTTGTACAGGCCGATGGTGGCGATGTACTGCTTCAAGCCGTCTTCACCCAGCGCAAGGATCGCCTGCGGAGTATTGGCGACCGGGAACAGTTTGCGCGTGGCCTTGTTGACGCCCACGTCGGTGGCCTGCGCGGACAACGTGACCGCCACCAGCAGCTCGAACGGAGAGCTGTACTCCAGTTCGGTCTTGGGGTGCGGGTTGAGCTCGCGCAGGCGCGTGAACATTTCGATCACGTCGGCCTTGGGCATGCGCGCGGTGCGTGCGGCGGTTTTCTTCATCGTGGCCATCATCAGGTGCGCCCGGCCGCTTTCGCCTTGGCGCGCGCGAGGATCGCGGCGGCGGCCGAGGGCAGGGCGGGCTTCTGGATCTCGGGTGTAGGCGGCGGCGCGCGACGCGCCTCGCGCTCGGCGACGCGGCGTGCGAGCCGCTGTTCGCGTTGTCGGTAGCGCTCGCGCGCGTCCCAGGCGCGCTGCAGTTGCTGCTGGGCGTTCTGCAGGCGCTGCGGCAGCTCAGGATGGTCGGCCAGCAGTTGCTCGTCGCCCGGCTGCGGGACGTAGTCCATCAGGCCAGCGTCCAGCGCGGCATCCCACTGATCATCAAGGACGAGCGCCAGCAACTGTGCCGGCGAAGCGGTATCGGAAGGCGACATGGCTCAGCGGTTCTGGAACACCGGCGGCCGGCGCGCCAGGAACGCGCTGGTGCCTTCGCGCATGTCCTCGGTGGCGAACATCAGCCCGAACTGCGCGCTCTCATATTCCAGGCCCTCGCCGAGCGAACACTCGCCGCCGATATGGATCGCATCGAGGATGCCGCGCAGCGCGAGAGGCGCGGCCGAGGCCAATTGTGACGCCAGTGCCTGGACGCGGGCATCCAGCTCCGCAGCCGGGACCACCTCATTGACGATGCCCAACTGCGCGGCACGCGCGGCAGTGATCGGGGTGCCCAGCAGGCACAGCTCCAGCGCAGCGGCGCGGCCGCACAGGCGCAGCAGCCGCTGGCTGCCGCCAAAGCCGGGCATCAGGCCCAGATTGATCTCCGGTTGCCCCACCTTGGCGGTCTCGGAGGCCACCCGCAGGTGGCAGGCCATGGCCAGTTCCAGCCCGCCGCCCAGCGCAAAACCGTTGATCTTGCCGATCACCGGCTTGGGCATGCGCTCGATGCGGCGCATCAAGCGCTGGCCCAGCAAGGAGAAATCACGACCCTGAACCGCGCTGAGTCTGTTCATTTCGGCGATGTCCGCCCCGGCCACGAAGGCCTTGGGACCTGCGCCGGTCAGCACCACCACGCGCACGGAGGGGTCGGCCGCCGCTTCAGCGAATGCGCTATCAAGGGCTTCCAGGGTCGCCCGGTTGAGCGCATTGAGTTTGTCCGGGCGGTTGACCGTCACAGTGCGCACGGCGGCATCGTCCATAATCGAGATAAGGGCGTCGGCCACGGCAGGACTCCTGAAAACGTTAAAAAAAAGTGATTGTTGAACTTCTTGAAACGAAGTCAGGTCAGAGCCTGCGTCGTTAGTGGCGGTTCAACGTTGCGGCGGCTATCCTAACCCGTCGCCTCAGGGCGGCCCAACGCGTCCTGAGTTACCACCCCTGGAGAAAAGTTTGATGAAGTTGCGTTCTATCGCGGTCGCCGTCGCGGCCCTGGCCCTGACGGGCAATGCCTTCGCCCAGGACACCTCGTCCGAAAAGGGCAAGCTGAGCTATTACTTCGGTTACGACTACGGCAACAACCTGGCTGAACTCACCGCGCGCGGCGAGCAGCTGGACATCAACTCGGTGGTGAAGGGCCTGCAGGATGCCTACGCCAAGAAGCAGCCGTCGATCACGGCCGAGCAGTTGAAGCCCGCCGTCGAAGCCTTCCAGAAGCGTGAGCAGGGTCGTGCGCAGGCCGCCAAGGCCGAGTACGACAAGGCTGCCGCCGAAAACAAGACCAAGAGCACCCAGTTCCTGGCCGCCAACAAGGCCAAGGCCGGCGTGCAGTCGCTTCCGAGCGGCGTGCAGTACCGCGTGATCGAAGCCGGCAAGGGCGCCAAGCCGACCCCGGCCAGCACCGTGCAGCTGGAAGTGGCCGGTCCGTACCCGTTCGGCACCCGTCCGGCTGAAGCGCGTCCGGCCCAGCAGATCCCGGGCATCAAGGTCAGCGAAGTCGAAATGAAGGCCATGCGTGAAGCCCTGCTGCAGATGCCGGCCGGCTCCAAGTGGGAAGTGACGCTGTCGCCGGATCAGGCCTATGGTGCCGATCCGCGCACGCCGTTCCCGCCGAACGTCGCGGTGCAGTTCGAAATCAAGCTCGTCAGCGTCAAGTAATTGCTGCAACATCAAGAACGCGCCGGTGGAAACACCGGCGCGTTTTTCGTTTTCGTGCAATCGCGCTACTGTTGACCGGTCCAATCGATGGAACATACCCCGCATGCCGTGCCCACTCCCTGCATCGGAATCTGCGCACTGGACCGCGCCGGTGTCTGCACGGGCTGCCTGCGCACCATGGATGAAATCACCCGCTGGCGAACCATGAGTCGACCCGAACAGCATCACGTGATGCAGCACACACTGCCGCTGCGCGAACAACTGCGGCAATCCCTGCGCGGTTCGCTGGCCGAACATGAGCGCCTGCTGCGCGCGCTGTATCCGCTGGACCAGCCCCCGCCCGGCGATGGCTGGAACCGCAGCGAACTGATCGATCTGTTACCGCCCGGCCCCCCGGTTGAAGCGGCCGTGCTGGCCGGCATCATTCCGCGCGAGGGCGGCGCCCAGGTACTGCTGACCCGGCGGACCGATACGCTGCGCCATCATGGCGGGCAGGTCGGCTTTCCCGGCGGTCGCATGGAGCCGGAGGACCGCGATGCGGTCGCTGCTGCAATCCGCGAAAGTGATGAGGAAATCGCACTCAAACAGGACCAGGTGCAGGTGCTCGGGTATCTGGATCCGTTCGTGACGATTACCGGCTATCGGGTCATGCCGGTGGTGGCCGTGATCGATCCCGCCTTCGTGGCCGTGCCCGAGCCGGGTGAGGTTGCCGAAGTGTTTGAGGTGCCGCTGTCCTACCTGATGGATCCGGCCAACCTGCACCACGTCGAGATCGACCACCGCGGGCGCATCCGTCACGTACTCGAATACGGCTGGCCCGGGCAGCGGATCTGGGGCGCGACCGCCGCCATTCTCTACAACCTGCGTCGCCGCCTGGAGCAGACCGAATGACCACGCCGCTGATCGATGTCGCCACCCTCGCACACGCCATGGATCAGGGCGCGACGCGCCTCATGGATGCACGTGCGACGCCCAGTGCCCCGCCCGCGTTGCGGGTGATGGACGCACGGTTCTCGCTGGCCGATCCGCCCGCCGGTGCGCAGCTGTACGCGCAGGGCCATCTGCCCGGCGCGCTGTACGCCGATCTCAACCGGGATCTGTCCGATCTCGGTCGCACTGGCCATGGCCGGCACCCGCTGCCGGACAGCGATGCATTCGCTGCCCGCTTGGGCGAGTGGGGCATCGGGCCGGAGACCGAGGTCGTGGTCTACGACGCTGGCGACGGCAGCATGGCCGCCGCGCGCCTGTGGTGGCTGCTGCGGCTGATCGGGCATGCGCAGGTGCGGGTTCTTGATGGAGGCTTCGCCGCCTGGCAGGCCGCTGGCCTGCCGGTAACGGCGGAGCTGCCGCAGGTGACCGCGTTGCCGCCGTATCCGGGTCACTTCGACCGCAGCCAGATCGCCTCCGTTGAAGAAGTCCAGGCGCGTCTCAAGCACGCCCCGGGCTGGTTGATCGATGCGCGGGCCGGTGAACGCTTCCGTGGCGAAGTGGAACCCTTGGATCCGGTCGCCGGCCATGTACCTGGCGCGGTGAACCGTCCCTTCGCGTTGAACGTGCATGAGGGCCGGTTGCGCCCTGCGGACGATCTGCGCGCCGCACTGCAGCCGCTGCTCGGCACGCATGCACCGGACGAGGTCGTGCTGATGTGCGGCTCCGGCGTGACCGCCTGCCACCTGCTGCTGGCGATGGAAGCCGCCGGGCTGGGAGGGGCACGCGTCTATGCCGATTCGTGGAGCGGCTGGGTCAGCGACCCGTCGCGTCCCGTCGCCACCGGCTGATCATCACCCACGCAGTTCCTGCAACGGCACCGCCGCCAGCACCCGCGGCCACGGGAACAACGGACCCGGATCGCGCTTGCGCGGCACCCGCCGTTCCGGATCGTCGCTGGCCACTTCTTCGCGCGTATCCAGCCACTCATGGCCGGCGATATGCGCCAGCGCCGGCAGCGTGCCGCACAGGTGCTGCAGCAGATCGATCAGCGCCGCGATCTGCGCATCCGGGTAGGGCTCGTCCATCGCCTGGTGGCGGGAATCCCACCAGTGCGGGTAACGCCCGGTGTTGACCAGTTCGATGCCGATCGAACGCGGATTGAAACCCGTGACCTGATGCGCGATGCGGTCCAATGACACGTACTGGACAATGCGCCCGTCGCGGTCGATGTAGTAGTGCCCGCTGTTGCCCGTGCCGCTCTCATACAGCACGCGCTCGCCGTACTCGCGCGCCATCGCCAGGTCCGGCAGTTCGGTACAGTGGATGACCACCAGATCGATGTCGTCGTGGGTGCGGGGCAGCAGCCTGTCCTGGTAGAGCAGGGGCTGTGCATCGATGGCGGGCGGGGCGCGGTCGGGCATGCGGCGATGCTAGCATTCGGGCATGAACGCTCCTATCGATTCCCGCCCGGTGTGTGCATGAGCCGCGGCCACTGCATTCTCTCCCATGGCTTTGAAAGCGGCCCGGACGCCATCAAGGTGACCGCCCTGGCCGACGTGGCCGAGCGCCTGGGCTGGACCCACGAGCGCCCGGACTACACCGACCTGGACGCCCAGCGCGAGGTCAGCAGCCTCGGCGATGTGCGCGCCCGCCTGCAGCGACTGGTCACCCTGGCCACCGCCCGCGCCGCGCAGGGCCCGGTGGTGCTGGCCGGTTCCAGCCTGGGCTCGTACATCTCGGCCATCGCCTCGCTGCAGGTGCCGGTCCGCGGGCTGTTCCTGATGGTGCCGCCGACCCGCATGGGGCCGATGCCGGCGCTGGATGCGGCGCGGGTGCCGACCAGCGTGGTGCATGCCTGGCACGACGAACTGATCCCGCCCGCCGAGGTCATCGCCTGGGCCCAGGCCCGCTCGGCGCGCCTGCTGATGGTGGACGACGGGCACCGCCTGGCCAACCACGTGGAGGCGTCGACCCGGGCCTTCGAGGAATTGCTGGCCTCGCTGTAAGCCGGGCGATCCAGCCCGCCTCACGTACAATGGCCCCCCGGGACCCCGTGCCCGGCTGCTTGCCGTGCCCGTGGGCACCCCCTCTCCGCTGACCTGCGATACCGATTCCGTGAAATTCTTTGTTTCCTGCGCCAAGGGCCTGGAGTATCTGCTCGCCGACGAACTGTTGGCGCTCGGCCTGGACAAGGCCACCGCCACCATTTCCGGCGTCAACGCCGAGGGCGAGCTGGCGCAGGCACAGCGCGTGGTGCTGTGGTCGCGCCTGGCCAGCCGGGTGCTGTGGCCGCTGGCCGAGTTCGAGTGCCCGGATGAGGGCTCGCTCTACCAGGGCGTGTCGGCGATGGCGTGGGAGCAGCACATCAGCCCCGAGCTGACCCTGTCGGTGGATGCGCATGTGTCCGGCACCGAGATCACCCACGCGCGCTTCGCCGCGCAGCGGGTCAAGGATGGCGTGGTCGACAGCCTGCGCGCGCAGGGCCTGGAACGGCCGTCGGTGAACGTGGAGTTCCCGGATGTGCGCATCAACCTGTCGCTGCGCAAGGGCCGCGCCACGATCTCGATCGATCTGGGCGGTGGCCCGATGCACCGTCGTGGCTGGCGCATGGCGCAGAACGAGGCGCCGCTGAAGGAAAACCTGGCCGCTGCGGTATTGCTGCGCGCCAACTGGCCGAAGATCCACAGCGAAGGCGGTGGCCTGCTGGACCCGATGTGCGGCAGCGGCACGCTGCTGATCGAAGGCGCGCTGATGGCCGCCGACGTCGCCCCGGGCCTGCAGCGACACGGCAGCATCCCGCCGAGCCGCTGGCTGGGCTTCGACCGCGAGAGCTGGAACACCCTGATGGCCGAAGCGCGTACGCGCGAGGAAGCCGGCCGCGGTGCGCTCAAGCAGGTCATCCACGGCAGCGATATCGACCCGCATGCGATCCGCGCGGCCAAGGAAAATGCCGAGACCGCTGGCGTCTCGCACGCGATCTGGTTCGGCGTTCGCGACGTGGCCGATGTGCAGGTGCCGCCGCAGGAAACCGGCTGCGTGGTCTGCAATCCGCCCTATGACGAGCGCCTGGCCGCCGATGCGCTGCTGTACCGCCGCCTCGGCGACGCGCTCAAGCGCGCGGTGCCGCAGTGGCGTGCCAGCCTGCTGTGCGGCAGTGCGGACCTGGCGTTTGCCACCGGCCTGCGCGCCAACAAGAAGTACCAGCTGTTCAACGGCGCCATCGAGTGCGCGCTGATCGTCTGCGACCCGATCGCCGTGCCGCAGCGTGAGAACACCGGCCAACCGCGCGAGCTCAGCGAAGGCGCGCAGATGGTGGCCAACCGCCTGCGCAAGAACATCAAGAAATTCAAGACCTGGCGGGCGCGCGAGAGCATCACCTGCTACCGCGTCTACGATGCCGATCTGCCCGAATACGCCGCCGCCATCGACGTCTACGAAGAAGACGGCGGTGCCCGTCGCACCTTCCTGCATGTGCAGGAATACGCGGCCCCGGCGACCATTCCCGATGTCGATGTGCGTCGCCGCCGCAACGAGCTGCTGTCGGCTGCCCGCGAGGTGTTCCAGGTGCCGGCCGAGCAGGTCGCACTGAAGTCGCGCGAACGCGGCAAGGGCGGCAGCAAGTACGGCCGCTTCGAGCAGCGCGGCGAGTTCGTGCTGGTTCGCGAGAACGACGCGCTGCTGCGCGTGAACCTGTTCGATTACCTGGACACCGGCCTGTTCCTGGACCACCGCCCGCTGCGCTGGCACATGGCGCAGGAAGCCCAGGGCAAGCGCTTCCTCAACCTGTTCTGCTACACCGGTGTGGCCAGCGTGCAGGCGGCGGTGGCGGGTGCGGCATCGACCACCAGCGTGGACCTGTCCGGCACCTACCTGCAGTGGTGTGCCGACAACCTGGCCTTGAACGGCAAGGGCGGCAGCCAGCACCAGCTGATCCAGGCCGATGCACTGGCGTGGCTGGAGGCCGAGCGCCACCGCTTCGACGTGATCTTCTGCGATCCGCCGACCTTCTCCAACTCCGCCCGCGCCGATGACTTCGACATCCAGCGCGAACACGTGCGCCTGCTGCGCGCGGCCGTGGCCCGCCTGAGCCCGGAAGGCGTTCTGTACTTCTCCAACAACTTCCGCCGCTTCAAGCTGGACGACGAAGCGATCAAGGAATTCGCGGAATGCAAGGAGATTTCGCCCGAGACCATCGGGGCGGACTTCGAACGCAACCCGCGCATCCACCGCGCGTGGGAACTGCGCCGCTATGGCGCCTGACCGATGGCGGCTGGCATGGACGACAGCCCGCTCACCGCCGACGGACTGCTGCTGCGTCCGTTCCAGGATGCCGACGCCGCCCCGTTTGTGGCGGCGGTGCGTGAATCGGCCGAGGGCATGCAGCGCTGGATGCCGTGGAGCTCGGCCGACTACAGCGTCGCGCAGGCGCTGCAGTGGTTCCAGGCCTGCCGCGACGGCTGGGCGGCAGGCTCGGCCTGCGAGTACGGGATATTCGAGCAGGACACGGCGGCGTTTGTCGGCGGCGCGGGACTGAACAAGATCCAGCACGATCCCCGGTTCTGCAACCTGGGCTACTGGGTACGGCAGTCGTGCCGTGGCCAGGGCGTGGCGCCCCGCGTTGTCCGGGCACTGGCTGCCCAGGCGTTCGGGCCGCTGGGCCTGCAACGGGTGGAGATCGTGGTGGCGGTGGGCAACCTCGCCAGCGAACGGGTGGCGGAGAAGGCCGGCGCGCTTCGCGAGGGCGTGGCACGCAACCGGCTGGTCATCGACGGCCGTCCCGCCGACGCGCACATGTTTTCACTGGTGCCCTGACCGGCGATCGCGATGCGGCGACGCCCGCGAGGGTGCGGCGGGTGCACCGCAGGGATCGATCTGGAGGTAGAGCCACGCCATGCGTGGCTGCTCCCTCAACGCGCGACCAGCGCCACCGCCAGCCCCACCACCGGCAACACCCAGGCCAGCGGCGCAATCCAGCGCGGGCGGTACGGATACAGCCCGAACGCGATCAGCAACCCGCTGATCGTCAGCGCGCCCAGCCACAGCACCGGGCCGATCGCCCAGCCGTGATCCAGCACGCACAATGCGAAGGCGACGGTCAGCAACGTCCAGCCCACCCAGCGCCACACCCGCATGCGCGATGCGCTGGCGCCGGCTTTGCCGTGCAGGTCCAGCTGGTGCTTGTCCATGGCCAGCGACAGCGCCGTGAACGCGGAGAAGGTCAGTGTGATCGCGAGCAGCATCATGCCGTCGCCTCCGCAGCAGCGGCCTGCTGGCGGCGCTTCTTCTCAGCCGCGCTCAGCGGTGGCTGCCAACGCTGCATGCGATGGCCGCAGTAGGCCAGCATCGCGCCGAAGGCGAGCATGGTCAGATCGAACCCGGCCAGCACCCAGTCACCGGTGCGCAGGGTGACGCCCAGATGCGCCTGCGTGGTGAAGGCGTTGACCACCGGAATCAGGGCGAACAGCACGCCCCCCAGGTACAGCTGCCAGGTCCACATCATCCGCTTGGGCCAGATGAAACCGGCCAGCAATGCGGCGGCCCAGGCATAGAAGAACGCATTGACCTCGGCGTTGGAGCGCTCGGCCATCTGCACCGGCAGCAGGCGATTGGCCAGGAAATAGGTGGCGAACGCGATCGGCAGGCCAGCCACCGCACCGATGTTGAGCGCGTCGACCAGGCGCAGGCCGAACCCGGTCTTGCCGGACTTGGCGTGCTTGGGCCGCTCCTTGACCGCCCACAGCACCACGCCGCTGGCGACCATCAGGCAGCCGATCAGGCCGGACAGGAAGAACAGCGCACGCAGGCCCCAATCGGCGAAGCGCGCCAGGTGCAGCCCGTACATCACGCCGCGGGTCTGGGTCGCACCACCGGAGGCCGGACTGGCCTCGAGCAATTGCCCGGTGACGGCGTTGAAGCGCAGCGACGGGGTATCCACCGACAGGCGCTTCCCATCGCGCTGGGTGATATCCACGATCGCATTCGCTGCGCCCGGGTGGTACAGGGTGAAGCCGGCGACATCCGCCCCCTTCCATTCGGCGCGGGCGCTGTCCAGCAGCTGCTGGATCGGCAGCGGCTTGGCGCGTCCTTCGGCCGGGGTCTCGATCTCGGCCAGGCGCGCGAAGGCCTCGCTGAAGAACGCCTCCTCATCCTTGGGGTAGGCCACGCTCACGCCCCACGGCAGGTACATGAACATCAAGGTGACGATGCCGGTATAGGTGATCATCGCGTGGTACGGCAGCGCCATCACCGCGCTGACGTTATGGAAATCCAGCCACGAACGCAGGCCCTTCTCCGGGCGGAAGGTGAAGAAGTCCTTGAAGATCTTCTTGTGCGTGATCACGCCGGTGATGATCGCCACCAGCATGAACATCGCGCAGAAGCCGACCAGGTAACGCGCCCAGTACACCGGGA
This sequence comes from Stenotrophomonas sp. BIO128-Bstrain, assembly GCF_030128875.1. Taxonomy (NCBI): domain Bacteria; kingdom Pseudomonadati; phylum Pseudomonadota; class Gammaproteobacteria; order Lysobacterales; family Lysobacteraceae; genus Stenotrophomonas; species Stenotrophomonas sp. BIO128-Bstrain. Next base: position 2,343,468 of record NZ_CP124620.1, on the reverse strand, counting down.
TGTAGTGCAGGTCGAAATGCAGGCGGTAGAAGAAGTCGCCACCGCGGGTTTCGCGCGCGGCGATTTCCTCGCCGGTGTTCGGATCCACGGTGGCATCGCCGAAACGGCCACCGCCGCGCCGGCGCCGCTCGCCTTCCACCGGCGGCTTGACCATTGATTCGGGGTTGCGCCAGAACATGCGCATCGCCGGGTTGCGCGGGTCAGGCAGGGTGACGTTCCAGCTCTCGGCCTGTGGCGCCTTGTGCTGCAGGAAGGTCAGCGCACGCTCGGCGGCCACATCGGCGGTGACGCTGCTGCGCGGCAGTTCCGGGCGCATCCAGCGGCTGATTTCCTCACGGTAGTAGCTGGCCGTGCCGGCCATGAAAATCAGCAGCAGCAGCCAGCCGACCAGCAGGCCGGTCCAGGTGTGCAGCCACGCCATCGACTGGCGGAATCCGTTCTTCATGCGGCCCCCTGCAGCAGGCGGGTGCCCACCCAGAACAGCACGGTGGGTATCAGGATGCCGACCCAGGCGCGCAGGGCGGTGCGGGTAGCGAACGCCCACAGCGCCGCGCAGGCGCACAGCACGATCGCCACCATCATGCCGGTCAGCACGGCCTGCCCGCGCGCGATCGGCAGGGCGACCGCGAAGAACATCGAGCAGGTCGCGGCCAGCGCGTAGCCGCCGAAGATCGCGGCGAGCGAACGTGACAACACACCCAGCCAGGGGCGGGTGAAGAAGGAACCAAGACGGTTGAACCTGGCGCTGGCGTGCGGCGTGCTGTCCACGGAAACCTGCTGATCGATCGGGGAAACGGGCATCACCGGCCGCAGCCGGTGATGAAGGATAGTGGCCATCCGTGGCCGTGTTCACTGCGCGTCGCAGTGGTCCCTTGGAGCCGGTGTCAGAGCTTCCAGCGCAGGTTCAACATCACGTTGCGCGGTTCGCCCCAGTACACGCCGTTGTAGAAACCGACGTTGCTGAAGTACTTCTTGTCGAGCAGGTTGTTGACGTTGAGCTGCGCGGAGAAGTTGTCGTTGAAGCGGTAGCCGGCGAACACATTCACCAGGTAGAACGCGTCCTGGGTGATGAACGCCGATTCGGTACGGCCGCTGGTCGCGTAATCCGCGCGCGGCTTGGTGCTGGTGCGGTAGATCCGGCTCTGCCAGGTCACGCCACCGCCCAGCGACAGGCGGTTCCACTCACCGCTCGGGCGCCAGCTGGTGTTGAGGCGGAAGGTGTCCACCGGGTTGGTGGTGTTCTGCGCCACGCCGGCCTGGTTGCGGATGGTGGTGTGCGCGAAACCGGCCGAGAGGTTCCAGTTCGCGGTCAGGCTGCCCTGGGCTTCCAGTTCCCAGCCCTTGACCTTGTTGCCCTTGCCGGTGGAACGGTAGGCGCTGCTGCCATCGGGCAGCGAGGCGGCCGGCACCGAGTCATCGAGCTCGGCGACATTGTCCTTCTCGCCCTTGAACACCGCGGCGGAGGTGTTCAGGCGTCCACCGAAGAATTCACCCTTCAGGCCAGCCTCCCACATGTCGCCGACCACCGGCTCCAGGTAGTCGTTGTTCTTGTCGCGGTAGTCCTGCGGCTGGAAGATGTCGGTGTAGCTGGCGTAGGCGCTGAACTGCCTGCTGAAATCGTAGACCAGGCCGAAGTACGGGGTCAGCGAATCGTCGGGCTTGTAGCCGCCGCGGGTGGTGCCGGTGCGGTTGCCGGCAGCATCGTGGGTGTAGCGCCAGCTGCGGGTTTCCCAGCTGCCGTAGCGCGCGCCGAGCACGGCCAGCAACGGATCGGCCAGCTGCAGGCGGGCGGCCACGTAGGCGGCCTTCTGCGTCAGCTCGTTCTCCGAGGCCAGCCAGTCATGCCGGGTGAGCGGCAACGGGGCGACATCCCCGGTCCAGTGGCGCCAGTCCGGCACGACGTCATAGCCCGGCGGCTGCGTGAACGCCGAGGCAGGCGATTCGCCCTTGCGCACGGATTGGCCGACGCCCGCCACCAGCTCGTGTTCACGGCCGAACAGCTGGAACGGGCCGCTGGCGTTGAGGTCGAACACGTTCATTTCGCTGCGCTCGGCGAAATGCGAGAGATAGGCGCGCACCCCGGTGCCGTCCGGTGCCGGATACCCCTGCGCGCCATACCAGACGTCGCCATCGGTGTTGCGCTTGGCGCGGGTCGCGCTGGCCTTCAGCGACCAGCCGTTGCCGAGTTGCTGCTCCAGGCGCACGAAGGTGGTCTTCTCCACGATCGGCCAGCTGCTCCAGCGTGCCGAGAGGTTGGTCGAGCGGGGTAGGTTGGCCGGCTTGCCGTCCGGGCCCCAGTACGGCACCACGCCCCAGGTCACGCCCTTGGTTTCCGGCGACTGGTAGTCATAGCCGACTTCGAACAGGGTGCTGTCGGTCAAGTCGGCCTGCACGATGCCGTAGAACACGTCCTTGTCCAGACGGTACACATCGCGGAAGGAATCGCTCTGCTGCTTGGCGGCCACGAAGCGCGCACGCACGCGGCCATCCAGCGCGATCGGGCCGCCGATGTCCGCTTCCAGACGCTGGTTGCCCCAGCGGCCCAGGGTCAGCCCGGCGCTCATCGCCATCTCCTGGGTCGGTCGCTTGCGGACCATGTTGATCGTGCCCGACGGATCACCGGCGCCGGTGGTCAGGCCGGTGGCACCGCGGACCACTTCGATGCGCTCGTAGATCGCGCTGTCGGTGTTGGTCTTGAGCGAGCCACCGAACGTGTTGAGCATCCCGTCGATCTGGAAATTGGTGATGCTGTAGCCACGCGAGATGTAGTTGATGCGCTCCGAATCGGTGACCGACACATGCACGCCGGTGACCTGGCCCATCACATCGGACAGGGCGTACAGGCCCATGTCGTCCAGACGCTGGCGGGTCAGCACGGTGACCGACTGGGGGGTGTGGCGCAGCGACAGGTTCAACTTGGTGGCGGTGCTGGCCTGCTTGACCGTGTAGGAATTCGGGATCTCGCCATCGGCGGTCACCTTGACCGTGTCCAGCGTGGTTGCCTCATTCGGCCCGGCCTCGGCAAAGGCGGGCAGCGCCGGCCCGGCGAGGGCAGCAACAAGCGCGAGGGTCAACAACGATGGCCGGGACAACGGTGACGCGGACGAACGGGTCATGGCAACACTTCCAATGTGGGAAAACGGCCGCACGCGCAGTGACGCTGCCGGGGGCAGCAGGGCAGCAGGGCAGGCGAGGCAGCGGATCAGGAGGTGTACACGGGGCGTTGCGCGGGGAAGGCGTGAGGCATCCGGGCGCCGGTTGGCTAGGCGTACAGCCGATCAGTGAATGATAGTCATTATCATTTCGTTAGACAAGCGTCATGGCGGTGTCGAAACCAGGAAAACGCCGTGCGCGGGCGTATGCGCGGGGGCGGCAACGACGGTCGTCTGCGTGTCACTGCCGGGCAATATCGCGTCAACACACTGTGAGGATGTCGTGACAAGCCGTCACGGCGAACCCCCACCTGTTCTTACGCGGAGTCGTCAGTGAATCGTTGTGTGCTTGCTGTAGCGGTGTCGTCCGTCCTTACCTTCGCCCTGGCCGCCGATGCGCGTGCCGAGGCCGCCCCGGCAGGGAATGCCGCGGCCCCCGCCACCCTGGACACGATGATCGTCACCGGCACGCGCGGCAGCAACCGCACGCAGTTCGACACGCTGGCCCCGGTGGACGTGTTCTCGCAGGAAGAAATCCAGGCGATCGAATCCTCCGACCTCAACGATGTGCTGGCCCAGCTGGTGCCGTCGTTCGTGGTCCAGCGCATGCCGATGAATGATGGCCTGGTGTTCGTGCGGCCGGCCACGCTGCGCGGCCTCTCGCCGGACCAGACCCTGGTGCTGGTCAATGGTCGCCGCTTCCACCGCTCGGCGCTGCTGGGCGCACGTGGCGCGCAGGGGCCGGACCTGGCCCAGATTCCGGTGCATGCGATCCAGCGCATCGAAGTGCTGCGCGACGGCGCGTCCGCGCAGTACGGCTCGGACGCGATCGCCGGCGTCATCAACATCATCCTGGATGACCGGGTCGGCGGTGAGCTGTCGCTGGGGGTCTCCGAGTACAGCGAGGGCGATGGCCTGGGCCGCAAGATCGGGGGCCGCCACGGCTTCGCGCTGGGCGACAAGGGCAGCCTGTCGCTGTTCGCCGACTGGGACAAATCCGATGCGACCTCGCGCAGCCGTCAGCGCGCCGATGCGATCGCCTTCCAGAACGCCCACCCGGAGCTGGCCGTGTCCGATCCGGTGCAGCGCTGGGGCCAGCCGGACCTGGAAAACCGGCATTTCGGCTTCAACCTCAACCTGGCCTTGAACGACAGCGTCGACCTGTACGGCTTCGGTCTGTACGGCCACAGCGAGGGTGTCAGCGATTTCAACTGGCGCAATCCCGACGGCACCGCCTCGGTCTACAACCGCAGCCGCGTATTCCCTGGCTGGGACGCACGCAGCCTGTACCCGACCGGCTTCAGCCCGAAGTACGGCAACGAGCAGGACGATCTGCAGGGCGTGCTCGGTCTGCGCGGTTACTGGGGCGAGCGCTGGCGCTGGGATGTGAGCGGCTCTTACGGGCGCAACCGCATCGACTACACGCTGGGCAACTCGATCAATGCCTCGCTCGGCCCGGACAGCCCCACCGCCTTCTACCTCGGCCGCCTCTCGCAGGAAGAGAAGAACCTCAACGCGGATATCGTCTACTCGCTGCCGGTCAGCGCGCTGGCCGCGCCGATCAACATCGCCTTCGGTGCGGAGACGCGCGAGGAAACCTACGGCGTGGATGCCGGTGATCCGGCGTCCTATGCGATCGGCCCGGGCGCGGTGACCGGCCTGGCCGGGGGCGCCAACGGTGCGCCGGGGTTCAGCGCGGCCAATGCCGGGCGCTGGAGCCAGCGCAGCCGCGCGGCCTACATCGATGTCGAAGCGCCGTTGACCGCCCGCTGGACCGTGGGCGCGGCGACCCGATACGAACACTTCTCCGCGTTCGGTGAGAGCGTGGACGGCAAGCTCTCCAGCCGCTTCGAGTTCACCCCGGACCTGGCGCTGCGCGGCTCGGTCTCCACCGGCTTCCGTGCGCCCACGCCTGGCCAGCTCTACACCCAGAGCACCCAGCAGGGCCTGGATACCGTGACCTTGCAGGTGTTCACCACCGGCCGCCTGTCGCCCAGCGATCCGCTGGCGATCCAGCTGGGGGCCAAACCGCTCAAGCCGGAGCAATCGCGCACCGCCTCGCTCGGTCTGACCTGGAAGAATGAGCTGGGCTTCTCCGGCTCGGTGGACCTGTACGACATCAAGGTCACCGATCGCTTCAGCCAGTCGGCCTCGTTCGCGGTGCCGGCCGGGGTACCCAACCCGCTGGCGTACACCTCGGTGAGCTTCTACACCAACGATTTCGATACCACCACGCGCGGTGTCGACGTGGTGGCCAGCCACACCACCGCACTCGGCGCGGGCCGCCTGAGCACCACGCTGGGCTACAACTACAACCAGACCCAGGTGGACAGTGGTGCCACCGGCGTGGCCACCAACGAAAGCCAGCGCCGCATCTTCGAAGAGCGCCTGCCGCGGCAGAAGGCCACGCTCAGCAGTACCTATGCGTGGGGCCGCTTCAGCGTGCTCGGCAAGCTGCGATACTACGGGGCATGGACAGACTCTTCGGGCAATGCCACCGGCGACATCTTCCAGCGCTTCGGGGCGATGAGCTTCGTCGATCTGGCGGTGAGCTGGAACGTCACCGAGCAGCAGACGCTGCGGATCGGCGCGGACAACCTCTTCAACCGCTACCCGGACGAGGCCAGCTTCCAGGCCAGCCGTGGCCTGATCTACTCGCGGAACGCGCCGTATGACACCGACGGCCGCAACCTCTACGCCGAATACCGGATCCGCTACTGATGGACCGGCAACGACGACATCTGCTGCGTGGCGCGCTGGCCCTGCCACTCGCCACGGCGCTGTCCGGTGCGACCGCCATGGGCACTGAGCCGATGCCGCTGCCGGCGGTGGGCACACGCACGCCGGCCGAGCTGGCCGGTGATGAAGGCTGGTGGGACCAGGTCCGCGCACTGTATGACCTCACCGACGAGGTCGTGATGCTGGACAACGGCTACTGGGGCGCAATGGCGCGCCCGGTACTGCAGGCGTACCAGCAGGCTACCGCCACGGTGAATGCCGGCAACGCCTGGTTCGGGCGGCTGGCGTTTCCACCGCTGTTCGAACAGGCCCGCGTACGCCTGGCACAGGTGCTGGGCGTGGAGACCGACGAGATCGTGCTCACCCGTGGCGCCACCGAGGCGATGCAGGTACTGATCGGCAGCTACCGCGGGCTGTCGCCAGGCGATGCAGTGATGTATGCCGATACCGACTACGACAGCATGATCAGCGCGATGCAGTGGCTGCAGGCGCGGCGCGGCGTGCAGCCGGTGGCGATCACGCTGCCCGAGCCGTTCGACCACGACAGCATTGTGGAGACCTACCGCCGCGCGCTGGCCGCCAACCCGCGCGTGCGCCTGCTGTTGCTGACCCACGTCAACCACCGCAACGGCATGCTGCTGCCAGTGGCCGAGATCGCCGCGCTGGCCAGGGCGGCCGGCGTGGAGGTGGTGCTCGACGCGGCGCACGGCATCGGCCAGGTGGATACCCCGCTGCGCGCGCTGGGGGTGGATTTCATCGGGATCAACCTGCACAAGTGGATCGGCGCGCCGGTCGGCGTCGGGGCGGTGTATGTCCGCCGCGGGCGTGTCCGCGATCTGGATCCGTACATGGGCGAGCAGGATCACGACGACATCCGCACCCGCGTGCACACCGGTACGGTCAATTTCGCGGCGTACATGGCGCTGCCGGTCGCACTGGACCTGCACGAGCGCATCGGTGTCGCCAACAAGCGTGCGCGCCTGCTGCGCCTGCGCGCTCAGTGGATGGACGCATTGCGCGGCGATGCGCGCATCCAGTTGCTGGGGTCGGACGACCCGCGCCTGTCCAGTGCGATCACCTCGTTCCGGCTGCGCGGGCAGACCACGATGCGCGACAACACCGCCACCTCGCAGCGGATGGTGAAGCAGTCGGGGGTGTTCGTGGTGCCACGCGAAGGGCTGGCCTCCGGCGCCTGCCTGCGGGTGACGCCGGGCATCTTCAGCACGCCGGCGCAGATGGACGCGCTGGTGGCGGCGGTACGGGCGGTCGCTGGCTGAGTCATCCCACGACGCTGGCAGCGATCCTGCCAGCGTCGCAGGGCGCGGATGCTTCCGGTGTTACCAGTGGAACCAGACGGTCAGCGCGTGCAGGATCACGCCGATCAGGCCGCCCACCAGGGTGCCATTGAAACGGATGAACTGCAGGTCGCGGCCAACGCTCAATTCCAGCTGCTCGACCAGGTGGCGTTCGTCCCACCCTTTGACGGTCTGCGCGATGTGCTCGGTCACGCCGCTGCGCAGGCGCGTGGTGAGGCGTTCGGCACCGTCCATCAGGTGCTGGTTGAGTGCTTCGCGCAGCGACGGGTCGGCCTGCAGCGCCTCACCCACCGAGGCCAGGCTGCGGCGCAGATGGCCGGCCAGCGCGGAGTCCTCGCTGGCCAGGTCGGCACGCAGCCTGGCGTGGATCCGCGCCCACAGGCCCTGCACGTACTCCTGCACGGCCGGGTGGTCGATCACCTGCTGTTTGAGCTGCTCGACCTTCTCGGCCAGGGCCGGGTCCTCGCGCAGCCGCTGGATGTAGTCGCTCAGCCAGGTTTCGTAATCGCGCCGCAGCGGGTGTTCGGGCTGGGCCAGGATCTGCTGCAGTTCTTCCAGCACCGCGTGCGCCAGGCGCTCGGCAAGGGTGTCACCGATCTCGTCGATCGGCTTGACCCAGTTGACCGTACTGGCCAGCTTGGGCCACTCGCGCTGGATGTAGCCCACGATCAGGGTGGAGGCGCGGTCCTTGACTTTCTCGTTGCCCAGCCATTCGCTGATGCGGGTCAGGCCTTCATCCAGCACGCGCTGGTGGCGGTTGTCGGCGGTGAGCAGGCTTAGCAGCTCACCCGCCGTGGCGGCTGCGTTCCATTGCCGCAGCTGCTGGATCACAAAGCCCTGGATGCTGCGCCGGACCGCCGCTTCATCAAGGAAATCCAGCGCCTGCAGGGCCCAGCCGCGGGCCATGTCGGCCAGCATGCGGGCCCGCGCCGGCTCGGCCAGCCAGCTGCCCAGGCGGCTGGCCGGATCGAACACCTGCAGCCGGGCCAGCAGCGCCTGGGGTTCCAGGAACTGGTCGCGGACGAACAGCGCCAGGCTGTCGGCGATGCGGTCCTTGCTGCGCGGGATGATCGCGGTATGCGGGATCGGCAGCCCCAGCGGACGCCGGAACAGCGCGACCACCGCGAACCAGTCGGCCAGCGCGCCGACGGCAGCGGCTTCGCAGAAGGCCGAGACCCAAGCCCAGATGCCGCGTTCGCCGTGCCAGTGGCTGACCGCGAAGCCGGCCAGCATCGCCACCAGCATGGCCAGGGCGATCAGTTTGAGCCGTCGCAGCTGGGCACGGCGGGGGTCGGGAGGGGAGAGGAGCGTCATCCCGGCAGTCTAACGACCCCGGCATGAGCAACAGGTAGTGCCGGCCGCTGGCCGGCAACCAAGCCCCCCCACCCGAAGGTCAATCGCGTTGCCGGCCAGCGGCCAGCACTACCCTCAGAGGTCCGCCACCTGCTTGCGCAGCGCGGCCAGCTGCTGGCGCAGGGTGTCGTTCTCCAGGGTCAGCGCGATAATCCGCTGGCGCAGCTCGGCCGGGCCTTCGCCCAGTGCGTTGAGCGCATCGGCGATCTCGGCGGCGCGGCTGGGGTCGACCTCGGCGTCGCCATCAGCGCTGTGCAGCACTTCCTGGGCCGGCTTGCGCGGCTTGCGCTTGGACTCGCGCACACGCTTGGCGGCCTGCTTGAGCTCGTCCTTGCCGGCAGCGGCTGCGGCACGCTGTTCGTCTTCCGGCAGGTCGGCCACGGCGGCCGCGGCGCTGATCGAGATCACCCCGGTCTTGACCGCTTCCACCAGTTCCGGCGCGGCCTGCTTGTGGATGCGCTCGATCATCGTCACCTGGCTGCTGCTCAGGCGCGCTTCGCGGGCCATGTCCGCGCGGCTGACCTTCGGTGCGGCGGCCCACGGCGGGCTGTCTTCGTCAGCGGCCTCGGTCGGCCCGCTGATCTCGCCATCGCTTTCCTTCTGCAGCTGGGCCTGATCGGCGCGATGGCGCTCGGCCAGGATGTCGCGCTTGCGCAGCGCCAGCACGCCACGCTGGAAATCGGAGACGCTGCGGCGGCCCAGGTGCTGCTCGATCATCCACAGATGGACGTCGTCCATCGACTGGAATCGCGTGTTCTGGATCGTCTGGAACGGCAGGCCGTGCTTCTGGCAGATGCCGTAGCGGTTGTGGCCATCCACCAGCACCTCGCCCCACAGCACCAGCGCGTCGCGGCAGCCTTCGGCGAGGATGCTGCGCTCCAGGGCGTCGTGCTCGTCCGGGGTCAGCGGGTCGATATAGGCCTTGAGTTCTTCTTTGACGACAATGTCCATGCAATCCGGTACGCGAGCGAAACGTGGCCGACCATTGTAAGGATCGCGGCGGCCGGCGTCGTCGCCGACGGATTCAGGCTCAGCCGGTGGCGCGGATCATCTCGCCCAGCACCTCCACGATGCGGTCGATGTGGCTGCGCTCCAGGATCAGCGGGGGCGACAGCGCGATCACATCGCCGGTGCAGCGCACCAGCAACTCACCATCGCGGAAGCAGCGCTCGAATACTTCATAGCCGCGCGCGCCGGGGGCGTCCTTGCGCGGCATCAGCTCGACTGCGCCGATCAACCCGAAGTTGCGGATGTCCACCACATGCGGCAGCCCGCGCAGGCTGTGCAGTCGCTCCTGCCAGTAATCACCCAGTTCCAGGGCGCGCTCGAACAGATGCTCCTCGGCGTAGGTATCCAGCGCGGCCAGCGCAGCCGCACACGCCAGCGGGTGACCGGAATAGGTATAGCCGTGGAAAAATTCGATGGCGGCCGCCGGGCCCTGCATGAAGGCGCCGTGGATCGCATCGCTGGCCAGCACCGCGCCCATCGGCACCGCGCCGTTCGTCAGGCCCTTGGCCAGGGTCAGAAGGTCCGGGGTGACCCCGAAGCGCTGGGCGGCGAAGGCGTGGCCGACCCGGCCGAAACCGGTGATCACCTCGTCGAACACCAGCAGAATGCCGTGCTGGTCGCAGATCTCGCGCAGGCGCTGCAGATAGCCCGGCGCGGGCAGGATCACCCCGGCCGAACCGGCGATCGGCTCGACGAACACCGCGGCGATGGTGGAGGCATCGTGCAGCGCGATCAGGCGCTCCAGATCCTCGGCCAGTTCGGCCCCGTGGCGGGGCAGGCCAGGGCTGAAGGCATTGCGCTCCAGATCGAGCGTATGGCGCAGGAAATCGCTACCGGGCAACAACGGCCCGAACGTCTTGCGGTTGTTGGGCAGGCCACCGATCGACATGCCGCCGAAGCCGACGCCGTGATACGCCTTCTCCCGCCCGATGAAGCGGGTGCGGTGGCCCTCGCCGCGCAGGCGATGGTAGGCCAGCGCGATCTTCATCGCGGTATCCACCGCCTCGGAGCCGGAGTTGGTGAAGAACACATGGTTCAGGCTGGCCGGTGCCAGTGCGGCCAGCCGCTGCGCCAGCACGAACGGCAACGGCGAGCCCATCTGGAACGGTGGCGCGAAATCCATCGTGGCCGCCTGCTGCTGGATCGCCTGGACGATCCGCGGCCGCGCATGCCCCGCGTTGCAGCACCACAGGCCGGCCGCGCCATCCAGGATCGGGCGGTCGTCGACGTCGTGGTAGTACATGCCCTCAGCGCGTACCAGTAGGCGCGGCGCAGCCTTGAACTGGCAGTTGGCGGTGAATGGCATCCAGTAGGCGTCCAGCTCTGCTGGCGCTTGTCCGGCCAAGGTGGACAACGACAACTCGGGACGAGGCATGGGGCACTCCGCAGGGTCGCGACGGTCACGACTTTATCGCACCTGCATCACGTCACTCCGTGATGGCCGCGGGTATAACCGCTTTACCCGACTCACTGAACGAGGACGACGCCGATGACCGCCGCACGCACCCGTGAGGACTGGCAGCGCCAGGCCGATGCACTGACCTTCCAGGGCCAGGCCTTCATCGATGGGCGCTACGTGGACGCCGCCAGTGGCGCGCGCTATGACTGCATCAGCCCGATCGATGGCCGCGTGCTGGTGCAGGTGGCCGACGCCGACACGACAGACGTTGATCGTGCGGTCGCCGCGGCGCGTCGCAGTTTCGATGCGGGCGACTGGTCGCGGGCGGCACCCTCGCACCGCAAACAGGTGCTGCTGCGGCTGGCCGATCTGGTCGAGCAGCACGCCGATGCGCTCGCGTTGCTGGAAACCCTGGACATGGGCAAGCCGGTCCGCGACGCACGCGAAGGCGATCTGGCCGGCGTCGTGCGGTGCCTGCGCTGGACCGCCGAGGCGGTGGACAAGGTATATGGCGAAGTCGCCCCCACAGCGCTCGACACGCTGGGCCTGATCACCCGCGAGCCGGTCGGCGTTGTCGCGGTGATCGTGCCGTGGAATTTCCCGCTGTTGATGGCGTCGTGGAAGATCGCCCCGGCGCTGGCGGCAGGCAATTCCGTGGTCCTCAAACCCTCCGAACGCTCGCCGTTGAGCGCGATCCGCCTGGCCGCACTGGTGGCCGAGGCCGGTGTGCCCGATGGCGTGTTCAACGTGCTGCCTGGCCACGGCGAGCGCACCGGTGAGCCGTTGGCGTTGCACATGGACGTGGATACGCTGGCCTTCACCGGTTCCACCGCGGTGGGCCGCCGGTTGCTGCAATGCGCGGGCAGATCGAATCTCAAGCGCACCTGGCTGGAGTGCGGTGGCAAGAGCCCGAACCTGGTGTTCGCCGATGCGCCCGATCTGGACAAGGCCGCTCAGGCCGCCGCCACGGCGATCTTCTACAACCAGGGCGAGGTGTGCACCGCCGGCTCGCGCCTGCTGGTCCAGCGCTCGATCAAGGATGCCTTCGTGGCCCGGGTCCTGGCGCATGGGCGGCACATGCAGCCACAGCACCCGTTCGAGCCGGAGGCGGCGATGGGCGCGCTGGTCGACGACGCGCACGCCGGCCGCGTGCTGGACTACGTGGCCCGCGGCGAGGCCGAGGGCGCGCGCCTGCTGCTGGGTGGCAAGCGCTTGGAGGTGGTGCCGGGTGGCAGCTATGTCGAGCCGACCGTGTTCGATGAGGTCGATCCGCAGCACACGATCGCCCGCGAGGAGATCTTCGGGCCGGTCCTCTCGGTGCTCACCTTCGATCACGAGGCGGACGCGCTGCGCATGGCCAATGATTCGATCTACGGGCTGGCCGCTGGCGTATGGACGCGCGACCTGGGCCGCGCGCACCGGGTGGCACGCGGCCTGCGTGCCGGCAGCGTCTGGGTCAACCAGTGGGATGGCGGCGACATGACCGCCCCGTTCGGTGGCTACAAGCAGTCCGGCATCGGCCGCGACAAATCCCTGCACGCCTTCGACAAGTACACCGAACTCAAGGCGACCTGGATCCACCTGGGCGGCTGACCTCGCTCAGCAGTCCTGGCTGTGGCGGACCAGCGACTCGCGCAGCAGGTCGCGATCCCGTTCATCCACCGCGTTGCGCAGGTAGTCGATCTGCTGCCGGGTCAGGCGGCACTGGTCCACCGTGTAGCCGGGGGGCCAGGCACCGATGAGCTGGAACATGCCCTGCACGATCTGCTCCGGCGACATTCCGGCCTTCATCCGGAAGCGCTCGCGCCGCGGTTGGAAGGCCGCGTGCACGTCACGGGCGCCCAGCACGCGCGGGGCCAGTGAGGCCGCTTCGATGCCGCTGCCGGTCAGCGACGATGGCACGCTCAGATCAAGCGGGGCGGTCACTTCCGGCAGAGCCGGCGCGGCGTCGGCTGCGGCGACCGGCACGACCGCGGCCGGCGCAGGCAGGCGCTGCGATGCGGCGGCCTGCCGTGTGCGGGGCGTCGTGGCACTGGGCGGTGGCGAGACCGGTACCGGCAACGGGCGAGGCAGCCAGTACACCTGCAGGCGCTCATCCGGAAAGGCATCGCCCGGGCCGGGTGAACGCAGCAGCACGCCCAGCATCAGCCCGTGTACGGCCATCACCACCGCGATGGCGCTGGGCTGGGTCCAGCGCGAGCGGGCACGCTTCCTTGGGCCTGACATCCGGAACCTTCCTGGCGGGTGACCGCGGTCAGACCCGGTGAGGGGGTGGAAGTTCCTGGCTGGCACGCAGCCTGTGGACCCGGTCACTGGCTGACAGTCTCGTCTGCAACCATCGCGGCAGGCGCGGGAAGGCCGTGGCAGAATCCGGCAGCTGCCCTTTTCTGCGTACCCGATGTCCACACCTGCTGTCGCACCCGTCGTGAACTCCCCCCGCCGCATCCTGCTGGCGAGCCTGATCGGCACCACCATCGAGTTCTTCGATTTCTACATCTACGCCACCGCGGCGGTGCTGGTGTTTCCGCACCTGTTCTTCCCCGAGAGCAGCGATGGCGCGGCGATGCTGCAGTCGCTGGCGACCTTCGCCGTGGCCTTCATCGCGCGGCCGGTGGGCTCGGCGGTGTTCGGTCACTACGGCGACCGCATCGGGCGCAAGGCCACGCTGGTGGCGGCATTGCTGACGATGGGGGTTTCCACGGTGGCCATCGGCCTGCTGCCCACGCATGCCAGCATCGGCCTGGTCGCACCGGCACTGCTGGCGTTGTGCCGTTTCGGGCAAGGCCTGGGGCTGGGGGGAGAGTGGGGTGGTGCAGTGCTGCTGGCCACCGAGAATGCACCGCCCGGCAAGCGCGCCTGGTACGGCATGTTCCCGCAGCTGGGTGCTCCGCTGGGCTTCCTGCTCTCGGCCGGTATCTTCCTGCTGCTCGGCCGCGCGATGAGCGAGGCTGATTTCCTGCAATGGGGGTGGCGCGTGCCCTTCCTGGCCAGTTCGCTGCTGGTCGGCATCGGCCTGTGGGTGCGCTTGAACATCCACGAGACCCCGCAGTTCCAGGCCGCGCTGGACCGCAACGAGCGGGTCAGGCTGCCGATGTGGACGGTGCTGCGCGAACATCCGCTGACGCTGGTACTGGGCACGCTGGGAGCGTTCGCCACCTTCGTGCTGTTCTACCTGATGACGGTGTTCACCCTCGGCCATGGCACCACCGTGCTGGGCTACTCGCGCGAGCAGTTCCTGCTGCTGCAGATGGTCGGCATCCTGTTCTTCGCGGCGGGCATTCCCATTTCCGCGCTGTACGGCGACCGCTGGGGCACACGCCGCACGATGATCGTGGCCAGCGGCCTGATCCTCGCCTTCGGCGTGGCGTTCGCGCCGCTGTTCCAGGCCGGCAGCCCGTGGCTGGTGCTGGGGTTCCTGGCGCTGGGCCTGTTCCTGATGGGCCTGACCTACGGCCCGTGCGGCACCTTCCTGGCCGAGATCTATCCGGTCCAGGTGCGCTACACCGGCGCCTCGCTTTCGTTCAACCTGGCCGGCATTCTCGGTGCGGCCCCGGCGCCGTACGTGGCCACCTGGCTGGCCGAACGCTATGGCCTGGTCGCAGTGGGCTATTACCTGTGCGTCACCGCATTGATCACCATCGTCGCCCTGCTGGCGATGGGCCGGCGCGGGCGCTGATCAGCGGAAGAAGCGCTTGAGCGTGCGGCCCAGCCAGCTGCCCTGCTGGTGCTCGCGCGCGAACTGGTTGAGGTGTTGTTTGACCTGCGGCGCGTACGCCTTGTCATCGCCCCGGATGTGATTGAACAGCCAGCGCGAGAGCATCGTGCGCAGCTCTTCGGTGATGTCCTCACCGGCCTGGAAACGCAGCCGGTACTCGCCCACGCGCTTGCCGAAGATCTCATGCACGCGCTTGTGCGCCGAACAGAACGGATAGCCGGCTTCCTCCATCAGCTCTTCTTCGAAGGCGAAATGGGACATCGTGTAATCCACCAGCTCGTCGATCACCTCGGCCACGGCCAGCCGCTCCAGGCTCTTCTGGGCGACATGCAGGTGGTTGAGCATCTCCACGATGCGCATGTGCTGGTGATCGATGACATCGATACCGATGTTCAGATCGTCCTGCCAGACCAGAAGTGCCATGGTGCGTTCCCCGCGCTGTTCAACTGGGGGCGACTCTAGGCAGTCGCGGCCGGGGCCGCGTTGATCTCGATCAAGGCACCAGGGCAGGCTCGCGCTGGCGTGGGCCGGTGGCCACGGTGGCGCAGTGGACCCGGTTGCGGCCGCCGGCCTTGGCCAGGTACAGCTGGCGGTCGGCCTCGGAAATCAGCCGGTGCAGCGAGTCGCGCTGCGGGCGCAGGCAGCACAGCCCGATACTCACCGTCATGCGCAGCGTGGTGTGGCCCAGGTCGACCTCCAGCGCGGCGATGGCCTGGCGCAGTTCGTCGAAGTAGTGCACGGCCTGCTCTTCATCCATGCCGGGCACCAGCAGGCAGAACTCCTCGCCACCGAAGCGCGCGATCAGGTCTTCCTGGCGCGCGTGCTGGGCGACCGCCGCGGCCACCGCGCGCAGCGCGTCATCGCCGGCCTCATGGCCGTGGGTATCGTTGATGTGCTTGAAGTGGTCGATGTCGATCATCGCCACCGCCACCTGCTCGCCATCCAGATGCAGCTGCGGCAGCTGGCGCTGGCTCTGTTCCAGGAAGCAGCGGCGATTGGGCAGGCCGGTCAGGAAATCGCGGGTGGCCAGGTCCTGCAGGGTGCCGATCAGCTCCAGCTGGTCCACGTTCTGCGAGACGCGGCAGAAGAACTCCTCGCGCGAGAAGGGCTTGCGCAGGAAATCGTTGGCGCCGTTCTTGAGGAAGCGCGGGATCAGCGACGGGTCGGTATTGCCGGAGATCCCGATCACCGCCAGCTTGTCGCGTGAGCGCATCGTGCGCAGGCGGCGGGTGAACTCCACCCCCTCCATGCCCGGCATCTCCTGGTCGACCACGGCCAGCCGGATCGCGGGGTGCGCTTCGATCGCCTTCAGCCCTTCGGCACCGTCGGCCGCCTCGTAGACATCATGCCCGTACATGCGCAGCAGCGAGGCGGCGTACATCCGTGCCGACATCGAATCATCCACCACCACCGCGGCGATCCGCCGGTTGCGTTCCAGCCGCTGTACCAGCCACACCAGGTAATCGATGCTGCCCGGCGTGTTCTTCAGCACGTAATCGATGATCTGCTGCTGCAGCACCCGTTTGCGCAGGTCTTCGTCGTAGACGCCGCTGACCACCACCGTGGGCAACCCGCGTGAGAGGAAGTAGTCCACCACGGTATCGCGGTCACCATCGGCCAGCACCAGGCCGGTCAGGACCAGGAACCAACCCTGTTCCTCATCCAGCAACCGCCCGGCCTCGGCCAGGCTGGTCGCGACCGACACCGGCAGCTCCAGCCGCTGCTCGATCGCCTCGCGCAGCATGCTGGTGAACGTGCGCGAGTTTTCCACCAGCAGGATCCGCTGGGGCAGGGCATCACCGGGGTCGCTGAGGACAGCGCCCTGCAACAGTGCCGGCATGAGGCGTACGCTCGGTTCCGAGTGGGTCGGGACTGGTAGCGGCGGTTTCACGCGTAACTTTAGGGGTGGTCGACACGTTCCGTCCGTGTTCGCCGAAGGCCTGGACATTCCGTCGCCCGCTCGGGCAGCCGCTATGCGAACCCCGTGCGCAGCAGCGTTTCACTCCGTTGCGGGACGGGGAGGGCGGTCTCCCTCAGCAGAATCCTGATGCGATTGTGGCGGCAATGCACTCTCCCGCCGTGGGCAAGCACGCGTGCCGTCAGCTGCTCACGCGCCAGATCCGTCGTTGCCCACGAGAGCGCGCGGCCTCTGTCCAGCAACGCCACCACCATGACGATTCCGCGCTGCTCCCGCACGCGGCCGCAGCGTGTCTGGATACTGAGCTGACCGGTTTCCTGCCCCAGCAGAAGAGACACAGCATCACTCAACGTGCGATAGGCCGCCAATTGCAGTTCCACACTCAAATGACAGGGATTGCCGGCGAGGCGTGGACGGGTTACGCGATGCGTTTCTTCCCAGGTCTGGCGAAGACCGCCAGTCTGCATGGTCAGATAAAGGCCGAGCTGCTCAAGCGAGGTTGGATAGAGGAGGCTGGTCTGTTCGCGGAACTGTCGTGCGTGCTTCGCCGATGCACGTAGCAGGTCAATGGCGGTGTCGTGGTGACCGTGCGACTGAAGCCATGTCATCACCTGGCTGAGTGAAGCATCGATTCCATCGCCGATTTCCCTCAGATGAAGAGCGCGCTCTTTGAGGTGCATTTCCGTGGAGATCTGAGACGTTCTGGCTAGCGCCCGGGCCGCTTCTTCGGCCAGCGCGCGGGCCCTGTACTGCTGGCGGTAATAGCTGATGCTCGAGCCCAGTGCCAGGAGCGCGATGCTGAGCACTGCCATGCTCTGCTGCGTGGCGAAGGTCTCCGCATCGAAGGATTCCGGATGGCCGGAACTGGGCGTCGTCATGTGGATGATCAGGTTCAGCAGCGGAACGCCGATGGCGGCTCCGCGCCATCCATGCATGCACGTGAGCGCAATCGCAGGCAGGGCCATCAACAGCAGCACGCTGGCCTTGGCACCAGCGGTTTCCGGTGCCATCACGGTGGCCGACAGTCCGAGCAGAAGGGTCAGCCCGATGGCGCCCAGGGTGGGCACCATGAAGCGCCTCGACCACTCT
This sequence comes from Stenotrophomonas sp. BIO128-Bstrain, assembly GCF_030128875.1. NCBI lineage: Bacteria > Pseudomonadati > Pseudomonadota > Gammaproteobacteria > Lysobacterales > Lysobacteraceae > Stenotrophomonas > Stenotrophomonas sp. BIO128-Bstrain. The sequence continues at coordinate 2,325,779 of NZ_CP124620.1, read as the reverse complement.
GGCTCGCTCCGCCGGCGTGTCCAGAGCAGCGCAGGCAACGCGACGGTCAAGATGGCAATGAAATCGCCCAGAAACATGCGGGCTGCGCTGCTCAGCGGCGGAATGGAGGGGGGTATCGGCCATAGCAGGTGCGATGCTGTGATATTGATCGTGGTGGCTGCAGCGGCGGAAGCGATCGCGACGGACACCAGCCAGATGTCGGTAGTACCTGCCATCATCCTGCGGTGTAGACGAACGATCATCGCCACGGCGGGCATGAGGAACGCCGAACCAAGGACGACCCATAGCCAGCCATACTTACCGATCATCGGAACGCGCATCTGCGCAAAGTAGGCGTACTCCCCAAGGAGGAGGTAAGGCCACAGTCGCGGTGGGCAGATCAGCAGTGCGGCAACGCGCACGCCGGCCGGCAGGTAAAACTGGTCGAGGGATATTTTCCGAGCGCCCCAGCAGGCCACGGCGTACACCACCGCAAGGATCCATCCGGCCGGTTAGATACGCAGATTCAGATGAAGACCTTCGTTCGACCACTGCAGTCCCACGACCCCCTCCCATCTCGCCGGTGGAAAATCCCAAGGCGAGTGCCGATTCCGCACGAGCATCCGTTCCATGCTGACGGTATCGACAGAAGGCCGATCGTGCAATTGCGGGATCGCGGCCGGATCTCAGGCACCGGTTCGCGCCAGTTCAGTTTCTGTAACACGCAGGATGCCGGCCCCTTGAACCCTCACCACAACGCATCGCGCAGCTTGTACCAGGACATCGCCGCCACCAGCAGCGGCGTCCGCAGCAGGCGCCCGCCGGGGAAAGGGCGGTGCGGGATGCGCTCGAACACGTCCAGCCGCTCCGCCTGCCCGGCAATCGCCTCGGCCAGCACCTGGCCCGCCAGGCCCGCAGCGGCAACACCGTGGCCGGAAAAGCCCTGCGCGAAATAGACATTCGGGGTCAGCCGGCCCCAGTGCGGGGCACGGTTGCGGGTGATGTCGACATAGCCGCCCCACACGTACTCCAGCTCCACGTCGCCCAGCTGCGGGAACACCGCGCGCATGCGCCGGGTCATCACCCCGCGCAGGCCGGGCGGGGGCAGGGCGGAGTAGCTGGCCTGGCCGCCGAACAGCAGGCGGTGGTCGCGGCTCAGTCGGAAATAGTCCAGCGCCCAGCTGACATCGGCCACGGCCATGTCGTTGCGGATCAATGATTGCGCCCGCGCCTGCCCGAGGACCGCGCTGGCGCCGATGTAGGTGCCGACCGGCATGATCCGCGATTCCAGCTCGGGCGCGATGCCCTCCAGCCAGGCGTTGCCGGCGATCACCACGTGATCGGCGCTGACCGTGCCGTGTGCGGTACGCAGTTGCGGCCGGGCCCCCCGGATCAACTGCAGTACCGGCGACTGCTCGTGGATCACCGCCCCGGCTGCCTCGGCGGCACGGGCCAGGCCCTGTGCGTAGGCCAACGGATGCAGGTGGCCGCTGTGAGGATCGAACATGGCCCCGCGATAGCGCGGACTGTCCAGTTGCCCGCGCAGCTGGGCGCGGTCCCACCACTCCAGGGGATAGTCGTAGCGCTGGGCCAGATCGATCAGCCCGGCGCGCAGCATGCGCTCCTGGCGGGGCTTGATCGGCACGCTGGCGTGGCCGTCGCGCCAGTCGCAGTCGATCTGGTGGCGGGCGATGCGGTCGCGCAGCAGGCGCATGCCGTCGCGCGAGAACTCGAACAGCGCCCGCGCATCTTCGGCGCCGACCAGATGCTCGAGCGTGTCCACCTCGCAGCCGTAGCCGACGATGGCCTGGCCGCCGTTGCGCCCTGAGGCCCCCCAGCCGACCCGGTGGGCCTCCAGCAGCACCACGCGATACCCGCGTTCGGCGAGGGTGAGCGCGGCGGAGAGGCCGGTGTAACCGGCGCCGAGCACGCAGACGTCGGCGTTCAGATCGCCGGCCAGTGGCTCACGCAGCGGGGCATCAGCCACGCTGTCGGCGTACCAGCTGGGTGCGTGCGCCTCGCCGGCGGTGGTCATGCCGGGCTCCGGCGGGCGATGGACAGGTCAGGAATCATGGACAAAGGATGCCAGCAACCGAGGCGCGTGACAGCGGGCAGTCTGTCGCAGCGTCTGCGCCCGGCGTGTGAGGGGGCGCGCGCCGGCGAGGCGGCGCTGAGTTGCGCGGGATCTGCGCGCAGGGGTAACGTGGTTGCAGGTCATCCGAGCATGACGCATGGTCTCGCCCCTTTGGGTCGGCCTGCCCACCGACAGCACGATGTTGGGCCATCACCGCTTCGCGGCGGCCGGTGAAAAGTACATCCGCGCGCTGGTCGAGGCGGCCGGCGTCACCCCGGTGCTGTTGCCCAGCCTGCAACCGCCGCTGCCGGCCGCGCCTTGGCTGGACCGGCTGCAGGGCCTGCTGCTGACCGGCGCGGTAAGCAACATCGAGCCGCATCTGTATGCGGGGCCGCCGAGCTGGCCGGGCAATCGGCATGACCCGGCGCGCGATGCGAACGCGCTGTCCTTGTTGTATGAAGCGCTGGCCCGCGATCTGCCGGTGCTGGCGATCTGTCGCGGTTTCCAGGAATTGAACGTGGCGCTCGGCGGCAGCCTGCATCCGCGCGTGCACGAGGTGCCGGGGCTGGGCGATCATCGCGAAGACCCGCAGGCGGCGGTCCAGGTGCAGTATGGTCCTGCACATGCGGTGCAGCTGTCCGAAGGCGGTTGGCTGGCCAGCTGGGCCGGGGCGCCCACGGCAACGGTCAATTCCGTGCACGGGCAGGGCATCGACCGGTTGGCCGACGGGCTGCGGGTCGAGGCCATCGCCGCGGATGGGCTGATCGAAGCGGCGCGCAGTACCGCGCACCGTTTCGTGCTCGGGGTGCAGTGGCATCCTGAGTGGCGGGTGGCTGACAATCGGTTCTATCACAGCATTTTTCACGCTTTCGGCGATGCTTGTCGCCGCAACTCTCTTACAGCAGACCGGTCATGACCACCCGAACGCGTTCGCGCAAAGCCGCCCCCAAGCCTGTTCCGCAGGAGAGCACGCTGCTGCGCTGGCTCAAGGACCGGCGCATCACGGAGGTGGAGTGCCTGGTGCCGGACATCACCGGCAACGCGCGCGGCAAGATCATTCCGGCCGACAAGTTCTCGCACGATTACGGCACGCGCCTGCCGGAGGGCATCTTCGCCACCACCGTCACTGGCGAATTCCCGGACGATTATTACGAGCTGACCTCGCCCTCGGACTCGGACATGATCCTGCGCCCGGATGCCGACACCGTCCGCATGGTGCCATGGGCAACCGATCCCACCGCGCAGGTCATCCATGACTGTTTCACCAAGACCGGCGAGCCGCACGAGCTGGCCCCACGCAACGTGCTGCGCCGGGTGCTCAACGCCTATGCCGAGCTCGGCCTGCGCCCGGTGGTGGCCCCGGAGCTGGAGTTCTTCCTGGTCCAGAAGAACACCGACCCGGATTTCCCACTCTTGCCGCCGGCCGGCCGTTCCGGTCGCCCGGAGACGGCGCGCCAGTCGTACTCGATCGACGCGGTCAACGAGTTCGATCCGATCCTCGATCTGATGTACGACTACTGCGACGCGATGAAGCTGGACGTGGACACGCTCATCCACGAATCCGGCGCCGCGCAGCTGGAGGTCAACTTCACCCACGCCAATGCGATGGACCTGGCCGACCAGGTGTTCCTGTTCAAGCGCACCATGCGCGAGTCGGCGATGCGCCACGGCATCTATGCCACCTTCCTGGCCAAGCCGATGGAGAATGAGCCGGGCAGTGCGATGCACATCCACCAGAGCCTGCTGCGGATCAGCGATGGCAGCAATGTGTTCAGTGGTGAGCACGGTGGTGAGGATTTCAGTCCGCTGTTCGGCCATTACCTGGCCGGCCTGCAGAAGTACGTGCCGGCGGCGATGGCGTTCTTCGCGCCGAACGTGAACTCCTACCGCCGACTGATGTTCGGCGAGGTCTCCCCGAGCAACGTGCACTGGGGCTTCGACAACCGCACCTGCGGGCTGCGGGTGCCGCTGGATACGCCGGAGAACATGCGGGTGGAAAGCCGGTTCGCCGGTTCGGACGCCAACCCTTACCTGGCCATCGCCGCGACCCTGGCCGCCGGGCTGCTGGGCATCCGCGAGCAGGGCTCGCCCACCGCCCCGATCAGCGGCAGCGCCAAGGAGCTGGGCTACGACCTGCCACGCTCGCTGGGCGAGGCGCTGGACGGGCTGGAAGGCTGCCCGGCGCTGCGCGAGATGCTCGGCGAGCGCTTCTGCCGTGCCTATGTGTCGGTCAAGCGCAAGGAATACGAGACCTTCTTCCGTGTCATCAGCTCCTGGGAGCGCGAGTTCCTGCTGCTCAACGTCTGACCCCACGCACCACATCCGGCATGGCCGTGAGGGCCGTGTGCTGGGAAAATGGGGGCATGCCCGGTAGGCTGGCACCCGTTGCGCCGGTCCGGCCGGTTCCCCCCAACTCGCACCTGACCTGTGGAGAGTCCGATGAAGCTGCGAATCCTCACCCTCGGCATTGCCGTATCCGTGCTGACCGCCTGTGGCGGCGGTGACAAGCAGGACGACGCCAAGGTGCTGAACGTCTACAACTACAGCGACTACATCGCGGAAGACACCATCCCGAACTTCGAGAAGGCCACCGGCACCAAGGTGACCTATGACGTGTTCGACAGCGATGAGATGGTCGAAACCAAGCTGCTGGCCGGCAACAGCGGCTACGACGTGGTCGTGCCGACGCTGAATTTCTTCGGCCGCCAGATCAAGGCCGGCGTGTTCCTGCCGCTGGACAAGAGCAAGATCCCGAACCTGGCCAATCTCGACCCGAGTGTGATGAAGCGCATCGCGCAGCAGGACCCGGGCAACGAATACGGCGTGCCGTACATGATCGGCACCACCGGCATCGGCTACAACGTGGAACTGCTCAAGCAGCGCTTCGGCGGCAGCACCGAGATCGCCAACAGCTGGGACCTGATCTTCAAGCCCGAAAACATCGCCAAGATGAAGGACTGCGGTATCACGATCCTGGATACGCCGTCGGACATGATCCCCATCGCGCTGCATTACCTGGGCGAGGATCCGCACAGCCAGGACCCGGCCACGCTGGAGAAGGCCGCCGCGCTGCTCAAGACGATCCGCCCGTACGTGCAGAACTTCCACTCCTCGCAGTACGTGGGCTCGCTGGCCAACGGCGGTACCTGCCTGGTGGTGGGCTGGTCCGGTGACATCATCCAGGCCCGCGACCGCGCGGCCGAGGCGTCCAACGGCGTGACCGTGGCCTACTCGATCCCGCGCGAAGGCGCCCCGCAGTGGTTCGACATGCTGGCCATCCCCAAGGATGCCAAGCACCCGGAGGCCGCCTACGCCTTCATCAACTACCTGCTCGAGCCCAAGGTCGCCGCGGCCAACACCAACTTCATCCATTACGCCAACCCGGTGACCACGGCCACGCCGCTGGTGGACGAGGCGATCCGCACCGATCCGACCATCTACCCGCCGGCCGATGTGGCGGCCAAGATGTTCACCTACTCGATCAACACGCCGGAGGTGGACAAACTCTACACCCGGCTGTGGACCGAGGTGAAAACCGGGCGCTGAGTGCCCCCTGCGACGCCGGCCCCGCGCCGGCGTCGTCGTTTCGGGGGCCGCGTGCGTCCGGGGCCGGCAACGCGGGCCGCCCCGCCGGGTAGCACATGACGCGGCCACCACCGGTAAAATGGGATGCTCCCCCCGTCCTGCCGCCGCTCTTGGAGCCGCCCCCCATGCCATTTGAAGCCAAGCCGGAAGGCGCGGTCCTCCCGGTCCTGGAACCGGGTTACCTGTCCATCCGCGCGCTGCGCAAGGAGTTCGACGGCTTCGTCGCGCTCGACGACGTCACCCTGGACGTGCGCAAGGGCGAGATCTTCGCGCTGCTGGGTGGCTCGGGCAGCGGCAAATCGACGCTGCTGCGCTGCCTGGGCGGCTTCGAGACCCCCACCCAGGGCACCATCGACCTGGACGGCCAGCGCATCAACGCGCTGCCGCCGTACCAGCGCCCGATCAACATGATGTTCCAGTCCTATGCGCTGTTCCCGCACATGACGGTGGAGCAGAACATCGCCTTCGGCCTGAAGCAGGACGGCATGGCCCGCGATGCGATCAATCGCCGTGTCGGCGAGATGCTGGAGCTGGTGCAGTTGACCAAGCTGGCCAAGCGCAAACCGCACCAGCTCTCCGGTGGCCAGCAGCAGCGCGTGGCGCTGGCGCGGTCGCTGGCCAAGGGCCCGAAGCTGCTGTTGCTGGATGAGCCGATGGGCGCGCTGGACAAGAAGCTGCGCTCGCAGATGCAGCTGGAGCTGGTCAACATCATCGAGACCACCGGGGTGACCTGCGTGATGGTCACCCACGATCAGGAAGAAGCCATGACCATGGCCACCCGGATCGCGGTGATGGATGCCGGCTGGATCCAGCAGGTCGGCAAGCCGGATGAAATCTACGAACAGCCGGCCAACCGGTTCGTGGCCGAGTTCATCGGTTCGGTGAACCTGTTCGACGGGGTGCTCGATGAGGACCTGCCCGAATACGTCACGGTGCGCACGCCGCTGTTCCCTGCGCCGATCTACGTCGCCCACGGCATCACCGGCTACGAAGGCCAGCCGGTAGCCTTCGCGCTGCGCCCGGAGAAGGTGATGATCGGCAAGGACGAACCGGCCGGCGACACCAACAAGGCGCAGGGCGTGATCGAGGAGACCGCCTACTTCGGCAGCCACTCGGTGTTCCATGTGCGCCTGCCGAGCGGGGCCAAGGTGCTGTCCAACTTCGCCAACTCGCAGCGCTGGGCCAGCGATGGCCTGACCTGGGGCGACACCGTCTGGGTGCACTGGCGCGACAACGACGGCGTGGTGCTGACCTCATGAGCGCGACCGGCTGGAAGCGCTGGCTCCCGGGCACGCGCGCCGGCGTGATCGCCGCGCCGTACCTGTGGCTGCTGCTGTTCTTCGCGGTGCCGTTCGTGATCATCCTGATGATCTCCTTCGCGCGCACCCAGGTCGGCTCGCCGCCGTACACCTGGCTGCTGGAGTACGTGGACGGCGCCTTCTCGCTCAAGCTCAACCTGGGCAGCTATGCGGCCCTGGTCAAGGACAACCAGTACCTGCTGGCCTACCTGAGCTCGATCAAGATCGCGGTCATCTCGACCCTGCTCACGCTGTTGATCGGCTACCCGATGGCGTATGTGATCTCGCGGATGAGCCCGGCCGCACGCAACGTGGCGATGATGCTGGTGGTGCTGCCCTCGTGGACCTCGTTCCTGATCCGCGTGTATGCGTGGATCGGCATCCTGGACCGCAACGGCCTGCTCAACCAGCTGCTGCTCAAGCTGGGCCTGATCGATGCACCGCTGCAGATCCTGTATACCCCGACCGCAGCCTACATCGGCATCGTGTACTGCTACCTGCCGTTCATGGTGCTGCCGCTGTACGCCAACCTGGTGAAGCTGGACAACCGCCTGCTCGAGGCCGCCTACGACCTCGGCGCCAAGCCGTGGCAGGCCTTCATGCGGATCACGCTGCCGCTCTCGCGCACCGGCATCATCGCCGGCTGCATGCTGGTGATGATCCCGGCCGTGGGTGAATTCGTGATTCCGGAAATGCTGGGCGGGCCGGACACGCTGATGATCGGTCGCGTGCTGTGGGGCGAGTTCTTCAACAACCGCGACTGGCCGACGGCCTCGGCGGTGGCGATCGTGATGCTGGCCCTGCTGCTGGTGCCGATCCTGCTGTTCAACCGCATGCAGCAGCGCGAGCTGGAAGGAAAGCTGGCATGAGCATGGTGCGCAGCAACCGCTGGTTGGGCTGGAGCCTGCTCGGGCTGGGCTTCGCCTTCCTGTACCTGCCGATCCTGTTGTTGATGGTGTATTCCTTCAACGCCTCCAAGCTGGCCACGGTGTGGTCGGGCTTCTCCACGCGCTGGTACGGTGAGCTGTTCAACAACCGCCAGATCCTGGACGCGCTGTGGATCAGCCTGAAGGTCGCATTCTGGACCGCCTGCGCGGCCACCGTGCTCGGCACGATGGCCGCGATGGTGATGACCCGCATGCGCCGCTTCCCGGGCAAGACCCTGTTCGGGGCGTTGATCACCGCACCGCTGGTGATGCCCGAAGTGATCCTGGGCTTCTCGCTGATGACCCTGCTGGTGGCGATGGGCGGCATCCCCGGCTTTCCCAGCCGCGGCGTGACCAGCATCTGGATCGCGCACGTCACCTTCACTCTGTCCTTCGTGACCGTGGTGGTGTCTTCGCGGCTGCAGGAGCTGGACCGCTCGCTGGAAGAGGCCGCCATGGATCTTGGCGCGAGCCGGCTCAAGGTGTTCTTCCAGATCACCCTGCCGATCATCGCCCCGGCGCTGGTGGCCGGCTGGCTGCTGGCCTTCACGCTCTCCCTTGATGACGTGGTGATCGCCAGCTTCGTGGCCGGTCCCAACTCCACCACGCTGCCGATGAAGGTGTTCTCCTCGGTGCGGATGGGCATCAAGCCCGAGATCAACGCGCTGGCCACCTTGATGGTGTTGGCGGTGTCGATCGCGGCCGTGGTGGGCTGGTACATCACGGCCCGGGCCGAGAAGCGCCGCCAGCGTGACATGCAGATGGCACTGCAGGACCCCATCTGAACGGTGCCGGGGCAGGGCGCTGCTGCGACGCTGTGTCGCGGCGTTCACCCTGATCCGGCAACATCCGGCTCACGAGGCCGGGCGCACAATGCGGGTCTGACTTTCGGAGACCCGTGATGACCGCTGACATCATCAATCCCGCGACCGGCCAGGTCACGTATCGCCATGAACTGCTCACCGCCAAGGAGGTCGAGCAGCGCCTGGCGGCAGCTGCCGGGGCGTTCCCGGCCTGGGCGGCGCGTTCGCTGCAGGAGCGCGGGGCGATCCTGCGCGCGATTGCCGCCCAGCTGCGCCAACGCAAGGGCGACATCCAGCACGCGATGACCACCGAGATGGGCAAGCTCAAGGTGGAGGCGCTGGGTGAGATCGAGAAATGCGCCGAGGCCTGCGAGTTCTACGCCGACCATGCGGCTGACTACCTCAAGCCGCAGCTGATCGATACCGAAGCCCAGCGCAGCTACGTGCGCTATGAGCCGATCGGCTGCGTGTTCGCGGTGATGCCCTGGAACTTCCCGATCTGGCAGGTGTTCCGCTTCCTCGCGCCGGCGTTTATGGCCGGCAACGTGGCCCTGCTCAAGCACGCCAGCAACGTGCCGCAGTGCGCCGACCTGATCCTGGCGGTGTGCCGCGACGGCGGCCTGCCCGAAGGCGTGTTCGATGTGCTGCACATCGACAACGACCAGGCCGCCGAAGTGCTGCGCGACAAGCGGGTCAAGGCGGTGACGCTGACCGGCAGCGAGCGCGCCGGGCGCTCCATCGCGGCCAACGCCGGCGACCAGCTCAAGAAGTGCGTGATGGAACTGGGCGGCAGCGATGCCTTCGTGGTGCTGGACGATGCCGATCTTGAAAAGACGGTGGCTGCAGCAGTGAAGTCACGCTTCGACAACAGCGGGCAGACCTGCATCGCGGCCAAGCGGTTCATCGTGGTCGATGCGATCGCCGATGCGTTCGTGGAGAAGTTCGTCGCCGCTGCAGGCAAGCGCGTCTACGGGGATCCGCAGGACGAGAACACCACGCTGGCCCCGATGGCACGCGCGGACCTGCGCGACGAACTGCACAAGCAGGTGCAGGACAGCATCGCCAAGGGCGCCAAGCTGCTGCTGGGCGGCGAGCCGGTGGCCGGTTCGCATGCCGGTTATCCAGCGACCATCCTGGACAACGTCACCCCCGGCATGCCGGCCTACGACGAAGAACTGTTCGGTCCGGCCGCGGCGATCCTGCGGGTCGGCGATGACGCCGAAGCACTGCGCGTGGCCAATGACACCACCTTCGGCCTGGGCGGCAGCGTGTGGACCACCGATGCGGCCCGTGGCGAAGCCATCGCCCAACAGCTGGAATGTGGTGCCGCCTTCGTCAACGCCATCGTCAAGAGCGACGTGCGCCTCCCCTTCGGCGGCAGCAAACGTTCCGGCTTCGGCCGCGAACTCGCCGAGCATGGCATCCATGAGTTCATGAACATCAAGACCGTCTACGTCGCCTGACGCCATGAACCGGGTAGTGCCGGCCGCTGGCCGGCTCACGCCCATGCCCCGGACGGCCGCGAACATCAGATGAGGGTCATGCCACCGGAGGAGCCGGCCAGCGGCCGGCACTACCCACCGTCGTGGCCAGCCGTCGCCCGCCGTAGCGAGCAACGGTCACCAACGTAGCGACCAACGGTCGCTGCCTACAGCCAGCGCGCGCGCTTGAACAACCGGTACAGGCCCACGCACACCGCACCCACGCCGATGATCATCGCCGGGTAGGCCCAGGGCTTGTCGAGCTCGGGCATGTGCGTGAAGTTCATGCCATACCAGCTGGTGATCAGGGTCGGGGCGGCCAGCAGCGCCGCCCACGCACCCAGGCGCTTGACCGTCTCGCCCTGGGCCAGGGTAACCAGCGAGAGATTCACGCTCAGCGCGGTGCCCAGCATTTCGCGCAGGGTGTCGATCACATCGCTGATCCGTACCGCGTGGTCGTGCACGTCGCGCAGGTACAGCTTCACTTCGTCCGGCACCAGGTCACCCTGGTAGCGCTTGATCTGCGAGAGCATGTCCTGCAGCGGCGCCACGGCCATGCGCATCTTGTTGAGCTCGCGCTTGAGCTCGTACAGGCGCACCACGGTGTGGCGTTTGTAGTTGTCGGAGAAGATGTCCTTCTCCAGCAGTTCCAGCGTGTCGCGGTAGCGCTGGGTGATCGGCAGGTAGTTGTCGACCACGAAATCCAGCACCGCGTACAGGCAGTACGAGGGCCCCATGGTGCGCAGCAGCTCCGGCTCGCGCTCCACGCGGGCGCGCGGGGCGGCATAGGAGAGCGACGCGCCGTGCCGCACCGTGACCAGGAAGCGCGGGCCGAGGAAGGCGTGCGTTTCGCCGTAACGGATCCGCTCGTCCACCATCTGCGCGGTGGTCACCACCACGAACAGCGAATTGCCGTAGGCCTCGACCTTGGGCCGCTGGTGCGCGTTGCGGGCGTCCTCGATGGCCAGCGAATGCAGGCCGAATTCTTCCTGCAGTTTCAGCAGCACGCTGTCATCGGGCTCGTACAGGCCGACCCAGACGAAGCCGTTGTCGCTGGCGATCACATCGCTGATCGCATCCAGGCTGATGTCGTGGCGTTTGCCCTGGTCATCGTAGTGAACGCAGTTGATGACGCAGGCGGGGTTATCGGGTGTGACGGTATCCATGGCGGGCATCGTGCGTCAGCGGCCCGTGACGGGCAGGTCACGGCGGCCCAGCGTCCACGCCAGCGCCACGTGGATCGGCAGCAGCAACACGATCCACTGCAGGTTGTACTGCGCCTGCAGGGTCAGCCAGTGCAGCACCAGCCCCAGCAGGGACAGCCCGGCCACCGCCCACAGCACGATCCGGAACCACGCGCGCGGCACGCGGCCGCGCAGCAGGGTGACCGCGGCGGGGACAAGCAGCAGGCACAGCGGCGAGAGCTGCAGCAGGTTGCGGTTGGCCCAGGCGGCCTGGTGCGCGCTGAAGCCCCACAGGTAGGTCAGCAGTGCGCCGCCAATACCGCAGAACAGCCAGAACGGCAGCGCGAGGCCACCAAGCAGACGACGCCGGCGCCGCAGTGCGACCACGCCTGCGGCAGCGATCAGGCCGCACAGCAGCCACGGCCACCAGCGGCGGGGAGACTCGCTCGGTTCCGGCGCGATCCGGTGCGGCAGCAGTTCCTGCTCGGCCTGCACCAGCGGGCGCCCTTCGCTGTTGCGGACCTGGCGCAGCGCATCGGCCAGGCGCATCGGGACGAACGCTTCCTGCCAGCGCGACAGTGGCTGGTCGGCAAACGGGCCCAGGCCGATATCGAAGCCCAGCCACATCCACGGCGAGGGCGAGGCCAGGCGTACCGATTCACTGCGGTAGGTGTTGCCGCGCGAGCGCCCCGACAGCTGCGAATGCAGGCCGCCACCGAGGGCACCATCGATCGCATCGCGGACCATGGTGGCGCAGTTGGCGGTGTAGTAATCGTAGTGGTAACGCGCGTTTTCCGGCTTGGCGCGCTCGGCCAGCGATTCGGCCAGGGTGCGCGCCTGCACGGGCGTCAGGTCCAGCCACTGCACGCTCGCGCCGCGGCCGCTCTCCTGGTAGTAGGAAAGATCCTGCCCGAGCGGCAGCGCGACCAGGTAGTACATCATGTCGCCGCGCACGAAGTTGCCGATGAAATCGGACTCGCTCGGGTCGAAGTAACCGAAGTTGTAGGAGGTCGCTTCGCCAGTGACCGGATCGACCACCACCAGCGCGTCATGCCCGAAGCGTTCGAAGAAGATCTCGCCCGGCTGCATGGTGACCACGCCGATGCGCGGCGCCTCGCCGGCAGGTGCCGCGGTGGCGGGCGCGGGCGCGGCATCCTGCGCGGCCAGCGCCCCGAAGGGCAGGCTGGCCATCGCAAGCAGCGACAACACGAACAACAGGCGGCACAGCGACCACCGATTCAAAGGGGGCCGCATGGCGTGGGTCAATCCTCGTTGTGGGTGTCGGGCGGCAGCACGGTCACGTGGAACGCCTGCACGCGGCGGGCATCGGCACGCGCCACCCGGAACACGAAGCGATCCAGGGTGAGCTCATCGCCGGTTTCGGGCAGGTGCCCGATCGCCTCGGTGACCAGGCCACCGATGGTGTCGTAGTCATCGTCGGGGAAGGTGGCACCGAAGCGCTCGTTGAAATCCTCGATCGCGGTCAACGCGTCGACCACGTACTGGCCATCGGCCTGGATCGCGATCTGAGAGGTGTGGTCCTCGGCCTCGTCATGCTCGTCGTCGATCTCGCCGACGATCTGCTCCAGCACGTCCTCGATGGTGACCAGCCCGGCAACACCGCCGTACTCGTCCACCACGATGGCCATGTGGTTGCGCGAGAGCCGGAACTCCTTCAGCAGCACGTTGAGCTTCTTGGCCTCGGGGATCAGCACCGCCGGGCGCAGCAGCTCGCGGATGTTGGCCGGCCCGTTGTCGGCGACCACGCCGCGCAGCAGGTCCTTGGCCAGCAGGATGCCGAGGATGTCGTCCTTGTTGTCGCCGTGCACCGGGAAGCGCGAATGGCCGGATTCGACCACCTGCTTCATCAGTTCAAGGAAGGGGGCTTCGACCGGCAGGGAGACCATCTGCGAGCGCGAGATCATCACGTCGCCAACGGTGAGCTCGGCCACCGAAATGGCGCCCTCCATCATCCGCAGCGTGTCCGCGGCGATCAGGCCGTCTTCGTGCGCGGTGTGCAGTACCGCCACCAGCTCGTCGCGGGTGTGGGGTTCGCCGGAGAAGGCAGAGGTCAGGCGTTCGAGCCAGCTGCGCTTCTTTTCATTGTGCTCCTGCGCGGAGCTACTACTGTCGTCTTCAGACATCTCTGGAAAAAAGGCACCCGGCAGGCCGGGCGTTGGATTTAGTCTATCAGGATGCGAGGGCCTGTCAGCGCCTCGCCGCCGCCGGGTTCACGCCCGGCGAGGGGGCCGCGGTGGGGCTGGCCGGCGGTGTTTCCTCCTCCGGCGGCAGGTCCAGGCTGTAGGTGCAGCCGGCCAGGGTCTTGCCCGGGTGGGAGTTGACCGTGGACAGGCTCAGGATCACCGATTCGATCAGGGCCTCGCCGGTCCGCGGGTCGGTCACGTCGCGGCTGACCAGCTCGCGCCCGGCCATGAATTTCCGGGGGGTGTCCACGCCGTCTTCCAGGGCCAGGCGCTTGGCCAGCGGGCGCGGGTCGGCCAGGTCCAGGATGGCCATGATGCTGGCCCCGGCGACGGCGATGTACTCGGCGCGCTCGCCGAACACCGTGATCGGCGCGGCCAGGCGGAATTCGGTCATGAACTGGTTGGTCTGCGGCAGCGGCTGCAGGCCGTTGGCGACTGCCTTGAGCGGGTCGGCCACGACCGGGGCGACCGCCTCGTAGTCGCTCACGCGCTGGCGGCATTCGATCAGGGCGGGCAGGTCCAGCGGTGGCGCTTCGGCGAAGGCCGGGGCGGAAAGCGCGGCCAGCAGGGCCAGGCAGGCAGGTCGCAACGAGGTCATCGGAACAGGTCCATCAACAAAGGCGTGCAGCGCACGGACGCGGCGTCGATCATAGCGGGGGGCGGCCCGCCATGGCAGGTCGTCAGCGACGGCGCAGCAGCCAGCGCACGGTGGCGGTGAAGGTGACCACCGCGATCCCCGCCGCACACAGCAGCAGCACCACCGCACCCAGGTGGATCAGCGCGGGGGCGCCGGCGGTGGAGGCGACCAGTCCGCGCCCGAATACCAGTGCGAAGGCGGCGGCAAGCACGAACAGCAGGGCGACCTGCACCGGCCGGGCACGGAAGGTCGCCGATTGGGCCGGTCGGGCACCATCGCGCCGCGACCAGGCATACAGCGTCCGCCACCCCCGGGGAGCGGCCAGCGCGGCCGCCAGGCCTGACCAGGCCACCACGCTGAAGCCGGTGGCGGTGAGCGTTGCCCCGCCCGGGTCGGCCAGCAGATGGGGCAGGATCAGGCCCGCGAACAGGCACGTGAGGGTGCCACCGATGAACACGGCCGCTGACAGCGCCGCCAGCCGGCGGGTCCAGCTCGCGGACAACGGCGCGCGCCGCTGCCGGGCCGCCCACCAGCTGCGTGACGGCGCCAATGACAGCAAAGCGATCACCGCCGACAGCGCCAGCATGCCCATCCGGATGGCGCCGGGATCACGCCCCGCCGGGGCCAGCGCGGTCAGGCCTGGCGCGCCCAGGGCGGAATACACCCCCGCCAGCAGGGACAGGGCGAGCAGTGCAGGGCCCAGGGCCCAGGGCGGAGCGTCGATCAGGCATCGGCATGGCGGCATACATCCTTGTATGGCGAAGACATCAGCAAGCGCAGCGCAGGGGGGACTCAGCGCTCGCCGGCATACGGATCGGCGATGCCGAGTTCGGCCAGGATGTCGCGCTCGAGCTGTTCCATGGCATCGGCTTCCTTCTCGTCCTCATGGTCCCAGCCGAGCAGGTGCAGCACGCCGTGCACGGTCAGGTGCGCGTAATGGGCGTTGAGCGCCTTGCCCTGTTCGTCGGCCTCGCGGGCAACCACCGGGGCGCAGATCACCAGGTCGCCCAGCAGCGGGAACTTCACGCCCTTGGGCAGGCCCTCCGGCAATTCAGCGGGGAAGCTGAGCACGTTGGTCGCGTAATCCTTGCCGCGGTAATGCCGGTTCAGGGACTGACCTTCCTTGGCATCGACCAGGCGGATGGCCAGATCGGCCTCGCGGATGCGGCCTTTCAGGGCCGCGGCCACCCATTTGCGGAAGCTCACCGCCGAGGGCAGACCCGCGCGGGGCAGGGCGTAATTGATGGCGACGTCCAGGCGTACGGGACCACGGGTCATGGGTTCGCTCCGGGTTGGACCTGTTGCAGATCGCGGCGATCGTAAGCGCTGACGATGCGCGCCACCAGCGGATGACGGACCACGTCGCGCGCTTCGAAGAAGGTGAAGCTCACGCCCTCGACATCGCGCAGGACCTCGATGGCATCGCGCAGGCCGGATTTCACGTGCTTGGGCAGATCGGTCTGGGTGAGATCGCCGGTGACCACCGCAGTGGAGCCGAAGCCCAGGCGGGTCAGGAACATCTTCATCTGTTCAACCGTGGTGTTCTGCGCTTCATCCAGGATCACGTACGCATCGTTGAGGGTGCGCCCGCGCATGTAGGCCAGCGGCGCGATCTCGATGACGTTCTTCTCCAGCAGTTTGATCACTTTTTCCACGCCGAGCATTTCATACAGCGCGTCGTATAGCGGGCGCAGGTACGGGTCCACCTTCTGGCTCAGGTCGCCGGGCAGGAAGCCGAGCTTTTCGCCGGCCTCCACCGCCGGGCGGACCAGGATCAGGCGCTGCACGCGCGCTTCGTTGAGCGCTTCCACCGCACTGGCCACGGCCAGGAAGGTCTTGCCGGTACCGGCCGGGCCGATGCCGAAGTTGATGTCATGGGTGGTGATCTGGTGCAGGTAGCGGGCCTGGTTGGCGCCCCGGCCGCGCACGGTGCCGCGCTTGACCTTGATCGCCACCTCCTGGGCCTCGTAGGCGCGTTCTGCCACCTGCTCCACGTTGGCCTGGTTCAGGCGCAGGTGGATGGCATGGCTGTCGAACACCACGTCGCCGGCTTCGGCGTACAGCGCTTCGATCAGGGCCTGCGCATCGGCGACGACGGCCTTGGGGCCGGTCACGCGGAACACGTGCCCACGGTTGGCGATTTCCACGCCGAGTTTGAGTTCCACCTGGCGGAGATGTTCGTCGAACGGGCCGGCCATGTTGGCCAGGCGCTCGTTGTCTTCCGGGGTGAGGGTGAAGTCGCGTTGTGCGAGTGCGGTCATTGCGTCCGGCGGCCGCCGGTCCAGCCGACCGGGCCGCAAGCTGGGAAAGGGAGAACAGGGTAGCGCGGGTGTCGGGCCGCCGCTACTTTTCCACATCGCCTGTGCAGTGCCGGTGCAGCAAGCTGTGGATAGCTGCGCGCAGCCCTAGTGCGGCAACGGGTCTGATGGCGTGATCAAAAAAGCGTCACGCCGGGGGCGCGCGCCGTGGTCCGGCGCGCGCGATGCCTTGCTCAGTCCGCCGTCACCATCCGCGCGCGCAGCGAATTGCTGTACGCCTCGGTGATCACCACATCGACGAACTGGCCGATCAGGCGCGGGTGACCCGGGAAGTTCACCGAGCGCATGTTCTCGCTCTTGCCGGTCAGCTCGTTCGGGTTGCGCTTGGAGGGGCCTTCCACCAGCACGGTCTGCACGGTGCCGACCATCTTTTCGGAGATGGCCGCGGCCTGCTCGTTGATCCGGGCCTGCAGGCGCGACAGGCGCGCGTGCTTTTCCGCATCCGTGGTGGTGTCTTCCAGGTCGGCAGCCGGCGTACCCGGGCGGCGCGAATAGATGAAGGAGAAACTCTGGTCGAAGCCCACGTCTTCGATCAGCTTCATGGTCTTTTCGAATTCGGCATCGGTCTCGCCCGGGAAGCCGACGATGAAGTCCGAGCTGATCGAGATGTCCGGGCGCACCGCGCGCAGCTTGCGGATCTTGGATTTGAATTCCAGCGCGGTGTAGCCGCGCTTCATCGCCGAGAGCACGCGGTCGCTGCCGGCCTGCACCGGCAGGTGCAGGAAGTTGGCCAGCTGCGGCACATCGCGGTAGGCATCGATCAGCGAGTCGCTGAACTCCAGCGGGTGCGAGGTGGTGAAGCGGATCCGGCCGACCCCGTCGATCTCGGCGATGGTGCGGATCAGCAGCCCGAGGTCGGCGAACTCGCCGTCGCCATACGGGCCACGGTAGGCGTTGACGTTCTGGCCGAGCAGGTTGATTTCCAGCACGCCCTGCGCGGCCAGCTGCGCCACTTCCACCACTACGTCCTCGAACGGGCGGCTGACCTCGGTGCCGCGGGTGTAGGGCACCACGCAGAACGAGCAGTACTTCGAGCAGCCTTCCATGATCGACACGAATGCGGAGGCCCCCTCGGCACGCGGCTCGGGCAGGGCGTCGAACTTCTCGATCTCCGGGAAGCTGATGTCCACCTGCGACCGGCCCGATTCCCGGCGCTGGCGGATCAGCTCCGGCAGGCGGTGCAGGGTCTGCGGGCCGAACACCAGGTCAACGTGCGGGGCACGCTTGATGATCGCTTCGCCTTCCTGCGAGGCCACGCAGCCGCCGACGCCGATGATCACGCCACGGCCGTTGTTCTTCAGCGCCTTCCAGTAACCGAGCTGGCTGAACACCTTCTCCTGGGCCTTCTCGCGGATGGAGCAGGTGTTCATCAACAACACGTCGGCCTCGGCCGGGTCGTCGGTGAGTTCCAGCCCTTCGGCGGCGGCGAGCACGTCGGCCATCTTGGTCGAGTCGTACTCGTTCATCTGGCAACCGTGGGTCTTGATGTACAGCTTGCCGCGCACCGGACCGTTCACCTGCGGCTTGGCGCCGGGCAGGGGGAGCAGGTCGGGGCGGGGGGCGGAGCTGGGCGGAGCGGAGGCAGGCAAGGCAGAACCGGCCGAAGTCGGCGCGGTCGAAGCTGGCGTCCCGGTCATGGCGCTTATTCCAGTCGGGTGGGCGGGCAGGCAGCCGGTTAGCTGCGGTGAGCACGCCATTGTAGCCGGGTCGGCCGCCCCCCTTGGCAATCCCCGGGGAATTGGGGACACTCCCGCTCATGAAGGGGATGTTGGGGATCGCTGCGCTGGCCTTGGCTGCGCTGACCGCTATGCCGGCCAGTGCGGGCACCCTGTACAAGTGTGTTGGCAGCGACGGCATTCCCAGCTATGTGAGCAAGCGCGTGGCCGGGGCCAGCTGCAGTGTGATCAGCAGCTACCGGCCCGACCGCGGCGCGGCGCCTCGCCGGGCCGTGGCAGCGCCGCCCGCGCCGGCCCCGGCGGCCCCGGCGGCCCCGATCGCCCGCGCGGCGCCAGCGCCGGCCCGGGCCGATACCGCCACCGCGGCGACCGCGATCAACCCGGCCCCGGCACCGTCCCCCGTCCCGGCCACGGTGCTGACCGCGCCCTCCGCCCCGGCGGCGGCTGGCAACAAGGCTGGAAAGGTCCGCAGTGGCCAGCTGTACGCCTATATGAAAGACGGCGTGCGCCATTACACCAGCGCACGCCCGAGTGGGGTCGCCAGCCTTGGCCAGGTCCGCACCATCCACTACAGCTTCATCGAGCGCTGCTACGCCTGTGGCGCCAACCCGGCGGTCAACTTCGGCTCGGTACGGCTCAACACCACGGCCTACCAGAGCGAGATCGCCGCTGCGGCCCGCGAGTTCGGGGTGGAAGAGGCGGTGGTCCGCGCGATCATCCATGCCGAATCGGCCTACAACCCGACCGCGCTCAGCCGGGCCGGCGCGCAGGGGCTGATGCAGCTGATGCCGCCAACCGCGCGCCGCTTCGGGGTCAGCGATTCCTTCGATGCCTCGCAGAACATCCGCGGCGGCGTGCAGTACCTGTCCTGGCTGCTCAAGCGCTTCAACGGCGATCTCACCCTGGCCGCGGCGGGCTACAACGCCGGCGAGGGCGCGGTCGACCGCCATGGTGGCGTGCCGCCTTACAGCGAGACCCAGTATTACGTGAAGCGGGTGGCTCTGTTGGCCGACCGCTACCGCGGCGCCGTGGCCAGCCATCAATGACCCATGGCGCCGGTGGTGCCTGATGCCGTACTGTCGGGGTAATGTCGTTCCGTAGGACCGCGTTGTGTGGCCGACTTCGGTTCAGCTACACTCGCGGCTGATTCAATGTGGACTGGCCCCCACCGGTCTGCTGGCAGCCTCAAGCTACCTAAATCAATATCGGAGTGCCGGATGGCCAACGATGGGGTAAACGATCCAGTCAATACTGGACGTCGGCGGTTTCTCTCAGCAACCACTGCGGTGGTCGGAGCGGTCGGCGTCGGATTTGCAGCGGTACCGTTCATCAAGTCCTGGAATCCCAGCGCCCGCGCCAAACTGGCCGGTGCCCCGGTGATTGCCGACATCAGTGCGCTCCAGGAAGGCCAGCGTCTGGTCATGGAGTGGCGTGGACAGCCGATCTGGATCGTCAAGCGCTCCAAGGCCATCCTCGACGCGCTGCACGGGCTGGACGGCCGCCTGAAGGATCCCGAGTCGGGCGAGAAAGAACAGCAGCCCGAGTACGTGCTCAAGCAGAATCCCGAATTCCGCTCGATCAAGGCCGAGGTCTCGGTGCTGGTCGGGCTGTGCACCCATCTGGGCTGTTCGCCGGAAATGGTCGCCGAGATCCGCCCCGAGCCCTACGACCCCCAGTGGAAGGGAGGCTACTTCTGCCCCTGCCACAAGTCGCGCTTCGACATGTCCGGTCGCGTGTTCAAGGATGTTCCGGCACCGATCAACCTGCTGGTGCCGCCGCACCATTACCAGGACGACAACACCATCATCATCGGCGTTGATCCGCAGGGGGCGGCTTGATCATGGCCAATATCCTTTCCCGCACCGCCACCGGCGTCGCCGACTGGGTCAACGCACGCGCGCCGGGCCTGATGCCGGTCTACCGCAAGCACGTCACCGAGTACTACGCGCCGAAGAACTTCAACATCTGGTACTACTTCGGCTCGCTCGCGCTGCTGATCCTGGTCAACCAGATCGTCACCGGCATCTTCCTGACGATGCACTACAAGACGAACGCGGCCGAAGCGTTCGCCTCCATCGAATACATCATGCGGGACGTGGAGTGGGGCTGGCTGATCCGCTACATGCACTCCACCGGTGCCTCGCTGTTCTTCATCGTGGTCTACCTGCACATGTTCCGCGGGCTGCTCTACGGCAGTTACCAGAAGCCGCGCGAACTGGTCTGGATCCTCGGCATGCTGATCTACCTGGTGCTGATGGCCGAAGCCTTCATGGGCTACGTGCTGCCATGGGGCCAGATGTCGTTCTGGGGCGCGAAGGTGATCATCTCGCTGTTCGGCGCGATCCCGGTGATCGGCACCGGCCTGACCGAATGGATCATGGGTGATTACCTCCCCAGCGACGCCACCCTCAACCGCTTCTTCGCCCTGCACGTGATCGCCCTGCCGCTGGTGCTGTTGCTGCTGGTGGTGCTGCACCTGGGCGCGCTGCACGAGGTGGGCTCCAACAACCCGGACGGCGTGGAGATCAAGAAGGGGCCGAAGGGCAACCGCTGGTCGGCCATCGCGCCTACCGACGGCATTCCCTTCCACCCGTACTACACGCTCAAGGATGCGGTCGGCGCCGGCTTCCTGCTGATCATCGCCGCCTTCATCATCTTCTTCGCGCCGGCCTTCGGCGGCCTGTTCCTGGAACATGACAACTTCACCGAGGCCAACCGCCTGGTGACACCCGAGCACATCAAGCCGGTCTGGTACTACACCCCGTACTACGCGATGTTGCGCGTGGTGCCCAACAAGCTCGGCGGCGTGATCGTGATGTTCTCGGCGATCGCCATCCTGTTCCTGGTGCCGTGGCTGGATCGCGCGCGGGTGAAGTCCTACCGCTACCGCGGCCTGCTCTCGCGCGGTCTGCTGGGCATGTTCGCGGTGTGCTTCGTGTGGCTGGGCGTGATCGGCTCCGGCCCGGGTACGGATGCGCACGAGACCTACATCGGACGCGTGCTGACCTTCCTGTACTTCGCCTTCTTCATCACCATGCCGCTATGGACCAAGCTGGACAGGACCAAGCCGGTACCGGACCGGGTGACCACGCATGACTGACCACTGGATTGTCCGGCTGGCCTGCGCAGCGGCCCTGATGTTTGGCGTAGCGGTGGCCGATGCCGCCGAAGGTGCCAAGACCCTGCAGGCCGGAAATGATCTGAGCGATCGTGCATCGCTGCAGCGTGGCGCACAGCTCTACATGAACTACTGCTCGGGCTGCCACGCGCTCAAATACCTGCGGTACTCGCGCATGGCCGCCGATCTCGGGCTGAGCGAAGAAGAGGTCATGAACAACCTCAACTTCACCGGTACACCGGTCGGTGAGCCGATCCCGGTGACGATGCCCAAGGCGCAGGCGGAAAAGTGGTTCGGCAAGATGCCGCCGGACCTGAGCCTGATCTCGCGGGTGCGGGGCAGTGACTGGGTCTACACCTACCTCAAGTCGTTCTACCTCGATCCCACGCGTCCGCTGGGGTGGAACAACACCGTGTTCCCGAATGCCTCCATGCCCAACCCGCTGTGGGAAATGCAGGGGCTCCAGCACGCCGTGCACGGCAAGCCGGAGAATCCCGGCGAAGACCCGCCGGTGGTCGGCCTGAAGATCGAACAGCCCGGCAACATCGATGCTGGCCAATACGACCAGGCGGTGCGCGACATCACCAATTTCCTGGAGTATGCCGGTGAGCCGGCCGCCCTGAAGCGGCAGAAGCTGGGGGTATGGGTGATCCTGTTCCTGGCGCTGCTGACCTTCCTGGCCTATCTGCTCAAGAAGGAATACTGGAAGGACGTCCACTGAGCGGTCCGGCGCCTTCCCGCGGCGATCGTTCCCCACGTGGGACGATCGACCTATTGGCTTTTGTGATGTGCGGTTGCACACTCGGGTACTGTGACGACCGTCAGCAATGGGCTGGCGGCGCCGATACGACCGGCGGTTACCGGACGTTGGAGAGCCTTTGATGGCGGCGAGCGTACGCATGCGGAATACCCTGACGCTGTTTTCCTCGAACGACGATGTCCTGTGCCATCGCGTACGGCTGGTACTGGCGGCCAAGGGCGTCACTTATGACTCCGTGCCGGTCGACCCGCAGAACCCGCCCGAAGATCTCATCGATCTCAATCCGTATCACTCCGTGCCCACCCTGGTGGAACGCGAGCTGGTGCTGTACGCGGCCTCGGTGGTCAGCGAGTACCTGGACGAGCGCTATCCGCACCCGCCGCTGATGCCGGTCGATCCGCTCTCGCGGGCCCGCATCCGCCTGGCGATGCTGCGCATCGAACACGACTGGGTGCCGCAGGTGCAGGCCATCCAGCTGGGCAACAAGACCCAGGCCGAGGCCGGGCGCAAACGTCTCAAGGAACTGCTGACCAGCGCGGTGCCGCTGTTCAAGGCCAGCAAGTTCTTCCTCAATCCGGAAATGAGCCTGGCCGACTGCGCGATGGCGCCGATCATCTGGCGGCTGCAGGCGCTGGACGTGCCGTTGCCGAAGGATGGAAAATCGATCGAAGACTACGGCAACCGCATTTTCCGGCACCCGGGCTTCATCCGCAGCCTGACCGATCAGGAAAAGAAGCTGCGCGATCTGCCGGTCTGATCTGCCGGTCTGATCGGCAGGGGCGAGTGCTGCGTGCGGCACGGCTGTACTGAACGAAATCGCGGTGCCGGTACGCGCCATGGCTGACCTGCGGGTGGGCGGGCGCGTACACTTGCATCAGGCAATCCGGATCAAGAGCAGCCGAGCACGGCTCGGCTCTACCACATGACAGAAGACACTTTTCGCATGACCAGCCACCGCCCGTACCTGTTGCGGGCCCTGGTGGAATGGATCAATGACAACGACCTGACGCCGCACATCCTGGTCGACGCCGGCATGCCCGGCGTGCAGGTTCCGCAGAGCGCGGTCAAGGACGGTCGCGTCGTGCTGAACATCGCCGAGCGCGCCGTGGTACGCCTGCATATCGACAATGAGAGCGTGAGCTTCTCGGCCCGTTTCTCCGGCACCAGTTACCCCGTGCAGGTGCCGATCTCGGCCGTGCTGGCGGTGTACGCCCGCGAGACCGGGCAGGGCATGGCGCTGCCCGATGACATCCCTGGCCATGAGCCGGGCCCGGACGACGAGCTGCCGCCGGACGATTCACCGACCCCGCCGGACGACGCACCGCCCAAGCCCAGCGGTCGCCCGCATCTGCGGGTGGTCAAATAAGACAGACGATGGCCGCCGCAAGGCGGCCATTTTCATGGGTAGAGCCGACCGTTGGTCGGCTGCTCTCCGCGCCCATCAACGGCAACGACCCGGTAGAGCCGACCGTTGGTCGGCTGCTCTCCACGCCCATTGACGGCCACGGCCAACCGCAGCCGACCAACGGTCGGCTCTACCGGGGTCAGACGTCTTCGGCGTCGCGGGTATCGATATCGCGCCGGATCTCGCTGATCCGCGCCGCCGACGGCCCCACGAAGGTGATCAGCTGATCGCCGCGCAGCACCATGCGCCCGCTGTGGCGGTCCACGCCATCGTGCGAGTACTCGAACTTGAAGGTGCGCTCCCAGCCCAGCCAGCCATTGTCCTTGCGGCATACGCGCAGGCCGGTGGCATGCACGCTCTGGTCCAGCCACTGCACGTCGGCTGCGCGGCAGGCGTTGCGCCCGAGCACGCCGGCGCGTTCGGCGGCGGCACGCGAGGAATTCCAGAAGGCGTAGGCGAACGCGCCGGCAATCATCAACAGGATCAAACTGGGCATCGGTGACTCGGCGCGGTCAGGGAGGTCGGTGACTCCAAGATGGCGACGAACGCGGCGCGGATCAAGCCATGCGCCTGATCATGATCAGGGTGTGCGGGGTGGCGGGACCGGCGGGCGGGGCGGCACCACGGTGGGGGCCCGCATCGGTGCCTGGGAAGCCGGCGATGCCATCGGCGGTGCCGTGGCACCAGTACCGGCAGCGGGCGGGGTCACCGGGTCCGGGGTGACCGTCGGCATCGGCGCGGGCGCGGTGGCCACCAGTTTCAGCAGGGCGGCCCAATCCTGGCGATTGAAGCTGCACTCCTCTTCGCGGCCGGGCGTGCAGCCCAGGTCCATGCCGTCGCTCGCCGTGGCTTTCGCCGGCGGCAGCTCGATCCGGCCACTGCGGTCCAGCGAGAGCTTGCGCATCGCCACGGTGTTCATGACGTTGCCGCCGATCAGATACAGCGTGCGGTCACCGCCCATGTTGGCCGCGATGACCACTTCGCAGTGCGATTTCCAGTGCGTGACCGAGCCGTTGGACAGCGACTGGACCAGGCCGCTGTAGCTCAGCGTTTCACGCCGGTCGCGGAGGTAGCACAGCAGGTCGCCGGGTGCAGGCTTCTCCTGCGCGGGATCGGCCATGCGGTACGGACCACTGTTCTGGAAGGCGGCCCGGATATAGTCGATGTGTCGGGGCGAACGGGTAAAGCCGGGTACCGAGGCGCGGGTCATCACCCATGAGATGAAGGCCGCCGACCATGGGTTGTCGATCAGGAAAGCACGGCAATCGGTATCGGTATAGCGCGTACCCGGCGGGGCCATGCAGCTCGATGCGCCGGGTTGGCTCCCCATCGGCGACAACGTGCCGCTCTGCCGCCAGTAGCCGACCACGCGCTGCCAGGCGACCAGGCCGTTGTCGGCCAGGTGGACGTCCTCGGCTTCGGTGACGCTCAGGCTGGCCGCGCGTCCATCGCGGTCGATGAAGGGCCGATACCAGAGGCGATGTTCAGTGCAGGCAGTTCGGACGATGTTGATCGCCACCGGGCTGAGCCCGAAGCGCGGTGGCACATCGCAGACCTCGGCTGCGGATGCCTGGAGCGGCAGCAGCGCGAGCAGGGGAGACAGGCAGGCGAGAAGCGGCAGGCAGCGCATGCGTGCATTCCAGATGGGGGCAGACGCAGCCTCGCAGACCGCATCTGCCCATACCGTGAAAGCGGGGAGGCATCGCCCGTGGATCCGCACGCGCTTCAGCTGGGGGGCGGGCCCAGTTTCAACGACAGGTCGATCGCCTGCACGTGCTTGGTCAGCCCACCGATGGAGATGCAGTCCACGCCGTCTTCGGCAATCGCGCGCAGCCCGTCCA
Organism: Stenotrophomonas sp. BIO128-Bstrain; assembly: GCF_030128875.1. Classification (NCBI taxonomy): domain Bacteria; kingdom Pseudomonadati; phylum Pseudomonadota; class Gammaproteobacteria; order Lysobacterales; family Lysobacteraceae; genus Stenotrophomonas; species Stenotrophomonas sp. BIO128-Bstrain. Next base: position 2,300,490 of record NZ_CP124620.1, on the reverse strand, counting down.
GGCCGACGCTGCCGGAGACTTCCAGCGGAATCCGCCCGGCCGCGATGCGCACGGCCTCGCGCCGGGTGGCGGCATCGAAGTCATCGATCAGGATGCGGGTGCAGCCCACCTCCAGCGCCTCGCGCAGCTGGTCCAGGTCTTCAACCTCGACCACCAGCGGCAACGCCGGCCACTGCACGCGCGCAGCCTGCACCGCCGCGGTCAGCGAGCCCGCGGCGCGGATGTGGTTTTCCTTGAGCATGACCGTGTCGAACAGGCCCAGGCGGTGGTTGTCACCGCCGCCACAGCGCACCGCGTACTTCTGCGCGACGCGCAGCCCGGGCAGCGTCTTGCGGGTGTCCAGGATCCGCGCGCCGGTGCCGGCCACCGCCGCGACGTACTGCGCGGTGGTGGTCGCCGTGCCCGACAGGGTCTGCAGGAAATTCAGCGAAGTGCGTTCGGCGCTCACCAGGCTGCGGTTGCGGCCCTGCAGGAGGGCCAGCACGGTGCCGGCGGCGACACGGTCGCCCTCGGCCACGCGCCAGTCGATCCGCACCTGCGGATCCAGCGCCTTGTGGGTCGCATCGAACCAGGGGCGGCCGGCGATCACCGCGTCCTGCTTGCACAGCAGGTAAGCAGTATCGGGGCGGTCCGGGAGCAGGGCGGCGGTGACATCACCGCTGCCGATGTCCTCGGCCAGTGCACGGGCCACATCGGCGGCCACCAGGGCGGCCTCGGGGGCCGGCACGGGGAGGTGGCTCATTTTTCCGGGAAATCGGCGATCTGGGCGGTGGCAATGGCCTCTTCGGCCAGTAGCACCGGGATGCCATCGTCCACGCGGAACACCTGCTTGCGGTCGCGGGTCAGCAGGGCCTCGCGCAGCGTCTGCGCCTGCGGGCTGCCATCGGCCTTGAGCACGGCGCCGCTGCCGATCGCGCGGTTGAGCGCGTCCAGGCCGGTGGCATCGAGCAGGGACAGGGGCTGGCGCGTATCGGGCGAGCACAGGAGGTCGAGCAGCTTGCGATCCATGGATTCTTCGTCTTGCGTGGAAGACGGCTAGAATACGTCTTTAAGGCAGGTGACGGCCAATGACCCTCAACCAAACCGCGCCGCTCGTCGGCATCGTCATGGGTTCCCGCTCGGATTGGGAAACCATGCAGCACGCCGCCCAGAAGCTGGATTCGCTGGGTGTTCCCTATGAAGTGAAAGTGGTCTCGGCGCACCGCACGCCGGACGTGCTGTTCACCTACGCCGAGCAGGCGGGCCAGCGTGGCCTGCGCGCGATCATCGCCGGTGCCGGCGGGGCCGCGCACCTGCCGGGCATGATCGCCGCCAAGACCGCCGTGCCGGTGCTGGGCGTGCCGGTGCAGTCCAAGGCCCTGAACGGCATGGATTCGCTGCTCTCGATCGTACAGATGCCGGCCGGCATCCCGGTCGCCACCTTCGCCATCGGCAACGCCGGGGCCTCCAACGCGGCGCTGTTCGCCGCGGCGATGCTGGCCTCGGACCAGCCGGCGATCGGCGAGGCGCTGGAGGCCTTCCGCGCCCGCCAGACCGAAGACGTCATGGCCCACGACGACCCGCGTCAATGAGCGTCAGGACCGTTGGCATTCTGGGCGGCGGTCAGCTCGCCCGCATGATGGTCTTGGCCGGTGCGCCGATGGGGCTGCGCTTTGAGCTGTTCGATCCGGCCGCCGATGCCTGTGGTGTTCAGGTGGCACCGCTGCAGGTGGCCGCGTTCGACGATGAGGCCGCTCTGGCTGCGTTCGCCGCCCGCGTGGACGTGGTGACTTTCGATTTCGAGAACGTGCCGGCGCGCAGCGCCAAGTTCCTGGCCGAGCGCGTGCCCGTGCATCCCCGTCCGGATGCGCTGGCCGTGGCCCAGGATCGGCTCAGCGAGAAGACCCTGTTCCAGTCGCTGGGCATCCCGCTGCCAGCCTTCGCCGATATCCGCAGCCGTGACGAACTGGCCGCCAAGGTCGCCGAGTTCGGCATGCCCTGCATCATCAAGACCCGCCGCCTGGGCTATGACGGCAAGGGCCAGTTCCGGATCCGCAGCGCCGCCGATATCGACGCGGCCTGGGACACCCTCGGCAGCCAGGTCGAAAAGACCGGCCTGATCCTGGAGGGTTTCGTCGCCTTCGATCGCGAGGTCAGCGTGGTGGCGGTACGGGCGCAGGACGGCGAGTTCCGCGCCTGGCCGATCACCGGCAACTGGCACGTCAACGGCGTGCTCTCGGCCAGCCTGGCCCCGGCGCAGCTTTCAGCGGCGCAGCACGAGGCGGCCATCGGCTACGCGCGCACCCTGGCCGAGCGGCTGGACTATGTCGGCGTGTTCGCGCTGGAGCTGTTCTGCCGTGGCGATGAGCTGCTGGCCAACGAGATGGCCCCGCGCGTGCACAACTCCGGCCACTGGACCATCGAAGGCAGCGAGACCTCGCAGTTCGAAAACCACCTGCGCGCCGTGCTGGGCCTGCCGCTGGGCGATACGCGCATGCTGGGTCATGCCTGCATGCTCAACTGGATCGGGCAGATGCCGGAGGCCAACGCCGTGCTCGCCCAGGCCAGCGGCCATTGGCACGATTACGGCAAGCAGTCCCGGGACGGGCGCAAGGTTGGCCATGCCACGCTGCGTGATGACGATGCGGCGGTGCTGGCCGATGCATTGGAACGCGTCGGTGGGCAGCTTGATCGCGGCGAGCAGGTCGCGCCGGTGATCGAGATCCTTCGCGGTTAGAGGTCCGGTAGTGCCGGCCGCTGGCCGGCGCTGGCGGTGCAAGGTACAAGGGGAGCCGGCCAGCGGCCGGCACTACCTGCCAGGGTGACCGGGACGCACGACCAACGGCCGTGCGCTGCCGGGCATCAGTCGCGCAGCTGCGCGGTAACGAAGTCCCAGTTCACCAGTTTCCAGAACGCCTCCAGATAGCGCGCGCGCTCATTCTGGTAGTCGGTGTAATACGCGTGCTCCCACACATCGCAGGCCAGCAGCGGGGTGCTCTCGCCGGTCAGCGGCGTGCCCGCATTGCGCGTCACCTGGATCGCCAGCGCGCCGTTGGGATGCTGTACCAGCCACACCCAGCCCGAGCCGAACAGGCTCAATGCCGCCCGGTCGAACGCCTCGCGCAGCCGTTTGGCATCGCCGAAATGACGGGTCACCAGTTCGCCCAGCCGACCCTGCGGCTCGCCACCGGCGCGCGGGTGCAGGCAGTGGAAATAGAACTGGTGGTTCCAGGCCTGGGCCGCGGCATCGAACAGGCTGCCCTGGCTCTGGCGGACGATGTCCTCCAGCGGGAGCTCGGCCAGTTCCGTGCCTTCGATACGTGCGTTGACCGTGTCCAGATAGCCGCGCAGGTGCCGCCCGTGATGCAGGTCCAGCGTCTGCGCCGACAGGTGGGGTTGCAGGGCGGTGCGGTCGTAGGGGAGGCGAGGCAGTTCGAGGGGCATGGGCACGACAGATTGGGAAGGGAAAGCGCCGCGCGATCACGGATCGGCATCAGTGTGGCCGATGGCAGGGTGCCCACCACGCGAAGGTAGGGCATACAATGGCGGCCAGGGAAGTCTATCCGACCGGTGAGGCCGGGTTGTCCCATTGGAGGGAGAGTCGTTGTGGCGGTGATGCAGCAGATCCAGTCCGAAGTCGAACGTTACCCCCTCGTGTTGTTCATGAAGGGCACTCCGCAATATCCCATGTGCGGCTTTTCCAGCCGTGCCATCCAGGCATTGATGGCCGCCGGCGCGATCGCGCTGCGCACGGTCAACGTGCTGGAAGAACCCGAGATCCGCGCCAACCTGCCGCGCTTCTCCAACCTGCCGACCTTCCCGCAGCTGTTCATCCACGGCGAGCTGATCGGTGGCTGCGACATCGTGCTGGAGCTGTTCGAATCCGGCGAGCTCAAGCGGATCGTCGAAGAGGCCTCCCAGCCGTGAGCGCGGTCCCGTCCGTGGTGGTCGGGACCGGATCGCTCGCCGATCGCGTCATTCTCATCGCCGGGGCCGGGGGAGGCTTTGGCAGCGCCGTGGCCGTGGCCTGCGCGCAGGCCGGGGCAACCGTGGTCCTGCTGGGGCGCAAACCGCGCCGCCTGGATCGCGTCTATGCCGCCGTCGAGGCGGCCGGTCCCGAGCCGCTGCTGTATCCGCTGGATCTGGAAGGGGCTACCCCCGACGATTACGCGACCCTGGCCGAACGCCTGCAATCCGAACTTGGCCACCTGGATGGGGTGCTCTACTGTGCGGCCGATTTCGCCGGGCTGACCCCGTTCGAGCTGGCTGACCCGGCCGCCTTCGCCCGCGCCGTGCACGTGAACCTGACCGCGCCGGCCTGGCTGGCCCAGGCCTGCCTGCCGCTGCTGCGCCAGAGCGACGATGCCGCGCTGGTGTTCACCGTGGACGACCCGGCACGGGTGGGGCAGGCCTATTGGGGGGGCTATGGCGCCGCCCAGCACGGCCTGCGTGGGCTGATCGCATCGCTGCATGACGAACTCGGCCGCAGCCCGGTCCGGGTCAGTGGCCTGCAGCCGGGCCCGATGCGCACGGCCCTGCGCGCGCGTGCGTTCTCGCTGGATGAGGACCGCACCGCCCGTGACCCGGCCGAGTGTGCCGCCGCCGCGGTCCTGCTGTTGTCCGCTGCCGGCGCGGCGTATCGCGGCCAGATTCTCGACGCCTGAGCGCGGCAAAGGCGTGGCCGCTGGCGCGAACCTGCCCAGAGCCTCCTGAATGTGCCCCGGGCCTCCTAAACGTTGCCCCGGGCTCCTTATGGGTAGTGCCGGACGCTGGCCGGCTCCCCAGCCAACCCGCAGAACGCCAACCGGACACCGCTGAGGCCCTCAGTAGCCCGCATTCAGCCGGTCACAATCAAATGTGAAGATGGCGTCATGATCCCGTTGTGATGGCGTGTGTTTTGTCGCCAAACCGTCACAATCCGAGGCTATCGTGTTAATCTAGTGTTAACCGTTGCGGCTGAAACCAGCTCGCGGCTAGGGAACCCAGATAAAAGTCCAGTCAGCCGCCAGCAAGGCTGCTTGGGCGCGTTTTTTTCTCCGCCATCGCCAATCTCGCATCGAGGCTACTCCCCAATGACCCACTCCCGTTGTCTCCGGATGTCCAAGCTCACGCTTGGTCTCGTGGCTGCACTTGCCGCCGCTCCCGCCTTCGCCCAGAGCACCTCTTCCGGTGTGGGCGGTCAGGTCACGTCGGCTGCAGGCGCGCCTGTCGTCGGTGCAGAAGTCACCATCACGCACACCGAGTCGGGCACCGTCAGCCGCGCCACGACCGATGCATCGGGTCGTTACAACGCGCGCGGCCTGCGCGTGGGTGGTCCGTACACCATCACCATCAACAAGCCGGGTGAAGGCACCAAGACGGAAGAGGGTGTGTACCTCGGCGTCAACCAGATCGGTACCGTCAATGCGGCACTGACCGGCGACCTCGCTGCAACGAACCTCGATGCCGTGCAGGTCACCGCCGTGGCCGCAGGCTCGGAAGTGTTCAGCGCCACCAAGATGGGCTCGGGCACGTCGATCAGCCAGGAAACGATCGAAGCCATGCCGTCCGTCGGCGGCAACATCCAGGACATGATGCGCCTGGACCCGCGCGTCGCTTTCGTTGACCGGGCTTCGGGCAGCATCAGCGCCGGCGGCCAGAACCCGCGCTACAACGCCGTCCGTATCGATGGCGTGTCCGCCAGCGACACCTTTGGCCTGGAAGGCAACAGCTTCCCGACCCGTCGCCAGCCGGTTTCGATGGAAGCCATCGAAGCCATCAACGTCGACCTGTCCAGCTACGACATCACCATCACCGGCGCCACCGGCGCTGTGGTTGATGCCGTGACCAAGTCGGGTACCAATGAGTTCCACGGCTCGGTCTACGGCTACATGCGTGACGGCAGCTGGTTCGGTGACAACCCGGGTGGCGGCAAGTTCAACGGTTTCGAAGACGAGAAGACCTACGGCTTCACGCTGGGTGGCCCGCTGGTGAAGGACAAGCTGTTCTTCTTCGCCAACTATGAGAAGTTCGAGCAGTCCGCCCCGGGCGCCGACATCGCCGGCAGCGCCATCGGCGCCGGTACCATCACCGATGCCCAGATCGCGCAGGCCCAGCAGATCTTCCAGGAGCGCTATGGCGTGTCGGCGGGCAGCTACGACGCCGCTTCGGACACCAACCTCGAAGAGTACGCGCTGAAGCTGGACTGGAACATCACCGACAATCAGCGTGCGAGCTTCCGCTACAGCAAGCTGGAGCAGGACAAGCTGCGCATCAACGGCTACGGCCAGACCACCGGTGCCTCGATCAGCTCGTACTGGTACCAGCACGACAAGAAGATCGAGTCCTACGTCGGCCAGCTGTTCAGCGACTGGAGCGACAACTTCTCGACCGAAATCAAGGCCAGCTACCGCGATTACTCGGCCATCCGCAATCCGTCGGCTCCGGGTACTCCGGCGATCCTGATCGGTTTCGGCGGTCTGAACTCGAACCGCGAGTCGGTCGCCAACCCGACCCTGTACCTGGGTACCGAAGCCAACACCCAGTACAACGAGCTGTACACCAAGACCTGGAACTACTTCGCCTCCGGCACGCTCACCCTGGGCGACCATGACGTGAAGTTCGGTGCGGATTACAGCAAGAACGAAATCTACAACCTGTACGCACCGAACATTGACGGTTACCTGGTCTACAACGGCATCGAAGGCTTCCGTAACAACACGCCGGTGGTCAGTACCTGGCGCAACCCGGTGGACGGTGGCGTGGAGAGCCTTGCGGCCGACTACGACTACACCACCCTGGGCCTGTTCGTGCAGGACACGTGGTACGTCAACAACAACCTGACCCTGACCCTGGGCGTGCGTGCGGACAAGTACGACACCAACAAGGACACGGCCTACAACCAGCGCGCCAGCGAGTTCTTCGGTTACGACAACCGTTCGATCGGCGACAACGGCTTCCTGGTGCAGCCGCGCGTGGGCTTCAACTACACCTTCGACAGCGATCGCCCGACGCAGCTGCGCGGTGGCGTTGGCCTCTTCCGTGGTGAAGCGCCGCAGGTGTGGCTGGGCAACATCTACGCCAACAACGGCGTGAACTTCACCCAGGGCACCGATTACCCGTACAACAACCGCAACCGTCCGGCACAGCAGGTCGTGAACTTCGTCTCCGACGATTTCCGCACCCCGTCCGTGTACAAGGCCAATCTGGCGTTCGATCACGAACTGCCGTGGAACGGTCTGGTCGCATCGGCCGAGCTGCTGGTGACCAAGGTCAAGGATGGTCTGTACTTCAAGCGCCTGGAACTGATGCAGCCGAGCTACACCGGCGGTCCGGACGGTCGCAACTTCTACTGGGGCAACGTTGCCAACGCCTCGACCTCCAAGTCGACCACCCCGAGCTGGGTGAGCGATGCCGTGCTGCTGGACAACACCGACAAGGGCCGCACCGCGCAGTTCACCGTGTCCCTGGCCAAGCCGTTCAGCCCGGACAGTGACTGGGCCTGGAACCTGGGCTACACCTATACCGATGCGAAGGAAGTTGCCAGCAACACCTCCTCGGTGGCGACCTCGAACTGGAACAACAACTACATCTTCCAGGCCAACGAGAACGCGCTTGCGCGCTCGCGTTACGAGATCCGCAACCGCATCTCGGGTTCGGTGAACTGGAAGCATGCGTTCTTCGGTGACTACGAGACCCAGGTCGGCATGTTCTATGAAGGCCGTACCGGTCGTCCGTACAGCTTCGTGTACTCCAACGACATGAACGGCGACGGCCGCACCTACAACGACCTGTTCTATGTGCCGAAGGGTCGTGGCGACGTGCTGTTCACCGGCGGTGCCGCGATGGAAGAAGCCTTCTTCGCATGGATGGAGAACAATGCGCAGCTGAACCGTTACGCCGGCCAGGTGACCCCGCAGAACTCGGCTCGCGCCGGTTGGGTCAACACCTTTGACGTGCGTATCACCCAGCAGTTGCCGGGCTTCATGAAGGGCCACAAGTCCGAAATCTGGCTCGATATCCAGAACGTGGGCAACCTGCTCAACAAGAAGTGGGGTCGCATCGACGACTTCGGCTTCTATGCTGACCAGGGCATCGCCAACTTCCGCGGCATCGACCCGACCACTGGCAAGTACCTGTACGAGTTCCGTGCAGAGCGCCAGGGCAACACGAGCGCCACCGTGACCGACAGCGCCTTCGCCAACGCGGACGCCGACGGTTTCAACACCGGTGTGTCGCAGTGGTCGCTGCAGCTGGGCTTCCGCTACAAGTTCTGATGCGTCGGACCTAGTGGATGATTGAAAAGCGGCCGGGGCAACCCGGTCGCTTTTTTTTGTCTGTCAGGGCGGGGGCGGCTGGAGCGCCCCGGTCTCCATCGGCCGCCCCACTGAGTGTTGTGCTGGGTAGTGCATGCCTGTATATTCAGTTGGTTGCGCGGAAATCAGCGCAATTGCGACGGTCCAGTGCCCCTGTCGCGGTCAGGACACATCCAAACGGTCGGGTTTCCCGGCCGTTTTGCTTTTTAAGGGGGCAGCGGTACAGTCGGTAACCTTGAGGAAAGCGAACAAGATGGACATGACGATCAACGAAAAGCCGGCGCGTACGCTGCCGGTGCAGGACGCGCGGATCTACCCGCGCGGTGGGCTGGATGTGTTGTCGCGTGCTGAAGTGGCACGCCTGCGCGACGCCTCCGGCGGCGGCATGCACGAGCTGCTGCGCCGCTGCGCGCTGGCCGTGCTGACCAGCGGCAGCGCCTCGGACGATCCGCGCGCGGCGCGCGATCTGTATCCCGATTTCGATATCCAGGTGGCCCAGCAGGACCGCGGCGTGCGCATCGACCTGGTCAACGCGCCGGCGATGGCCTTCGTGGATGGCGAGATCATCCGCGGTGTGGCCGAGCTGTTGTTCGCGGTGGTCCGCGATCTGGCCTACATGGCCATCGAGATGGGCCCGGCCTACGCGGCCGAGCTGGAGTCGTCCGAGGGCATCACCAACGCGGTGTTCGGGCTGCTGCGCAACGCGCGCATCCTCAACCCCGGCGACCCGAACCTGGTCGTCTGCTGGGGCGGCCACTCGATCGGTCGTGACGAGTATCTGTACACCAAGCAGGTCGGCTACGAGCTGGGCCTGCGTGGCCTGGACATCTGCACCGGCTGCGGCCCGGGTGCGATGAAGGGCCCGATGAAGGGCGCCACCATCGCCCATGCCAAGCAGCGCAAGACCACCACGCGCTACATCGGCCTGACCGAGCCGGGCATCATCGCCGCCGAGTCACCGAACCCGATCGTGAACCATCTGGTGATCATGCCGGACATCGAGAAGCGTCTGGAAGCGTTCGTGCGCATCGGCCACGGCATCATCGTGTTCGCCGGTGGCGTCGGCACCGCCGAGGAGATCCTGTACCTGCTGGGCATCCTGCTGCGCGAAGAGAACAAGGACCTTCCGTTCCCGCTGATCCTGACCGGCCCGACCGTGGCCGCGCCGTACTTCGAGCAGATCGACCGCTTCATCCGCCTCACGCTGGGTGAAGAGGCCGCCAGCCGCTACGAGATCATCATCGGCGACCCGGTCAACGTCGCCCGCAAGATGGCCCAGGGCATCAAGCGCGTGCGCGAGCACCGCCTGGCGCAGAAGGATTCGTTCTTCTTCAACTGGTCCATCGAGATTCCGTGGGAGTACCAGCAGCCGTTCGTGCCGACCCACGAGGCGATGGCGTCGCTGGACCTGCACCACGGCCGTCCGCCACATGCCCTGGCGGCCGACCTGCGCCGCGCGTTCTCCGGCATCGTGGCCGGCAACGTGAAGGAAGACGGCATGCGCCGCATCGAGCAGTTCGGCCCGTTCGAAATCCACGGCGATGCGGACATGATGCAGGCCCTGGACGAACTGCTGCGCGCCTTCGTCGAGCAGCGCCGGATGAAGATCTCCGGCGAGTACCAGCCCTGCTACAAGGTCATGGCCTGAGGGTCTGACCGGACCGGCGGCGGGCAGGGGGCCGCTGCCGGTTCTCGATCTGCGTCAACCCATTGACGCCTGTCGCCTCCGGGCGACCGTTCGTCCTGCCGCCGCTTGCTGATCGGCGGCGGGACGTTCATCTTCTGTGTCATCAACGCTGGGGAGCGTTTCATGTCTTTGCGCCGGTCCAACGGCTTCACATTGATCGAGCTCATGGTGACCATGGCGGTGCTTGCCGTGCTGGTCGCGGTGGGGTTCCCGAATTTCCTGAGCGTGATCCGCTCCAACCGGGTGGTCGCGGCCAACAATGAAGCGCTGGGCCTGCTGTCGCTCGCGCGCAGCGAGGCGATCCGCAACAACAAGGGCGGCGGTGTCTGTGGCAGCGCCACCGGCACCAGCTGCGACGGGGACTGGAACAGCGGCATCCTCGCCTTCGCCGACCCCGACGGTAGCGGTACCCTGGAAACCGGCGAAACGGTCCTGCGCTACAGCCAGGGCCACCCCAGGCTGGTCGTGGACGGGCCGGACAACGTGGCCATCAGTTTCGACGGGCGAGGTCGCCGCCAGGCGCCTGCCGACCAGACGCTGACCCTGCGGCCGGACGAATGCAGCGGCCAACCGATGCAGCGCACCGTGACCATCAATTCCTCCGGCCAGGCACGCAGTGCCCAGGGAGCGTGCCAATGAAGCGCAAGCATCCTCGCCGCCTGCGCGCAGCGCCGGGTGGCTTCACGTTGATCGAGGTGCTGGTCGCCATTGTCGTGCTTGCTTTCGGCCTGCTCGGCTTCGCGCTGCTGCAGACCATGAGTGTGCGCTTCACCCAGAGCGCCAACTACCGCACCCAGGCGACCAACCTGGCGTACGACCTGATCGATCAGATGCGCGCCAATCGCTTTCAGGCGGCCTGGTACAGCACGGCGTCGTTCTCGCCCGGGACGGTGGCCGTTGCCGGGGCCTGCGGCCGGCCGACCGGCAATGCGGTCACCATCCAGCAGAACGTTGCGCGATGGCAGTGCCAGGTGGCCAAGGCATTGGGCGAGACCGCCAGTGCCAACGTGGCCTACGAAGATGGCAGCGTCACCGTCCAGATCGCCTGGGGTGACCAGCGCTGGGACAAGGACAAACCCGATGAAAAGACCACCTTCACCGTGACATCGCAGCTATGAGCCCTTTCCCGAACACACGGCGCAGGCAGTCGGGTCTGTCGCTGATCGAGCTGATGGTCGCGGTGGTGATCGGCACCGTGCTGATGCTGGGCGTCATCCAGGTCTTCATCGCCTCGCGCACCGCCTCGAGGTTGGCTGAAGGCGTGGCACGCACCCAGGAAAACGCCCGGTTTGCGATCGATTTCCTCGAGCGCGACATCCGCATGGCCGGCCACTACGGCTGCGTCAACGATCAGGCGCATTTCATCAAGGACGAGGGCGACCCGCGCCATCACTTCACGGCCGCATCCGGGGCCGGCAGTCCGCTGGATTTTTCGGTGGCGGTGCAGGGCTATGAAGCGGGAGGTACCGCGCCGGGCGATACCCTGACCCTGGGCGAGGCCTGGAGTGACGCAGGCAACCTGCCGTCCGAGATCGCCGGGCTGAATCCATTGGGGGGCAGCGATGTGCTGGTACTGCGCTTCCTGGCCGGTGAAGGCGTTCCGGTCACGGCCATTACCGCGGACAGCGGCGGCAGCGAATTGACGGTGGACACCGAGCGCGCCGCCCGGTTGAGCCAGGGCACGCCCGCTGCGCCGACCATGTTCGGCATCGCCGATTGTGCCCATGTCGACATTTTCCCGGGAAGCGTCGCCGGCGGCATCGTCACGGCGACCAATGCGGACCTGTCCAGGTATGCGCCGCCCAATGGGCAGACGCTGGTCTACCGCGCCGAGTCCATCGTGTACTACATCGGGGCCGGCGCGTCCGGCGAGCCAGCGTTGCGCCGTGCCCGCGCCAATGCGGCCGGCGCGTATCCGGCCGAGCTCAATGAGGAGCTGGTGGAAGGCATCGAAAACCTGCAGGTTCTGTTCGGCCTGGATTCGACCCCGGACATCAGTGTCGATGCCTCGCCCATCGGCAACATCACCGTGCAGGCAACCGCCAGTGGCGTCTCCACGGGCACCGATGCGGCCGCGGCCGGGCAGTGGCGACGCGTGGGTCTGGTGCAGGTCGGCGTGCTGGCGCGCAGCCCGCAGCCGGCCGATGCGCTGCAGGCCCAGCAGAAGGTGGCTCGCCAGGGCGCACTGGGCGTGGAGTTCGCGCCGTCCGATACCCGTGATACCCGCTACCGGGCCAGCTATGAAGTATCGGTGGCCTTGCGCAATCGACTCTATGGGAACTGACATGCACGCCTCCGTCCGCCCCGTCGTTCGTTCTCCGGCCCCACATCGCCAGCGTGGCGCCGTGCTGTATGTGGCGCTGGTGATGTTGATCCTGCTGGCGCTGATCGGTATCGCGGGCATGCAGGTCGCCGGCATGCAGGAGAAGATGTCGGCCAATTATCGTGCGAGCAATCTGTCCTTCCAGAACACCGAAGCGACCGTGCGCACTGCCGAGCATCTGGTGGAGAAAATCGCCAATCGTCAGGAGCTGCCCGATGGCAGCCTGATTGTCGCCGGCGACATCGATGCCGGCTGCGATGCTGCCTTCGACCCGTCAGAGTGGGGCAGCGAGCAGAGTTTCGATGCGGTTCCAGCGGTAACGGTCAGGCAGATCGATACCTGCGTGCCCTTCGGCACCGGCGTGGGCCTGGGCGGGCCGCGCGATACCCCCATTCCGATCTATCAGATCACCGGCTACGCCGCCGATGACGCTGAACATCCCACCTCTTCGACCGTGATCGACACGGTTTTCAAGCTCTGAGGACGCGCACATGGTATCGCGCAGGACCACACTCATTTCCGCGTCGGTACTGGCCGTTCTGGTCGGCGGCGGGGTGCTGACCTATCAGCTGATCGCCGCGCAGGGGCAGGGGACGCTGTCCCAGGTGCCGTTGAACAACCAGGTGCAGGCGCAGCCGGCCTTCATCATGACGGTCGACAACTCCGGCTCGATGACCTTCCAGACCCAGTTCCCCGGGGCGGATGGCCAGGCCTGCTGGAATACGTCGACCAAGAGTTTCTTCAGCGGCACCAAGACGCTCAGTACGACGGGTACCTGCGCCTTCTATTACGTGCTGCCGGGCACGCGCATTTCCGGCGCGTATTACGGCATTGCACCGTTCGACAAGTTCGGCTTCGCACGCTCCCCGACCTACAACCCGGCCTTCTACAACCCCACGATCAAGTATGAGCCGTGGATGCGCTATGACACCGCCCAGGAAAAGGTGGTCGATTACGCACAGGCAGCCATGTCCAAGACCCTGATAGATCCACGTCTGGCGGCGAACGCGTCCAATGCGGTGGATCTGACCGCGGCCACCACCGGTGTGTTCAACATGGTCGATGGAATGGTGGTGCCCCAGGGCACTGTCTTCGCGGCGAACGGGAAGGACGGAACGCCCTACGCGGCCAACAAGGACTACGTCTGGAACACCCAGGATTTCTACAAGGTCAACAAAAATCAACCAACGCGATACGACGCGACCTTCACCTACGTTCCAGCCACGTTCTTTCTTCCGTTCACGGGGAAGAGCGATCCGGTTCCGGAGTTGGCCGGGAGCCCCGGCGCCTACACGGCGGTAGCGCGCACGGAGGCCGCCAATGCCTGTGGCACGGGTTGCACGATGTGGAAGTACACGATCAAGAGCACCGACGGCGTCGCGCTGCAGAACTTCGCCAACTGGTTCTCCTACTACGGCAACCGCAACCGCTCCATGATCGCCGGCATGACCCGATCCATGGCGACGGTGGACAACCTGCGCGTGGGCTATTTCAAGATCAACGACAACGCCGACTACGACATGAGCGACAAGGGTGCGGCGTTGCCCATCCGCGATCTGGGTACCAAGGACGACAAGCGTGCGTTGTACGCCGACATGATCGCGTTGAACGCCTCGGGCAGTACACCCAATCGCCAGGCGGTGAAGGCGGCGGCCACCCAGTTCACCCGGACCGATGATCAGGCGCCGGTGCAGCTGGCTTGCCAGAAAAACGCCGTCATGCTGTTCACCGATGGCTACAGCAACCTTGATGGCCCGGAGGTCGCCAATGCGAATGGCGACGGCAACATGGGCATTCCGTTCAAGGATGTCCACGCCAATACGATGGCCGATATCGCGGCTTCGTACTACATCAACAAGGAGGGCAAATCCCCACTGCGTCCGGATCTCGCGCCCGGGCTGGTGCCGGTGCCGGAGGCCTGCAACACGGCCAACCCGGATCCGCGCCTGGATTGCCAGAAGAACCTGCACGTCAATTTCTACGGCATCACCCTGGGGGGACGCGGCAAGCTGTTCAACCCCGATATCGTCCAGGACCCGTATACCAACGCCTCCATCTACAACAACTGGCCACAGCGCGAGAACGGTGCGATCAGCACCATCGATGATATCTGGCATGCCGCCGTCAACACGCGTGGCGAGTTCATCAACGCGCGTACCCCGGCCGACATCACCCAGGCCATGCGCCGCGTGCTGTCGTCGGTGACGGCCGGTGCATCTTCCTCGGGCAGCTACGCGCAGTCGGGCGCGCGCATCGGCACAGGCTCGATGGCGGTGGCGCCGTACTACGAGATCGCCAACGAATCGACCGACTGGTTCAGCCGCCTCACCGCGAGCCAGATCACCGTGGACCAGGCCACGCGCAAAGCGGTCTACACCACAGCGTGGGAAGCCAGCGCCAAGATGCCGCAGCCGACCGCGCGCAAGGTGTTCTTCGGTACGAACACCGACGTGCTTCCCTTCAGCAGCAACAGTGTCACGCTGGAGTCGTTGTGTGACCTGTCCCCATCGTTGTACCCGGGCATGGCCCTGTGTTCGGTCGGTGGGCTGACCGATCTCGGTGCGACGCGCGCAAACGCGGTCAGCTACCTGCTGGGCGAAAGGAGTCTGGAAACGCGGCGAGGGGGGCGCTTCCGCGATCGCACCACGGTGCTTGGCGACATCATCAATTCGTCGCCGGTCATCAGTGCCCCCATCGACGACTACGGTTATCGCGGGCTGGATCAAGGCCTGGGCGCGAGCTACGCCACCTACCTGGAAACCAAGCGCAGTGGGCGTTACATGGTCTATGTCGGCGCCAACGACGGCATGCTGCATGCCTTTGATGGCGGCATGGGCGTAAGCGGCACGATGGATAGTGGCGGCGGCGCGGAAACGTTCGCCTACATTCCCGCCACCTCCATGGGGCACATGGGCAACCTGCTGTTCCCGCTCGATCCGAACAATCAGGCCTTCCAGAAGTTCTCTCATCGCTACTACGTCGATGGTCCGGTCGCCGTGTCCGATGCGCGTATCGGCAACAGCTGGGGCACCGTACTGGTCGGCAGTACCGGCGCGGGCGGCCGCGGCGTGTTCGCACTGGACGTGACCAAGCCGGGCAGCTTCGGCACCGGCAGCCGCCTGTGGGAAATCAACGACCTCAGCGGGTCTGATGGCGTGAAGGCCAATATCGGCCATGTGCTGGGCAAGCCGGTCATCGTTCCGTTCAAGGATGCGAGCGGAACCGTGACCTGGAAGGCCATCTTCGGCAATGGTTATGGCAGTGCCAGTGGCAAGGTGGTGCTGTTCATGGTGGACATCGGCACCGGCTCCCCCAACATCACGATGATCGAAGCGTCCGAGACGGCAGGAACCCCGCCGGCTGGCAAGAATGGCCTGGGCAACATCCTGGTGGTCGACCGCTGGACCGGCAGCGGCCGCAACACGCGCGGCCGTGATGGCTATGCCGATACGGTGTACGCGGCCGACCAGAAGGGCGCGGTATGGAAGTTCGATCTGCGCGACACCAGTGCGAAGGTCTCCACGCCGCTGTTCACCACGCAGACCAGCACCAGGAATGGTTTGACCTACCGTCAGCCGATCACCGGCGGCATCAACGCCACCAACGGTGACCGCGGTGGGGTGATGCTGTTCTTCGGCACGGGCAGTTTCGTCTTCAACGAAGATGCCCGTGACGAATCGATCCAGTCCCTGTACGCGGTCCTGGATGCCTCCGACGAAATGCCTTCCCTGACGATGACCGCGGCCGATCTGCGGCCGTATACCGTGTCTGCCTCGGGTGATGTGCGGACGATGACGCCGGGCACGAAGCCCGCCGATTCGCGCGGCTGGCATGTCGACCTGCCGGCGGGCGAGCGCTTCCTCGCGTATCCCGCGCTGGCGTCCGGGGTGGTCTTCATGCCCACCTATGTGCCCAATCCGAGCACCAAGAGCTGTGCGTCGGATGGCTCCAATTGGCTGTTCGGGCTGAGTGCGCAGTCCGGTGCGCCGGCATTGTCGAAAATGCGCGCCGGGTCGCCGACCGGCACCAAGTTCGGCGCTGGCACGGCGGCGGTTCCGCTGTCGACCGGCGGCAACGCCCCGGTGAAGGATGTCGGGGTGCAGGTACTGCCGCGCCAGCAGCCACCCGGCAAGATTTCCGGCGACAGCCCAGGCGGCGGTGGACCGGGTTCACCTGGCGGCACGCCCCCCCGGTGGACCCGCCCGCCGAGCCCTGCCAGATGCTGGTCACCGCGGCAGGCGGCGTCCCCATGTACGTGCCGTATCCCTGTGGTCGCCAGTCCTGGAGGCAGTTGCAATGAGTCGTTCGTTTCCCGCCCTGGCCCGCGCCGGACGCGTACCGCCTGTCCCCGCCCGCGCGATGGGGGGATTCACGCTGATCGAGTTGATGCTGGTGGTGATCGTCATGGCCATCCTGGCCGGTATCGCATACCCCAGTTACGTCGAGCAGACGCGCAAGTCCAAGCGCGGGCAGGTCAAGGCCGACCTGGTCGAGTACGCGCAGCTGGCCGAACGGTTCCACACCACGCAGAACACCTATGAAGGGTTCACGCTGCCCGGCGGTGGGAACTCGGTCAGCTCGCCGCGCGAAGGGGGTACGGCCGCCTACAGTGTCGGGTTCGTCGGCACCCAGTCCACGTTCACGCTGACCGCGACCGCACAGGGAAACCAGGCCAAGGACAAGTGTGGCGACCTCGGCATCAACCAGGCCAACGTCAAGACCAGTGGGGGCACGCTCTCCGAGTGCTGGTGACATGACGGACGGCGGCATGCACAAGGGTGTTGCCCTCCGCGCGAGTGCCCCGTACAATGCGCCTCCCCGCCCGAATAGCTCAGCCGGTTAGAGCACTTGACTGTTAATCAGGGGGTCGTTGGTTCGAGTCCAACTTCGGGCGCCAGATTCTGCAGAAGCCGCGAGCAATCGCGGCTTCTGTCGTTTTCGTGCCGGCATTTCCGGCAGGCCTGCATCAGCAGGGCGCGCGGTCGCGCAGTCGCTCCGAGCGGGCGCGCCCGGCATTGTTGACAACCACCTTGCTGTGTCTTTGTCCTCTGGTGCAGATGGTGACCGTCAGGTTGACACCCATGCTGCTGCCGTCCGGACGAAACCGCAGCCGAGGGCGCCCGGCAGAGGCCGGAGCCCGCAGGGTCAGGCCGGTCTGCCCCGGGTAGTACTGGAGGATGTCTGCCTCGGCCGGTTGTGGCTGGCGACGGGGATCGCGATACGTCAGCCACCCCGTGCTCCATTCCGACGCGCAGCGCCGGCCATCGTCACTGGGGCAGATGGTGACGATCTCGCGTCGTGTCACCGCGGCCATGCGAGCGCCGGCGAATGCCGAGTTCAGTTGCAGCCGCAGGGCATCGGCACGCAGGCTGGAGACGGTCTCGGCCAGGTTGGGTGCCGCCACGGCGACCACCAGCGCGAGGATCGCCAGGGTGGCCATCAGCTCCATCAGGGTGAGGCCAGCGCTTCGGTCACGCGGGCTGGGCCGGAGGCGCATGGGGCAGGTCATCCGTCAGCGGGGAGCCCTGAGCTTGCGCGCCGGTGCCGAGGCTGAATATCAGCCTGACCGGGCCCCAGGCATCGGTGGATTCCTCAACAGGCCGTCACCAACCCGGCCGTTATACTGAAGGCTTCCCGGCAGTGGCGGCACCATGAGCGATCGTTTCCAACTTGTATCCCCGTATTCGCCGGCGGGCGACCAACCGGCGGCCATCGAGAAACTGACCGCCAACTTCGAGGCGGGCATCGCCAAGCAGACCCTGCTCGGCGTCACCGGTTCCGGCAAGACCTACACGATCGCCAACGTGATCCAGCAGGTGCAGAAGCCGACCCTGGTGATGGCGCCGAACAAGACCCTGGCGGCGCAGCTGTACGGCGAGTTCAAATCGTTCTTCCCGCACAACGCGGTGGAGTACTTCGTCAGCTATTACGATTACTACCAGCCCGAGGCCTATGTGCCGTCGTCGGATACCTTCATCGAGAAGGACAGTTCGATCAACGAGCACATCGAGCAGATGCGGTTGGCGGCGACCAAGACGCTGCTGTCGCGCCCGGATGCGATCGTGGTGGCGACCGTCTCGGCGATCTACGGCCTCGGCGCGCCCGAGGACTATCTGTCGATGCGCCTGATCCTCTCCACCGGCGAGCGGATCGACCAGCGCGACCTGATCAAGCACCTGACCCAGCTGCAGTACACCCGCAACGAGTTCGAACTGCATCGCGGCACGTTCCGCGTGCGTGGCGAAGTGGTGGACGTGTTCCCGGCCGAGTCGGACAGCGAAGCGGTGCGCATCGAGCTGTTCGAAGGCGAGGTCGAGCAGATCAGCATGTTCGATCCGCTCACCGGTGAAAGCCTGCGCAAGATGATGCGCTACACGATCTACCCCAAGACCCACTACGCCACCACGCGCGAACGCGTGCTGTCGGCCGTGGATACGATCAAGGCGGAACTGAAGGTCCGCCTGGAGCAGCTGTACGAGCAGAACAAGCTGGTGGAAGCGCAGCGCCTGGCGCAGCGCACCCAGTTCGATCTGGAAATGATGGCCGAGGTCGGTTACTGCAACGGCATCGAGAACTACTCCCGGCATCTCACCGGCAAGAACGCCGGCGATCCGCCGCCGACGCTGTTCGACTACCTGCCGCCGGATGCGTTGCTGGTGATCGACGAATCGCACGTCACCATTCCGCAGATCGGCGCGATGTTCAAAGGCGACCGCTCGCGCAAGGAAACGCTGGTCGAGTTCGGCTTCCGCCTGCCGTCGGCGCTGGACAACCGCCCGCTGCGTTTTGAAGAGTGGGAGGAGCGCTGCCCGCGCAGCATCTATGTTTCGGCCACGCCGGGTCCGTATGAGCTGCGCGAGACCGAAGGCGAGATCACCGAACTGGTGGTGCGCCCGACCGGCCTGATCGATCCGGTGGTCGAGATCCGCCCGGTCGGCACCCAGGTCGATGACCTGATGAGCGAGGTCAACGAGCGCATCAAGCTGGGCGACCGCGTGCTGGTCACCACGTTGACCAAGCGCATGGCCGAGAACCTCACCGAATACCTGACCGAACACGGCATCCGCGTGCGTTACCTGCACTCGGATATCGATACCGTCGAGCGCGTGGAGATCATCCGCGATCTGCGCCTGGGCAAGTTCGACGTGCTGGTCGGCATCAACCTGCTGCGCGAAGGCCTGGACATGCCCGAGGTCTCGCTGGTGGCGATCCTGGATGCGGACAAGGAGGGCTTCCTGCGCTCCACCGGCTCGCTGATCCAGACCATCGGCCGCGCCGCACGCAACCTGCGCGGCAAGGCGATCCTGTACGCGGACAAGATGACCCGTTCGATGCAGGCCGCGATCGACGAGACCGACCGCCGTCGTTCCAAGCAGGTCGAGTACAACGAGCTGCATGGCATCGTGCCCAAGTCGGTCCTGCGCCCGATTACCGATGTGCTCGAAGGCGCGCGTTCGGAAGCGGCCGAGAAAGAGGCGCGCGGCAAAGGGAAGGGCAAGGGCAAGGGCGGGCGCGTGGCCGAAGAGGCGACCGATTACCGCACCATGGACCCGGCCCAGATCGCCAAGCGCCTGCAGGCGCTGGAGCAGCAGATGTACCAGCACGCACGTGATCTGGAATTCGAAGATGCCGCCCGGGTACGCGACCAGATCCGCCAGTTGAAGGAGGCCAGTCTGGGCTGAACAACACATCGTGAAATATCTTCACAAAAGTGTTGCGCTTTCCGGGGGGCATCCGTAATATACGCGGCCTGCACCGACGCATTCGCAGCGGGGCAGGGAAGCAGAACGGGCGGTTAGCTCAGCGGTAGAGCACTACCTTGACATGGTAG
Source organism: Stenotrophomonas sp. BIO128-Bstrain (assembly GCF_030128875.1). NCBI lineage: Bacteria > Pseudomonadati > Pseudomonadota > Gammaproteobacteria > Lysobacterales > Lysobacteraceae > Stenotrophomonas > Stenotrophomonas sp. BIO128-Bstrain. The sequence goes on along the minus strand of NZ_CP124620.1, from coordinate 2,280,376 downwards.
GGGTCACAGGTTCGAACCCTGTACCGCCCACCACTTCAGTACCTGGGAAACCACGGGAACAGGTGGAACAAGACGAAGCCGGCCAATAGGCCGGCTTTTTCGTTTTCTGGCGCCCAGTCAGAAGAAGCTCACGTTGCTGCGTGGAAGCGCGCGTGTTCCTGGCGCGCTGGCGTGTCGCTCTGCCTGGCAGCCACGAGTCTCCCTCAACACCAGGCGGATCCGGTTGCCTCGGCACTGCACGTTGCCCTGATAGGCCAGCGCGCGGGCACCGAGCGCCTGCCTGGCGAGCTCCACAGTACCGGGTGCCAGCGTCCGGTGGGGATCCAGAAGCCCGGCGATCACCACGATGCCCTGCTGTCCTCCACGTTGAATCGTGCGTGCGCGAAGACGTAGAGATCCTTTCTCTGCCGTCAGCAGGACCGCGACGACGTCTGCCATGCTCCGGAACGCCGCCAACTGCAGATCAAGGCTCAGATCACACGGGTCGCCCATCAAATGCGCGGGCAGGACGCGATCCGTCTGCGCCCAGGCATCGGCGATCGCGCCGGCCCGGAGAGCTACGTACAGTCCCGCGGATTCTATTTCGACGGGGTAAACCAAGTTCGCCTGCACCCGTAACGCACCCGATTGTGCGGCATGCAAGCGCTGGAGCTCCAAGGCCAAGCCGTCCTGGCCCTTTGCCGCGAGCGTATTTGCGATTTTCTGCAGGGACCGGTCGATGTCATCGCCGACATTCCGCAGGTACCAAGCGCGCTCGCGCCTGTCCTGTTCGCCGGCGACAAGCGTGGTCCTGGTCATGGCGATGGCGCGGCGCCCCAGCCACTCGTTCTGTCGGAAACGATGATAGTAGTGCGAGGTGGTCGCGCCGAGCAGGAGCAGTACAGTTCCAGTTGCTGCAAGAATCTGCTGTGCGGTGAATGCGGCGGGGTCATGGGAGCCTGGCAGGCCAGTACTATCCATGCGGAGCAGGACCATCAAGTTGACGCCGATCACTACCAGAGAAACCACAGCTGCCAGTGTCCAGCCACGCATTGATTCGGCAGCCATGCGCCTGCGTCGCCACATGACGACCAAGGGCGCGATCAACAGAATGCCCAGATAGTCCCCCACGGCATATCGCGCAGCGCCTTCCCAGGAGACGGCCACGTGCTGCGTGGGCATCAGTAGATACGCAAGGCCCTGATTCAGGGCGGTGACCACGATCGCCGCGAGCAGGGCGACCGAGAGCAGCCACGTGTCATTGCTCGACGCCATCCAGCGTCGATGCGTGTGCACGATCCCTGCGACAGCGGGCATTAGGCTGGCCGAAGCGACCACGGCCCAGGCGAGGCCATATTGCGGGATCAGCGGGTACCGCGCTAGGGCGAAGAAGGCGTACTCGCCCGCAATCAGGTAGACCCAGTAGCGCGGTGGGCAGAGCAGCAGGGCGGCAACGCGCAGGCCCGCAGGAAGATAGAGCTGGTCGACCGAAACATTGCGAGCTGCCCAGAAGGCAACGGCATAGCTCACCGCCAGCAGCACGCCACCGGGATGAAGGCGTACGTGCAGGTGGATGTCGCGTCTCAACCAGTCGAACGCCACGGTCGCCTCCTGTCGGGGGGCTGGATACCAGTCACCAGCACTGCTCGGACACTATCGGCGAATACAGGCTGCTGCAATGGCAGGTCAGGCCTCCCGCACATGGCCAGGCCAAGGCTCTTCCCTGTCCCGTGAGTCTCCAAGTTTCCGACAGACGGGCAGGTCCGGCGCCGATGGGCACACGCTGTGGGAACAAGCACAGTATGGTTTTCAGTGGGGCGTTGCGCATGTCGCGGGTGCTCGACAGTGCCGATCACGCCACCGATGCCGCCTTCCCGATCTTCGGCAAAGCGTGTGTCGTTTCGCTGTTGGCAGGCATCTGCGCGATCATCTTCTCGCCCCGGCTGCTGCCGATGGAATGGGGCGTTGCTGCGGCGGCGGTCGGTCTTCTGCTCTGGATCGTCCCCTCCCGCCTGCGCCTCCTCGGCGCCGCCCTCTTCGGTCTAGGCTGGGCGGCCTTCCACGGCCACGCCGGGCTCGCCCAGCAGCTGACACCCGGCAGCGCCGCCGTCGACCACGTGCTGCACGGGCGGGTGGTCAGCCTCCCCGACCACGGTCCCGGGGGAACCCGCTTCCGCTTCCGGGTGGACGAAGATCCGGCGATGCCCACCAGACTCCGCGGTCGCGACCTGGCGCTGGGCTGGTACGACGGATTCCGTGGCGCCGCCGATGATCGCCGGCGCACGCTGCGGGCCGGCGAGCGCTGGTCGCTCAGCGTGCGGGTCCGGCCGCCGCGTGGCCTGGTGAATCCGGGCGGGTTCGACGCCGAGGGCTATGCATTGCGGCAGCGGGTGGCGGGCAGTGGGTACGTGCGCGAGCCCGCCCGGGCGCATCCACTGGGCGAGCCGGCCGGCTTGCCGGCATGGCGCGAGCGGATGGCCGACGCGATCGCCCGCGCGGTCCAGGACGACGGCCGCCGCTTCGTCCAGGCGCTGGCACTGGGCGATACCCGTGGTCTTGGCCAGGCCGATTGGGACGACCTGCGTGCGCTGGGGGTGACTCACCTGGTAGCGATTTCGGGTTTCCATGTCGGCGTCGTGGCTGGCGTGGCCGCACTGCTGGCAGGCGGGCTCTGGCGGTGCCTGCCGATAATGGGCCTTTACCTGCCGCGCCCGATGGGCGCCGCAGCCGCGGCGGTCGCAGGTGCGGCGCTGTACGCAGCAGCGGCCGGTTTCGCGCTGCCGACGGTGCGCACCGTGCTGATGATCGCGGTGGTGGCAACGGCGCGTTGCAGCCGGCGACGGGCGACGGTCGCCCAGTCGCTGTCGCTGGCGGCGCTGGCGATGCTGTTGTTCGATCCGCTTGCGGTTCTGGCCCCCGGCTTCTGGCTGAGCTTTGCCGGCGTGCTGTGGCTGATCTGGTGCCTGCCGGGGCGCGAGCAGGGCTGGCTGCGGGGATTCCTGAGTGCCCAGGGCGTGGCCACCGTCGCGTTGCTGCCGCTGACCGTGGCGTTGTTCGGGCAGGCTTCGCGCGCCGGTCCGCTGGTGAACCTGGTGGCGATTCCGTGGTGGACCATGGTGGTGGTGCCGCTGGCACTGCTCGGTACCGCGCTTGAGGCGCTGATCGAGGGGGCGGGGCGCTGGCCCTGGCAGCTGGCGGCATGGTGCTTCGACGCGAGCTGGTGGCTGTTCGGCTATGCCGCGCGCAGCGAGCTGTCGCTGTGGTGGCTGCCACAGGCAAACCGCTGGGCATTGCTGGCGGCGGTGTCCGGCGTGTTCTGGCTGTTGTTGCCGCGCGGCAGTGGCGGCCGGGTGGCGGCGCTGCTGTTGTGCCTGCCGCTGCTATGGCCGGCGCGTCACGGGCCTGGCGAGGGCGAGGTGGAGCTGCTGGTGATGGACGTGGGGCAGGGCCTGGCGGTGGTCGTGCGCACGCGCCGCCACACGCTGCTGTACGACACCGGCCCCGGGACCGACGATGGCTTCGATGCTGGTGAGCGTATCGTGGTGCCCACGCTGCGTGCGCTGGGCCAGGGGCGGCTGGACCGGATCATGATCAGCCACGACCACCGGGACCACACCGGTGGCCTGCGCGGGGTGCGCCGCAGCTTCCCCGATGCGGTCGTGCAGGCACCGCAGGGCGCCCTGCGTGGCCGCGCATCGGCCTGCCATGCCGGACAATCCTGGGCGTGGGACGGGGTCACGTTCCGGGTGCTGCATCCCCTTCCCGGCGAAGCCCGGTCGATCAACGACAGCAGTTGCGTGCTGCGGATGGAAACCGCCCGGGGGGCGATCCTGCTGGCCGGCGACATCGAAAAAGGCAGCGAAGCGCGGCTGCTCCAGCAGGCAGGTGCGCTGCTGGCGGCCGAAGCAGTGGTGGTGCCGCACCATGGCAGTGCCAGCTCGTCCACCCCGGCCTGGGTGGATGCCGTCGCGCCGCGCCTGGCGATCGTCTCGGCTGGCCATCGCAATCGCTTCGGCCACCCGCGCGCCGAGGTGGTGTCGCGCTGGCAGGCGGTGGGGGCGGAGGTGCTCAACACGGCCGAGAGCGGCGCGGTGCGGATCTGGCTCGGGCGTGAAGGCCTGCAGGTGCGTGAACAACGGGTTTTCGAGCGGCGTTGGTGGGATGCCGCGGAGCGGAGCCGGTCGGCTGCTATCCTATCGGCGATCAAACAGGCGGCCGCTGGGCCGGAGGATTGAAACGTGTGGGAACTGGTCAAGGCCGGTGGCTGGCCGATGCTGCCGCTGCTGCTGTTGGGCGTACTGGCTTTGGCAATTGTCCTGGAGCGTTTCTGGACCCTGCGCCGCAATGAAGTCCTGCCCCCGGGGCTGGGGCAGGAAGTGCGCAACTGGGCCGCACGCGGCAAGCTCGACCCGAGCCACATCCAGTCGCTGCGCGGCAACTCGCCGCTGGGCGCGCTGCTGGCCACCGCGCTGGAAGCGCGCAATCGCCCGCGCGACCAGATCCGCGAGCGCATTGAAGACGCCGGCCGGCACCTGGTTCACCGCATGGAGCGGTTCCTGAATGCCCTGGGCACGATCGCCTCGGCCGGCCCGCTGCTGGGCCTGCTCGGCACGGTGGTCGGCATGATCCAGATGTTCATGGGCATCCTCGACCACGGCGTGGGCGATGTGAACCAGCTGGCCGGCGGTATCGGCAAGGCACTGGTGTGCACCGCCACCGGCATGATCGTGGCGATCCCCGCGTTGATGTTCCATCGCTACTTCAAGGGCCGGATCGCCGGCTACGTGATCGAGATGGAGCAGGAAGCTTCGGCCCTGCTGGACGCGCTGGATGGCCGCCCGGGCGTGATGAACACGGCCCCGCGTGCCACCGGTGCCCCCGCCGGCGCCGCACCGGTCATGGTCAAGGGCTGACGGATGCGTATCCGCAATGACCGGATCCAGGACGAACCGCATATCGATCTGGTCCCGCTGATCGATGTGATCCTCGTCCTGATCATCTTCTTCGTGGTCACCACCACCTTCGACGCGCGCTCGACGCTGCAGTTGCAGTTGCCGACCGCCAGCCAGCAGGACACCACCGAGCCGCCGCGCTCGCTGAGCGTGCTGGTCAATGCCGAAGGGCGTTACTTCATCAACGATCAGGAAGTGCTGCGCACCGACGTCGAGTCGGTCAAGCAGACGATTGCCGCCGTCGCCGGCAGCGATCGGGAACAGACCGTGCTGTTGCGCGCCGACGCGCGTACGCCTTACCAGGCCGTGGTCACGGCCCAGGATGCCCTGGGCCAGCTGGGCTTCCGCCGCATCGCCATCGCTACCGCGCCGGAGGTGCGTCCATGAGCAAGAAACATTCTTCCGTCTGGCCGATCTACAAGCGGCTGCTCGGGTACACCGGGGCGTACTGGGTGTTCATGGTCGCGGCCGTGATCGCGATGGTGGTCGAGGCGCTGGCCGGCTACAGCTTCACCAAGCTGATGGAGCCGCTGGTCAACCGGGGGTTCGTCAACCCGGAGCCGCGCATGGCGGTGATCCTGCCGCTGACCATCCTCGGGTTGTTCATGATGCGCAGCCTGGCCACGCTGGTCAGCGATTACGCGCTGGCCCGCACCGGGCGCAGCGTGGTGCGCGACCTGCGTGAGCAGGTGCTGGAGAAGTACCTGCACCTGCCATCCTCGCATTTCGATGCCGAGGCCACGCCGGTGATGGTCAGCCGCCTGAACTTCGATACAGAACAGGTCACCCAGGCCAGTGCCGATGCGCTCAAGACCCTGGTGGCCGATACCCTCACCATCATCGCCATGCTGGTGGTGATGCTGCAGATGAGCGTCAAGGTCACCATGGCGATGCTGGTGGTGGTGCCGTTGATCGGCGTGATCGTCTCGATCGTCGGCAAGCGTTACCGCCGGATCAGCCGTGGCATCCAGGACGGCATGGGCGGCATGGCGCAGACCGCCGAACAGTCGTTGGCCGCGCAGCAGGAAGTGAAGGTGCATGGCACCCAGGCGCACGAGATCTCGCGCTACTCGCGTCTGGCCAACCGCATGCTCGGCCTGAACATGAAGGTCGAAACCACGCGCGCGCTGGCCTCCAGCACGGTGCAGTTCCTGGCGGCATTGGCGCTGGCGGTGATCGTGTGGGTGTCCACCCGCGAGGCGCTGGCCGGCAAGCTCAACGCAGGCCAGTTCATGGGCCTGATGACCTCGATGATGGCGATCATTCCCTCGCTGCGTCGCCTGACCAGTGTGCAGACCTCGATCTCGCGTGGTGTCGCTGCTGCCGAGCGCCTGTTCGGGATTCTGGACATGCCGGTCGAGCGCGACGAAGGCCTCCAGCGCATCGGCCGCGCGCGCGGCGAGCTCGCGTTCGAGCACGTGATGCTGCGCTATCGCGAGGATACCGGCATCGCGCTGGACGACATCAGTTTCGTGGCCAGGCCGGGCACGGTGACGGCGATTGTCGGCCGCTCCGGCAGCGGCAAGACCAGCCTCATCCGCCTGGTGCCGCGCTTCTACGAGCCCAGCGGCGGCCGCATCACGCTCGATGGCGTGGCCCTGGACGACTACCCGCTCGCCGACCTGCGTCGCCAGGTGGCCATGGTCGGGCAGAAGGTCATGCTGTTCGATGACACCGTGGGCGCCAACATCGCCTACGGCATGGATGCCACCGAAGACCAGATCCGCGCGGCGGCCGAAGCGGCCAATGCGTGGGAGTTCATCGCGCGCATGCCGCAGCAGCTGCAGACGCCCGTTGGTGAGAATGGCGCGTTGCTCTCCGGTGGCCAGCGCCAGCGCTTGGCGATTGCCCGCGCGATCCTGCGCGACGCGCCGATCCTGATCCTGGATGAAGCCACCGCTGCGCTCGACAACGAATCCGAACGCCTGGTGCAGGACGCCCTGCAGCGCCTGATGCCCGAGCGCACCACGCTGGTGATCGCGCACCGCCTGTCCACCATCGAACATGCCGACCAGGTGCTGGTGATGGACCACGGCCGCATCGTCGAACGTGGCACGCACAACGAACTGCTGGCGCTGGGTGGCCTGTACGAGCACCTGCACAGGATGCAGTTCCGCGAAAGGCAGCCTTGATGGCAGGCAAGGGCACGCAGACGCCGTCGTACTGGTATGACGGCAGCACCATTCCGTTCCTGGCGCGTTTGGCGTCACCGCTGTATGGCGCGGCGATCGCGCTGCGGCGGATGGCCTATCGCCGCCGTTGGCTGAAGCGGCATTCGCTGCCGGTGCCGGTGGTGGTGGTCGGCAACGTCACCGCCGGCGGCACCGGCAAGACCCCGCTGACGATTGCCCTGGTCAACCGCCTGCGCGACGCGGGCTGGAAGCCGGGGGTCGCCAGCCGTGGCTATGGCCGCGAGGAGGCGGGCACGCCGCGCTGGGTGCTGGCCAGTACCGATACCTCGGTCGGTGGCGACGAGCCGGTGCTGATCGCCTGGAAAACCGGCGTGCCGGTGCGGGTCGATGCGGACCGCGTCGCGGCGGGCAAGGCGCTGGTCGAAGCGGGCTGCGACATCATCGTCTGCGATGACGGCCTGCAGCATTACCGGCTGGCGCGCGACATCGAAATCGAAGTGGTCGATGCCCAGCGTCGCTATGGCAACGGCCGCCTGATTCCCGCCGGTCCGCTGCGCGAGCCGGCCAGCCGTGCGCGCGACTGCGATTTCCGCGTGGTCAACATGGGCCAGGCCAGTGACGGTACCGAAGCGCAGACCGCCTGCGGCTTCGGCGAATGGCCGATGCAGTTGCGCATCGACAGTGCGCAGCCGCTGCAGGGCGGCCGTGCGCGGCGCCTCTCGCATTTCCAGGGGCAGCGGGTGCATGCCGTGGCCGGCATCGCCAACCCGCAGCGCTTCTTCGACATGCTGCGCGCGCACCGCATCGGCGTGGTGCCGCATGCCTTCGCCGATCACCATGCCTACCAGCCCGCGGACCTGCGCTTCGGCAGCGAGTTGCCGGTCCTGATGACGGAGAAGGATGCGGTCAAGTGCAAGGCCTTCGCGACCGAGTGGCACTTCGCGGTGCCGCTGTCGGCGGAGTTGCCGGCCGCGTTCTGGATCAGCCTGCTGGATCGCGTCGAGAAGCTCGGCAAGCGTTGACGCCTCCGGTGCCGCTTGCGGCACACTGAGGCCCTGATTGCCTTCCTTTCGTACAGGTCATCCCCCATGAGCGCTTCCGTCGAGTTCGTCGTCGCCATTCCCGCCCGTTACGCCGCCTCGCGGCTGCCGGGCAAGCCACTGCGCCTGCTGGGCGGCGAACCGCTGGTGCTGCGCGTGGCGCAACGCGCGCTGCTCGCCGGCGCTCGCGAAGTGTGGGTGGCCACGGATGACCAGCGCATCGCCGATGCGCTGCAGGGCCTGGCCGAGGTGCGTGTGGCGATGACCTCCACCGATCATGCTTCCGGCACCGATCGCCTGGCCGAGTGCGCCGCACAGGCGGGCTGGTCGGACGACACCCTGGTGGTGAACCTGCAGGGCGATGAGCCGTTCGCCCCGGCCGAGGGCATCCGTGCCGTGGCCGAAGCGCTGGTCTACAGCGGTGCGGAGATGTCCACGCTGGCCACCCCGGTGGAAGACGCCGAAACGCTGTTCGACCCGAACGTGGTCAAGGTGGTGCGCAAGCAGAATCTGGACGCGCTGTACTTCAGCCGCGCGCCGATTCCGTGGCACCGCGACGCCTTCGCGCGCTCGCGCGACACGCTCGCCGGCCCACACTGGCTGCGCCATATCGGCATCTACGGCTACCGCGCCGGCTTCCTGCGCCGGTTCGCCGCGCTGCCGCCGGGCACGCTGGAGCAGCTGGAATCGCTCGAGCAGCTGCGCGTGCTGGAAGCAGGGCACCGCATCAGCGTGGCCCTGACCCCGGCCGAGTTCCCGCCCGGCATCGACACCCCGGACGATCTGGCGCGCGCCGAGGCCTGGTGGGCCGCCCACCCGTGACCCTGGCACGACGGCTGCATGACGCGTCCTCCGGCATAATCGGGGCATGAACGTCCAGCCCGTCCAGGATCTGCCCGAATTCGCCACCTGGCTCAACGCCACGCCCACCACGCTGGGCGAGCTGCAGGGGCGGCCCGTGGTGCTGGCCTTCGTCAACGCAGCCTCGGTGTGGTGCGCGCAGCGGCTGGCCGAGCTGGCCCAGTGGCAATCGCGCAACCCCGGCAAGGTGCAGCTGCTGGTGCTGCAGGTGCCGCGTTTCGATGGTGAGCGCGATCCTGCCCAGTCCCTGAAACTGCTGCGCCGCCATGGGCTGAACGCCCCGGCCCTGCTGGATGCGGACTGGGATGGCTGGCGCCGGTTCGGCGTGACCGCATGGCCGACCCTGGTGCTGCTCGATGCGCAGGGACGCGAGCGTGAGCGGCTGGTCGGTCTCGGTGGGGAGCTGGAGCGTTCGCTCACGGCGCAGTGCGAGGGCAGTTCGCACCCATCCGATGAAGACCTGCACGGCGCCCGCGAGCTGAGCCCCGAGCCCCGCCTGCCGCTGCGCTTCCCGACCGGATTGGCGGTGACCACCGAGCGCCTGTACATCGCCGACACCGGTCACCACCGCGTGCTCGAGTGCAGCCATGGCGGCCGTGTGCTGCGCCAGTTCGGCATGGGCACCGCCGATTTCATGGATGGTGACCAGGCCCAGGCGGCCTTCCATCATCCCCAGGGCCTCGCGCTGGAGCGCGAATGGCTTTACGTGGCCGATACCGGCAATCACGCGCTGCGCCGGATCCATCTGCTCTCCGGGCAGGTCGACACGCTGTGCGGCACCGGCCGCCCTGGCGAGCCGGTCGAAGGGCCGATCGCCGAGCCGCGCCGTACCGCACTGAACCACCCGCAGGGACTGGCGGTCGCCGACAACCAGGTCCACATCGCCATGGCCGGCGACAACCGCATCTGGAGCTACCACCTCGGCCAGCGCAGCCTGCAGTGGCGCGCCGGCAGTGGCGCCATCGACGAACGCGACGGCAGTGGTCATATGGCTGCCTTCGCGCAGCCGTGCTCGGTCGCCGCGGTCCAGCAGGTGCTGTACGTCTGCGACGCGCTGGGCTCGTCGATCCGCGCCATGCAACTGCGTGGCGATCTGGTCCAGACACTGGTCGGGCAGGGGCTGTGGAGCTTCGGCGACCAGGACGGGCCGCGCGCCTCGGCACTGCTGCAGTACCCGCAGGCGATCGCGCTGAGTCCGGATGCGCCGCTGTTGTGGATCGCCGATGCCGGCAACGGCCGCCTACGCACCCTGCGCCTGGGCGGTGGTGAGCTGAGCACGCTGGAGCTGCCGCGGCGCCTGCATGGTCCGGCCGGCCTGGCGCTGGGCGGTGGTGCGGTCTGGATCGCCGAGACCGATGCCCATGCCGTGCTGCGGTTCGACCCCGTCAGTGGTGTCCTGAGCGACGTGCCGATCAACGAATGACTGTTTCTTCCGCCCCCGCCTTCGATGGCAAGGCATTTGCGGCCCACCTGAGCACCGCCCCCGGCGTGTACCGCATGTACGCCGCTGACGACACGCTGCTGTACGTCGGCAAGGCGCGCGCGCTGCGCAACCGCGTGGGCAGCTATTTCAACGGCACGCCCAAGACCACCCGGATCATGTCGATGCTGTCGCAGGTCGCGCGCATGGACGTGACCGTGACCCGCTCGGAGGCCGAGGCGCTGCTGCTGGAAAACCAGCTGATCAAGTCGCTCTCGCCGCGCTACAACGTCTCCCTGCGCGACGACAAGACTTACCCGCACGTGCTGCTGACCCGCGAGCAATGGCCGCGGATCGCGTTGCACCGCGGCCCGCGTGCGGTGCCGGGGCGTTACTTCGGTCCGTACCCGGGCGTCACCGCCGTGCGCGAAACGCTCAACCTGATGCACAAGCTGTTCAAGCTGCGCAGCTGCGAAGACAGCGTGTTCCGCAACCGCTCGCGGCCCTGCCTGCAGTACCAGATCGGTCGCTGCAGCGCGCCCTGCGTGGATCTGGTGGCGCCGGAGGATTACGCCGAATCGGTGCGCCGCGCCTCGATGTTCCTGGAGGGCAAGAGTGACCAGCTCGCCCGTGAGCTTGGCACCCAGATGCAGACTGCCAGCGAAGCGCTGGAGTTCGAGCAGGCCGCGCGCCTGCGCGATCTGATCGCCTCGCTGCGCAGCATGCAGACCCGCCAGTACGTGGATGGCCGCGCGGCGGATCTGGACGTGCTCGCCTGCGCGACCCAGGGCGCCAGTGCCTGCGTGTTGCTGCTGGCCTTCCGTGACGGCCGCAACATGGGCACGCGCCCGTTCTTCCCGCGCACCAATGGCGAAGAAAGCGCCGATGAAGTGCTGGGTGCATTCGTCTCGCAGTACTACGCCGAGCACGCCCCGCCGCGCGAGATCCTGCTCGACCGCGAAATTCCCGACGCGAGCCTGATCGAGTCGGCGCTCAGTGCCTCGGCCGAGCACAAGGTGCAGTTGCGATGGAACGTGCGCGGCGAGCGCGCCGGCTATGTCGAGCTCGCCGCACGCAACGCGCAGATCACCCTGGTCACCGAGCTGGGCAGCCGCAACGCGCAGCACGCCCGCAGCGAGGACCTGCGGCAGGTGCTGGGCCTTGCCGAACAGGTCAAGCGCGTGGAGTGCTTCGATATCAGCCACACCATGGGCGAAGCCACCGTGGCCTCGTGCGTGGTGTTCGATGCGGCCGGTCCGGTGCGCAGCCAGTACCGCCGCTTCAACATCAGTGGCATCGAGCCCGGCGATGACTACGCGGCCATGCGCCAGGCGATCGAACGGCGCTTCCGCCGCGCGGTCGAGGAAGACGGCGTGCTGCCGGACCTGCTGCTGATCGATGGCGGCGCCGGCCAGTTGGCCCAGGCGCAATCGGCGCTGGCCGACCTGGGCGTGGAAGGGGTGATGCTGGTCGGTGTGGCCAAGGGCGTGGAGCGCAGGGCAGGGCATGAAGCCCTGGTGCTGCCGGATGGTCGCGAGCTGCGCCCGGGCGCTGCCTCGCCCGCCCTGCAGTTCATCCAGCAGGTGCGTGACGAGGCCCACCGCTTCGCCATCACCGGCCACCGCGGGCGCCGCCAGAAGGCCCGTATGACCAGCAAACTCGAAGATATTCCCGGCATCGGACCGCGCCGGCGGGCCAGCCTGCTCAAGCATTTCGGCGGCCTGGTCGGCCTGAAAGCCGCCGGCGAAGCGGAAATCGCGAAAGTGGACGGCATCAATGACGCCCTCGCTGCGCGTATCTACGCTAACCTTCATGGACTGCCTACGCCCGATGCGGCGGGCGAGTAGAGAGACGCAATGAAGTTGACCCTCCCCACCTGGCTGACCCTGCTGCGGATCGTGATGATCCCCGTCCTGGTGCTGGTGTTCTATCTCCCTTACAAGTGGACCAATTTCGCTTCCGCGGCGATCTTCGGCCTGGCCGCGCTCACCGACTGGCTCGACGGCTGGATCGCCCGCCGTTACGACCTGCAGTCCGCGTTCGGCGCCTTCCTCGACCCGGTCGCGGACAAGCTGATGGTGGCCGTGGCACTGTTCCTGATCGTGCAGGGCCATCCCACTGCGTGGATGGCGGTGTGGGCGGCGGTGATCGTCGGCCGCGAGATTGCCGTATCGGCACTGCGCGAATGGATGGCCGAAATCGGCCAGCGTGCGAAGGTGCGCGTGGCGGTGATCGGCAAGGTGAAAACCACCGCGCAGATGATCGCGCTGCTGTGCCTGCTGTACTCGGTGGCGCCGCACACCCCGATGCAGGACATCTGGATGGGTACCCAGGTCTTCCATATCGGTGACTGGACCCTGGCCATCGCCTCGATTCTCACGCTGTGGTCGGGCCTGCAGTACCTGCACGCGGCATGGCCGAGCCTGCGCGAGGACGAGCGCCTTGCGCGTGAGAACGCCAAAGCGAAAAAGAATGCATGAGGGCTGTTGACAGCCCCTCGTTTGGCTGTAGAATTTCGCCTCCCAAGCGGGAATAGCTCAGTTGGTAGAGCGCAACCTTGCCAAGGTTGAGGTCGCGAGTTCGAGTCTCGTTTCCCGCTCCAGATACTGTTTCCATCGCGATCCGTCGCGAAGGGAAACGCCTAAAAAAGCGACCTTCCGGGTCGCTTTTTTTGTATGCGCGTGTCTGCGGTCAGTGGCGCGTTCCGATCCGGACGTTGCACCACGTGCGGATGTTTTCGCGGTCGAACCGCGGGCAGCTGTTCTTGATGGGCAAGTACACGTAGAGCGCCTGCTCCGTGTGCACGAAGTGGTAATAGTTCGTGCGGTCCTTGCCGTAACGCCAGTAGTTCGATGAGCCCGGGTTCATCACATAGGGTTCGAACCACAGGATCGAGGATTCGCTCGGGATCACGTTGCTTAGGTCAGTCAACATCATCCACGCATTGGAGAGGACGTGGGTGCTCGTGCCGGAGATGATGATGGGAAGGATGACGCAGTCGGTAAGTCATTGGGGATATGGGATATCGACGGACCCGAGATAAAGTTGTCAGGTATTAGCTTGCTCTGTCGAACTTGATGGTTGATTCTCCGGGGCTATGACTAGGTCTGTCACTAGGATCCAAAGGCTGTCTGGTACTTCGTTGTGGCAGATGAGACCAAGATCAGTGATGCATGCGGTGAATTCGACTAGTACCCGGCTGCCGAGTTTGTGTCTAGGAAGGCTGGACTCATTCTCTTGCGCTATAACCGTTCCGGCCTGTCCGATGAGCTTCCAGTAATTTTCGGAGGCGCGCGTGGTTTGGTTTGGAGTGCTTGTGCCAAAGAAGGTGCGAAGTTCTACCTTTTTCCCGTTAGTGATTTTCATTTATGTCCATTTGTTTTACTGGGTAAGTTGGGGGTGTGTGTCCCGTCTGCGTGGTATTGGATGAGGTGCGATGCAAATGATGTGTTGTTTTGCATTCTTTGGACGGGTGGCTACTGGGTGAGATCAAGGGTTAGGGGGCTTTCGAGATCGATGTTGATTTCAAGGTTCGTGGTGGTTGTCACCTTCACTGTTCGATCGTCCACTTGGACGGCATCAGTGAAAGGGTTTGATGATGATGAGTAAATCGCCCAGGCAAGGTTCCTTTCGTTGTCCAGGTAAGCAATAAATCCGTCGGATCCATAGCTGCATCCACCTGTGCAGCAGTACCCTCCAGTGGTGAGAGGGATTTCCTTGAAAATGTCTATGGCGCAGACGTCCTGCTTATTGTGTTCGTTAAAGTCGTCAAGGCTGAATTTCTCCCCGACGTTTATGCTCGGAACTGGATGGGTCGTAATCCTGCATTCGTGAGACTCCCCGTTGGAGAAGTAGATGGCGTCCTTGATTGGAAGTAATTCCTGTTCCCACAATTTCGCTATTGTGTTTTTCATGAGGGCTGGGCTTATGGATAACGTCGTTCTGTTCCTTGCAACTTCGTCCCCCAGCTATCCAGCTTGTTCGTCCATGACAAAGATGAATTCATTGGAGTGATCCGTTGCTCTGCTCGCGTATTAGGTCATGGAGGCGTCTCCAGTAGGCATCAAAGGAGATTCCCTGTAGCTGATTCCAGCTCGGTTCCTTCCATTGCCGCCCGGGCTGGTGGCGCCAAATGCAGCGCCATGGTTGCTACGGCAGACCTGCGTTTCAACTGAGGATGTGCCAGACCCTGCGGCCAAGCCATGCAACGAGTTGCAATGTTCAGACACGTCGCAGGTTCGGCTTAATCCCCACTCGGGCATCTGCCTTAGTGCGACCGAGTGCCGTGTGGGGTGCGCGATGGGCCGATCACCGGCCCGGGCGTGATCCTCAGGCGACGCGGCCGGGATGTGTTGCCCCGCTCGGCCGGCGGCATCCATTCGTCCTGGCGGCACGGCTGGGCGGTAGGCGATGCGGTCGCCCTGCCATTGCGCGGCGAGGGTTGGCCGGCCGAAGCCGCAGCGGCGCGGGTGGCGCCCAGGTTCCGGTCCAGACGCGCGTTGCGCTGGGCGATGGAGCACCTGCAGGTGGAGTGACCGATCGACTTGATGCTGCAGTCCGGCGCGATGCAGCGGATCGCCGAACAGAGCTATTTCCACCGGCAGGGGATGCGGGTGTAGCCGGGGTGCATCCCTTGGCTCGCACGGCCCGAGGCAACGCACGGAAATGCAGCAAAAAGGATGTTGACGACGTGAAGGAATTCCGACAGAATAGCGCTCCTTCGACGCAGGTCGAGGGGCCGACAGCCTCCAGCACCCCAGGGTGCGGTGCCGTCGGGGCAAGCGAAAGTCTGCGGGAATAGCTCAGTTGGTAGAGCGCAACCTTGCCAAGGTTGAGGTCGCGAGTTCGAGTCTCGTTTCCCGCTCCAGATTTCGACAGGGCCCCCCTCGGGGCCTTGTTTTTCTCCGCGGTGGCACGCGGGCATCCGGTCCGGAAGCATTGGCCGGGATGTGAAAAAAAGTGTGAAAAAGCTGGTGTGTTTCGAGTGGTTTCGGTAACATGCACGCTTGATTTTGCGGGAATAGCTCAGTTGGTAGAGCGCAACCTTGCCAAGGTTGAGGTCGCGAGTTCGAGTCTCGTTTCCCGCTCCAAATCCTGACCAGGCCCCGTTCTCGGGGTCTTGCTCTATCGGGGCATGCAACACGCCTCCGATGATCGTAGGGTCACCGGCCTGGTGGCAGAGTGGTCATGCAGCGGACTGCAAATCCGCGTACGCCGGTTCAATTCCGACCCAGGCCTCCAAATAGAAAGTAGCCCAGAGCCCGCGCATGCGGGCTTTGTGCGTTGTGGGCCTCCATTCAGTTTCGCAGGCGAGAGCCGACAGGGCCTACACAACCCGCTTCGTATGCTGCGCCCGTCCATATTGGCAGCCTTATGCAGACACAAAAAGCACGCGTAGCGACGGGTATCGAAGGCCTCGACAGCATCCTGGGCGGGGGCTTCCCGCAGGGGCGGCTGTATCTGCTCGAGGGTCCGCCCGGCTCAGGCAAGACCACGCTGTCCCTGCAGTTCCTGCTGCACGGGTTGAGCAAGGGGGAGCGCTGCCTGTACATCACGCTCTCCGAGACGGCTGACGAACTCCGGGAAGTCGCCAACGCTCACGGCTGGTCGCTGGACGGGCTGGACCTGTTCGAGCTGGCCTCGGCCGAGGAAGCGCTGGGCGACGGCCGCATGCAGTCGGTCCTGCACTCCTGGGAGGTCGAGCTGGATGAGACGGTCAAGCTGATCCTGGGCGAGGTGGAGCGCATCAAGCCGCACCGGGTGGTGTTCGACTCGCTCTCCGAGCTGCGATTGCTCTCGCAGGATCCGCTGCGCTATCGCCGGCAGATTCTGTCGCTCAAGCAGTTCTTCGCGCCGAAGAGCGCAACCGTGGTGCTGGTCGATGACATGACCGCCTCCGGCGAGGAGCGTGATGGCCAGCTGCACAGCCTGTGTCATGGCGTCGTATCGCTGGAACGGCTGACGCTGGATTTCGGTCCGGCCCGCCGGCGGATGCATGTGCAGAAGCTGCGCGGGGTGAACTTCACTGCCGGCTACCATGACATGACCATCCGCGAGGGCGGTCTGGAGGTGTTTCCGCGACTGATCGCCTCGGACCACCACGCCAAATTCAAGGTTCTTCTCCCATCTGAGGGGAGAAGGCGCACGGCCGACCAGCTAGATTTGTAGTTGTCGAGAAAACAAACCGAGGCCGGCCGTGGCCAAGCTGGATTGTATGCCGTTGCTGGGAGGCTGGGCGGGGTATCGCCTGGATGGATGGCGCCGCGAGGCACGTGGCGGAGCCACGTGGCTGGTGCTTTCGCTGTTGCCTGATTCACGCCGCCGACGACGCTGCAGTGGCTGCGGCAAGTGGGTCGTGGCCATCCACGACCAGACGCTCCGGCGCATCCGTGACTTGCCCGTGTTCGACGAGCCGGTGGAGTTGGAAGTCCAGCGGCAGCGGCTGGCCTGCCCTCGCTGCGGGCCGAAACTGGAGCACTTGGATTGGCTGGAGCGGCATGCCCGGGTAACGCAACGGCTTGCGCAGAGCGTGGCACGCATGTGCGCCACCACCTCGATCCATGCCACCGCAAAGTGGCATGGTCTGGACTGGAAGACGGTCAAAGCGCTTGATTTCAGGCATCTGATGCAGACGCTGGGCCCAGTGGACCTATCGGACGTACGCGTGATCGCGATGGACGAGTTTGCGATCCAGAAGGGGCATCGCTACGCCACCGTGGTCGTCGAGCCATCGCGCAAGCGCGTGCTCTGGGTCGGCCGAGGACGCAGCCGCGCTGACATCCGTCCCTTCTTTGAACTACTCGGCAGGGTCGGTTGCGAACGCATCCAAGCCGTAGCAATGGACATGAATTCGGCCTTTGATGTGGAGGTCAAAGCCCAGTGCCCCAATGCTGAAGTGGTCTACGACCTCTTCCATGTCGTGGCCAAGTACGGGCGCGAAGTCATTGATCGGGTGCGGGTGGACGAGGCCAATCGCCTACGCACCGACAAGCCCGCGCGACGGGTGGTGAAGACCTCGCGCTGGCTCCTGCTGCGCAACCGGCAAAACGTCCCGGCCGAGCAGCGCGTCCAACTCGAGGAGCTGCTGGCCGCCAACAAAGCCCTGCTGACCACTTATCTGCTCAAAGACGACCTGAAGCAGCTGTGGCGCTACCGAAGCCAGAGCTGGGCGGAGAAGGCCTGGCGGTCATGGAAGCATCGCGCCCTGCGAAGCGGGCTGGAGCCGCTGCGCATCTTTGTCCGCCGTCTGCAGCCTTATCTCCCGGGCATCCTGGCCCACTGCCGATGGCCGCTCGGGACGAACCTGGTGGAAGGCATCAACAACAAGATCAAGGTCATCAAGCGCGTTGCCTACGGATACCGAGATGACGCGTACTTCTTCCTGAAGATCCGGGCGGCCTTCCCCGGAGTTGGGTGAAGAACCAAATTCAAGGGTACCCCGATCAGCAGCGGGGTGGGCGAGATCGACAGCCTGCTCGGTGGTGGACCGCTACGGGGCACCAGCACGTTGCTGACCGGCCCGGCCGGCAGCGGCAAGACCAACGTGGCGCTGCAGTATGTGTGGGCCGCGTGCGAGCGAGGTGAGCATTGCTGCATCTTCGAATTCGATGAGCGCATCGGCACCTTGCTGGCCCGCGCGGAGTCATTGGACATCGACCTCAGCAAACATCTGGAGACGGGGCTGCTGGAGATCCAGCAGGTGGACCCGGCCGAGATCTCGCCGGGCGAGTTCGCCTGGAACATGCAGCGTGCGGTGGAAGAACGTCAGTGCCGCCTGCTGGTGATCGACAGCCTCAACGGCTACGTCACGGCGATGCCGCAGGAAAAGCAGCTGATGCTCCAGCTGCACGAGATGCTGTCCTATCTCAACCAGAAGGGCGTGGCGACCATCCTGATCAATCCGCAGCATGGCCTGGTCGGCACCATGTCCACGGGCAATCTCAACGTGTCCTACATCGCCGACTCGGTCGTGCTGTTCCGCTTCTTCGAGTCGCAGGGGCGGATCCGCAAGGCGATCTCGGTGATCAAGAACCGCGGCGGTGCGCACGAGAACACGATCCGCGAGCTCAATATCGACGGCAAGGGCATTTCGCTCAGTGCGCCCCTCAACGAGTTCAAGGGGATCCTGACCGGCACGCCGGAATTCGTGGGCAATACGGCGCATCTGCTCGGCCACACCCGTGCAGACTGACGCCACGTCCGGCGTGGTGCACATCGTTGCACCGTTCGGGCGTGATGCGCCGAGCATCGCTGCCGTGCTCAACGCCGCCGGGTTGCGGACCACGATCCACGAAAGCCTGGCGTGGTTGGCCGATGCGCTTGATGACGAGGTGGGCGCGGTGGTGGTCACCGAGGAGGCCGTGGCGAAAGGCACGGCTGCCCTGCTCGAGCCTCTGGCCCGGCAACCGTCCTGGTCGGATATACCCTTCATCCTGCTGCGGTCCCCGCGCTCGCAGAAGCGGCCGTTGGCCGACGCCGGCCTGCAGCTCGCGATCAACATCATCGAACTGGACCGGCCACTGGGCAGCAGCTCGCTGCTGAGTTCGGTGCGCAGTGCGCTGCGCGCGCGCGACAAGCAGTTCCTGGTGCGTGACCAGATGCGGGCGCTGGCCGATGGGCGTGCCGCGCTGGAGCGCAGCGAAGCCGAACTGCGCCTGGTGGCCGACGCGATGCCGGTGCTGATCGCCTTCATCGACCGTGACCTGAATTACCGTTTCGCCAACAAGGCGTATGAAGCCTGGTTCGAGCGGCCGGTTTCGGACGTGATCGGCAGGCGTGTGCCCGACGTGTTCGGGCAGGAAGTGTGGACCAGTCGCCGGCCGTTGATCGAACGTGCGCTGGCCGGCGAGCACATCGTGTTCGAGGCGAACTGGCCGTTCAGCGATGGCCGGCGGCGCGACAGTGAGATCCGCTACTCGCCACGCGTTGATGCGGATGGAACGCCCGACGGGTTCCACGTGTTCGTCACCGATATCACCGCCTCCAAACTGGCCCTGGAGACCAGCCAGCAGCACGCGCTGGACCTGGAGGCGATGGTGGCCGAGCGCACCGCCGAACTGGAACACCAGATGGCCGCGCGCGAAGCCAGCGAAGCCGCACTGCGCCAGTCGCAGAAGATGGATGCGATCGGCCAGCTCACCGGCGGCATCGCGCATGACTTCAACAACATGCTGACCGGCATCCTGTCCTCGCTGGACATCATGCGCATGCGCGTGGAAATGGGGCGCATGGAAGGGTTGGAACGGTTCCTGGATGCCGCCACCGCCTCCAGCCAGCGTGCGGCCGCGTTGACCCAGCGCCTGCTGGCGTTCTCGCGCCGGCAATCGCTGGATTCGAAAACCGTCGAACTCAACGCACTGGTGGGGTCGGTCCAGCACCTGCTGCGCAGCACCCTGGGGGAAACGATCCGCATCCAGATGGTGACCAGCGATACCCCGCTGCGCGCGAACCTGGACAGCAACCAGTTTGAAAGCGCGCTGCTCAATCTGGCCATCAACGCACGCGATGCCATGCCCGATGGTGGAGAGTTGCGGCTGCGCACCTCGCATGTGCATGTCGCCGAGGCGGAGGTGCCGACCATCCCGGCCGGCGAGTACGCCGTGGTGGCCGTGTCCGATACCGGCACCGGCATGCCGCCGGAGGTGGTCGAACGGATCTTCGAGCCGTTCTTCACCACCAAGCCGATCGGCAAGGGCACCGGGCTGGGCATGTCGATGATCTACGGCTTCATGCAGCAGTCCGGGGGCCACATCACCGTGGACTCCACGCCAGGGCAGGGCACGACGGTGTCCTTGTTCATGCCGGTGGTGCACGACCCGGCCGAGGATGAGGACACGCCGAACGCGCAGGCGGTATCGCTTGGCGCCGGGCAGTCGATCCTGGTGGTGGAGGACGACGAGCAGGTGCGGATGCTGGTGACGGTGGTGCTTGAGGATCTCGGGTATACCGCCGAGGTGGTCGGCGACGCCGATGGCGCCATTCCCATCCTTGGCTCGTCGAAGAAGATCGACCTGCTGATCACCGATGTCGGGCTGCCCGGTCTCAATGGGCGGCAGCTGGCGGAAATCGCGCGGCAGACGCGGCCATCCCTGCCGGTGCTGTTCATGACCGGCTACGCGGAGAAGGCGCAGGAACGCTCGGCGTTCCTCGACAACGGCATGGCGATGATCGCCAAGCCGTTCCTGCTCGATGCATTCAGTGAGGCAGTACGTAGTTCGATCGCCACGCGGCAGTGAGTGCGCGCGGCTGCCCGCAGCGGCCCGGGTGACGAAACCACCGCGCGATGGAAACTTTCGTTTGCGGCGGCATCTGAATGCTTCAGCCAGCGGCTTTATTTAGATACCTGAAAGTGCCAGCATAGTGCTTTGAGAATGTCGGAGTTTACCCATGCCCTTATGCGCGATCGCGTATGTCAGCGACGTTGCGGGCCCGCTGTCTGCGGCGCATCTTGACGCCCTTGTCGAGGATGCCATCCGCTTCAACAGCCTGGCGGGGGTAACCGGCGTACTGCTGTGCGACGGAAGTCGTTTCCTGCAGTACTTCGAAGGTCCCGATGACGGGGTGTCGGCGGTGCATGAGCGGGTGTTGCAGGCGCGCAGCCATCGCGCCATCCACAAGCTCGGCCACGCGCGCGTACCGCAGCGCTTTTTCCCGTACTGGAGCATGCGCTGGCTGGGCGTGGAGCCTGCCTTGATCGAGGTGCTCTCGGCAGGTGACTGGGAGGCTTTCGCAGACCGTATCGCCGGCGGCTCGCCGGCGGGCAGCGGGATGGAGCGGCTGCTGCAGTTCGTCGCCCCGCACCTGCCCGGGCAGGCCGCGTCACAGCCGGTGCGCTCGGCAGCGGAATGAGATGACGCCTGCAGCGTTTACCCGCAGGGGCTGATACCAGGAGCCGGCCAGAGGCGGAGTATCCGCCGCCGCGCTGACATGCTGCTGTCAATATGCGCCCTGCATGATGCAGATGCGGGCGCAGGCGCGAGATGAACCATTCATCAGGGGCGTGGCCTTTGGCCGTGTGGTAATTGACTTAATGCAAAGGAAGTGCAAATTTTAAGTGAACCCGAAGTGAATCCGCCCCTGAGGGGGTTTTGTCGTCCCTGAAGCAAGCAAGTCCCACGGAGGTCGTATGGAATACGGCGAACATGACTTGGCTGACGGAGTGCGAACCGAGCTGGAAGCCAGCTACGTGAAACATGGCTGCGGCCCGGAATTCTGGTCCACCTACCAGCGCGTGCTGGAGCGACTGGTCCCACCGGCGCAGGGCACCGCGCGAACCCGTGTCACCAATGAGCTGGCGTTGATCATCGAACAGTTGGGGATCGTGCGGCGCGCCCAGTTGGTGCCCCCACGCAGTGCGCGACCGCGCGCTCGCTGAAACCGGGTCGGGGGACCGGGAATCGGGACGGGGACAACCGCCAACGCGGCGCCACTACAGGTAATGGAGACCGATGCCCAGCAGGGCCAGCAGCGTGCTGGCCGCGGCAAGCGTGCGCGGGCGGATCCAGCGTGGCGGGCGTTGCTGCATGGCTGACGGGCTGGCACGGCGGATCAGACCGGTCGGGAACTGCCACGCACGCATGCGCGCATCGCAGGCGTCCTGGCAGTCGCCACAGCCGATGCAATCGGCATGCGGCCCGGCGCGCACGTCCAGCGCCATCGGACAGGCGGTGACGCAGTCCCCGCAATCCAGGCAATCGCCGAGCCGATCGGCGCTGAAGTGCGGCATGGGGCCGGCGATGTCCTCATGCGCGGCGCGGAACGCGTAATCGCTGGCGCTGGTGGGATCGAGCAGTCCGCGGCCACGGTCCTGCACGCCACCCAACCCCGCCACGCGCGGGCCACGTGGCTCACCGCGACGCGCGTGATAGTGCATGCGCGGCGTGTCGCTGTCGCAGAACACGCCGTGGACGCGCGCATACGGGCACAACTCGCGACAGACATGTTCACGCAGGAAGCCCGCGTTGCCCCAGGTGGCGGCGGCATAGAACAGGATCCAGAACGTTTCCCAGCCGCTCCAGGCCGGCGGCCACGGCGTGCCGACCAGACCGTGGATCGGGCTGAAAAAGCCCACGAAGGTGATGCCGGTCCACGCGGCCACCAGCAGCCACAGCAGATGCTTGGCCGCGCGCGCCGGTGCGGCCGGCAGGCAGTGCGCGGCGGCCTGTTCGATCCAGCGGAACAACCGGCTCCACAAGGTCTGCGGGCAGACATGGCCGCACCAGACCCGGCCAGCCAGGTTGGTCAGCAGCACCAGGGTGGTGGCCAGCACGGCGGCCAGCCCCAGCAGGATGCCCACGTCCTGCGGCCAGAGCGTCCAGCCGAACAGATCGAAACGGCGCGCGGTCAGGTCGAACAACAGTGCCTGGCGGCCCTCCCAGCGCAGCCACGGCAGGGCATAGAAGCCGGCCAGCAGCAGCGCCGACAGCAGCGGCCGCCAGCGCAGTGGCGCGCGGCGAACGGTGGGCGGCGGTGCCGGTGGTGGATCGACAAGATGCAGGGTGAGGCGGTCTGTCATGGTCACCCCAGCGGCAGATCGTCGTCGTCGCCGGGCATCGGCCGCAGCAGGTACCAGGTGATCGTGCTGGCGGCGGCGGTGACCGCCCAGAACATGAAGAACCCCAGTGTGTAGCCCAGTTCGCGGCTGATCTCGTGTTGCGGGAAGGTGATGTCGCGCAGGCGCAGCGGGTCGACGAACGCGAAGAACACCACGCTGGCCAGGCCGGCTGCGACGAAACTGGGCCACAGGATGGCGCCCCATTGCTGGATCAGCCGTCGGCGGCTGCCGTCGGGCGGGTCGTGCAGGTCGTTCATTGCGGCCACGGTCAGGAGGAGGGGGCAGGGCACGGCTATACTTCGCGCCGACCGGGGGCCGGGATCGCGGGTGCGCGCTTCCTGTCGAGCTCCCAGACTAGAAGGCTTCGCGACGGCCTTCATTGATTCTGATCAAGGCAGCGGCACGCGCTGCCGCCGATGCTGGGCGTTGCCGCCCGAGGACGTTCATGGCCGATCCCACCGACAACGCGCTGCCTCTCCCTGCGCCGGACCTGTGCAGCGAAGATGAGGTCACCCGGCTGGTGCATGACTTCTATGCGCGCGTCCGCGAGGAGCCGCGGCTGGGGCCGGTCTTCGCGGCACGGATTCACGACTGGGATGCGCACCTGGCCCAACTGGTCGATTTCTGGTCGGCGATGCTGCGCGGCACGCGCCGCTTCAAAGGCGCGCCGATGCCCAAGCACATGGCCATGGATGAGCTCGACCGCGATCTGTTCGACCGCTGGCTGGCCCTGTTCCGGCAGACCACCGCCGAATGTGGCAATCCGCCGATGCAGCGGCTGGCCGATGACGTTGCCGGGCGGATCGCCGATACGTTCTGGCGTCGCTTCCAGATGCTGCGTTGGCCAAGCCTGCCGCTGGTCGGCCGCCAGGGCCTGAATTGATCTGACGCAATGCGTGCGCGCCCGCGCGCGTGCACGCTGGCGGCATGGATACTTTCTCGCCTGCCGCCGCCGGGCTTGCCTGGCACTTCGACCCCGAGCTGCTGCGCCGCCACGACCGGCCCGGGCCGCGCTACACCTCCTATCCGACCGCGCCGCACTTCCATGACGGGTATGGCGAGCTGGCCCTGCGCGAGGCCATCGCCGGCAGCAACCGGCTCGGCCGGCCGCTGTCGCTGTATGTGCACGTGCCTTACTGCAGCAGCCCATGCTTCTACTGCGGCTGCAACCGTGTCATCACCCGCGACCACAGCAAGGGCATCAGCTACGTCGCCCGCGTGCTGAGCGAGGCGGACCTGATGGCGCCGCAGTTCGATCCGGCCCGCGAAGTGATCCAGCTGCACCTCGGTGGCGGCACGCCGAACTTCCTCGCGCCAGCACAGATGCGTGAGCTGCTCGAGGGGCTGCGCGAGCGCTTCAATTTCAGCACTGCGGCCGCACGCGATTTCTCCATCGAACTGGACCCGCGCTTCGTCACCCGCGCCGACATCGCCGGCTTGGCCGCGCTGGGCTTCAACCGCGCCAGCCTGGGCGTGCAGGATTTCGATCCGGACGTTCAGAAGGCGATCAACCGCGAGCAGGGCGTGGAGGCCACCCTGGACATCCTGCGCGCGTGCCGCGAGTACGGGCTGCGTTCGGTCAATGTCGATCTGATCTATGGCCTGCCGAAGCAGACGCTGGCCGGCTTCGCGCAGACACTGGAAACGGTGTTGCGTGAGCGCCCCGATCGCCTGGCGGTTTACGGCTATGCCCACCTGCCGCACCTGTTCCGCGCGCAGCGCCAGATCGCCGATGCGGATCTGCCCGGTCCCGACCAGAAGCTCGCCCTGCTCGGCCTGGCGGTGCAACGGCTTTCCGAGGCGGGCTATCAGTACATCGGCATGGACCACTTCGCATTGCCGGAGGAGGATCTGTCGCGGGCACAACGCGCGGGCCAGCTGCACCGCAACTTCATGGGCTACACCACGCATGCCGATACCGATCTGGTCGGCCTGGGCGCCAGCGCGATCAGCCACATCGGCGACACCTACAGCCAGAACCCGCGCGAGCTGCCGGCCTGGGAGGCGGCCGTCGATGCAGGGCGCCTGCCGGTCTGGCGTGGCCTGCAGCTGGACGAGGACGACGTACTGCGCGCCGAGCTGATCGGCCAGCTGATGTGCCAGGGCGAAGTGGATGGCGCCGCGCTGGCAGCACGGCATGGCGTGGACTTCGAGGCGTATTTCGCCGACGGGCTGCGCGCGCTGGCCACGCTGCAGGCCGACGGCCTGGCCGACTACGCGCACGGCGTGGTACGCGCCAGCGAACGCGGGCGCCCGCTGCTGCGGCTGCTGGCGATGTGCTTCGACCGTTATCTGGCGCAGCCGGACCAGCCGGTGCGGTATTCCAGGGCGATCTGAGTGCCATCGCCCCGGCGTGCGTGCATTCCAAAACCGGGCGCGATCAGGCACCCTATGCGCGCCGTTGCCCGGGTGGCGAAACTGGTAGACGCATCGGACTTAAAATCCGCCGGGGGCGACCCCATGCCGGTTCGATTCCGGCCCCGGGCACCAAGGCTTCCCCTTGGCGTGGGTTCTGATCGCGCTGCGATCGACGCACGCCGGTGATGATTCCACGCGAGGGCAGCCAACCGGCTGCCCTTGTTCGTTGCAGCCGGCGTTCCGGTGCAACGCAAACTTTACGCAGCCGGCCGCGCGCCGCCTTACGCTGCGCAGCAACTCACTTCGGAAAGGTCACATGGCCAACGCAGGACGTGCAGGGAACGCACTGGTGTGGGGCATGGCGGTGCTGCTCGGCGGCGCGGTCCATGCCAATGCCCAGGTCCATGCGCCGGCGCAGGAACCGGTACCGGTACCGGCGCAGGCGGCGGGCGAGGTGATCG
The DNA here is from genome assembly GCF_030128875.1 of Stenotrophomonas sp. BIO128-Bstrain. Taxonomy (NCBI): domain Bacteria; kingdom Pseudomonadati; phylum Pseudomonadota; class Gammaproteobacteria; order Lysobacterales; family Lysobacteraceae; genus Stenotrophomonas; species Stenotrophomonas sp. BIO128-Bstrain. The sequence goes on along the minus strand of NZ_CP124620.1, from coordinate 2,254,620 downwards.
ACCTTGCCCCGGTGCTGGTCTCCGGCGTGCAGCCGGGGCCGGGCATGTGGCAGGTCCGCAACAGCCAGGGGCACACACTGTGGATTCTCGGCACCGTCTCGCCGCTGCCGGCCAAGCTGGACTGGCGCGCCGACGAGGTGCAGGCGGTGATCGCCAGTGCCCAGGAGGTGCTCGGCTCACCCGGCTGGACGCTGGATGCCGATGTGGGGTTCTTCCGCCGCCTGACCCTGGCGCCTGCGGCGATGAAGGCGGCGCGCGATCCGGACGGACGCACGCTGCGCGAGGTACTGCCGCCCGATCTCTATGCACGCTGGGCGCTGCTCAAGCAGCGTCACATCGGGCGCGACAATGGCATCGAGAAAGACCGCCCGCTGGTGGCGGCCACGCAGTTGTACGCCGCCGCCCTCAAGGATGTGGGGCTCGGCCGATCCTCGCCGGTCTCCAGGATCATCGAGAAGGCCAGCAAGACACACGGCCTCAAGCCGGTGTCGACCCAGGTCACCATCAAGATCGCCGACCCGCGGCAGGCGTTGAAGGAAGTGCGCGGGACGGCCCTGCAGGACGTGGAATGCTTCCGTCGCACGCTGGAGGTGATCGAGCACGGGCTGCCGCTGCTGGCCGAGCGGGCCAATGCCTGGGCCGTGGGTGATATCCAGGCGCTGCAGCGCCTTGCAGTGAAAGGGCAGTACGTGGCCTGCGTGGATGCGGTGGCCAACAGTGACTTCGGGCGCCGCCGCGGCCTTACCGACGTCGATGCCCAGGCTCACCGCAAATGGATCTCCATGGCCAGCGACGCGCTGGCACGCAACGCGGTGACCTTCGCGACGGTGCCGGTGACCTCGCTGGTCACGCCCGGCGGCTACATCGATCAGTTGCGCGAGCGTGGATTCGAGGTGCAGATCCCGGAATGAGGCGTGCGCCGACGCGCTTTTCCGGAACGGGATGGCAGACACAGTCGATGTCTACCCAGTGCGAATACTTCATGGCATAGTCAGCTTCAGTTCATTCCGGAAATCCTTCATGCCGCTGCATGCGGTCGCTTATGTCAGCGACGCTGTCGATGGAATCGAAACGTCTGATATCGATCAGATCCTGCGCGCGGCATCGGGATTCAATAAAGTGGCCGGCGTCACCGGCGTGCTGATGTTCGACGGGCGTCGGTTCCTGCAGTATTTCGAAGGTCCGGAGGATGGCGTGGATTCGGTATTCCAGCGTGTGTTCAACGCGCGCATCCATACCAACCTGCGCGAGCTTGCGCGCGGGTCGGTCGGTGCCCGCCACTTCCCCCGCTGGACGATGGCCTCCGCAGCAGTGGAGCCCGAAGCACTGGCGCGCATCATCGATGCGCCCTGGCACGGATTTCTGGCCGTCCTGCCCGCAGTGGGCGACGCGCCCACGGGGTTTGGCTGTCTGCTTGCGGCGTGGACCGGTGTCTCCGGCGAGTTGGAACCGGCTGCGGTGACGCTGGGTTCGTAACGCAGAACAACGCTGCCCGTAACACAATGATCACGGTTGCCCGCCTATCCTCTTCCTACCAGCTGTGACCAGTCTTGCGGGGTTTGCCCTTGGAGGCTGTCTGAAAGGGTAGTAACCGCAGCTGGACCATTATTCCTTTGGCCGTCGTCCGTACTCTCCGCGGGCGGCGGCTTTGTTCTTTGTGGGGCAGGGGCAGGCGCGTTAGGCTTGCATGACCTGTATCCCGGCTCCGTATCGCATGACGTATCCCCTGATGACGCCCCGCCTGCTGGCAGGCCCGGTTCCGCGATGCGGAGCCGAGCGATGACCCAGGCCATTTCCGCCGCGGCCGCGCCGCGCATCGGCGTCATCGGGCTCGGCTATGTCGGGCTGCCGTTGACGGTGACCTTCGGCCGGCAGCAGGCCACGGTGGGCTAC